>NZ_JBGSOZ010000189.1:0-8424 GCF_041738905.1 Aestuariivirga sp.
AAAATCACACCGGGCCACCCTCTCAGGTCACACCGGCCTCTCCTCGCCAGCTCGTCGCTTAATTCCGCAAGAACACCGGCGCCAGAAGCACCGCGTCCCTCAGTGATCGCGCTTATACGAGAACCACAGAGAAGGTGTCAAGCGCTTCGTCACGAAAATTTCGCACATGCCATAAGTTATTGATAGTGATTAGCTATTTCTATGATCCGTGGCTGTGGACAAGTCATCCGGTTGATTTTTGGCGCAGTTTTTTGTCCAAGTGGATGGTTTTTGGGTCGATGGCGGCGGGTCATCGACATCATCTGGTCATAAAGAAGCCAGGGAGGCGAGATGCGGTCGACATTTCGCCGTCACATGACAGGCTCCCGGCATGGTTAACGAATTGGAAACACCTTTGGGAGATCATTCGGACCGTGGTTTTTCCACAGGCCAAGGGCTGTTCATCTTCAGTGACTTGGGTGGAGAGACCAACTGCTCGGACGGCGATTGGTCAACGCGGTTGACTATGGAGGGTCGAGCAGGCATTTTCCGGGCCGAAGCAATGGTGCCTTGTGCACCTGGCCCCGGAAGTGGGTTTGGGAATTGGGAGTTTGCGCCCGGCGTGGGACCTGTTATCGAGGGGAAGTCGAACAGGCCCGGGTAAACCGGAGCAACCAGAGTTTGACGAGGGGATTTAAGTATTGAACGATCGCGTCGACAGACAGGTTCGCGCCCGGCCGGACTC
This sequence comes from Aestuariivirga sp., assembly GCF_041738905.1. GTDB lineage: Bacteria > Pseudomonadota > Alphaproteobacteria > Rhizobiales > Aestuariivirgaceae > Aestuariivirga. The sequence goes on from NZ_JBGSOZ010000189.1 coordinate 725, forward strand.
CGGCATGGTGCGCCGTCCGCCACGGCAATCGAAGTCTCCCGCGAAGGCTCCGGAACCTGCTCTCGATCATCCATTCGACATTGAGCCCGTTCACCACCGCTGGCTTCTGACGACCTGCGTGGCCGGCATTGCCGGCTCTCTCGTCATTGGCAGCGCCGTTCTCGGCATCTTCGGCGAAAACGCGGCCCCGAGTGATGCCTACGCCTCCGTGGGCAAAGCGTCGATGACTGGCTCCTATCCGGAGAACGCCGGTTCGGAATCCGCTGAGTCCCTTATGGGCCGCAAGGAACTTTCCGCTGCCTACCAGCCGCAGCCCGAGACGTCGGGCGGGTTGATCGTGCCGGAGCGTGATCTCAACAACGCCAATGCCTATCCCGAGATCACCGCCGACGATCTCCCTTATGGCCAAGGCAAGACGGTTGTGATCGATGCCGAGATCGATCCGATCGGCGAAGAAAGCGAAAACATTACCACCATCACGAAGCAGGTTCCGCCGGAGCCGACTGACGAGACTTTCAAGCTCGCAAAGGGCGAGACGCTGATCGACGCGTTGACCGACAGAGGTGTCAGCACGGAGGCGGCAAAGGCTCTCGTGAAGGCAATCGAACCGGTCTTTCCGCCTGGCATGATGAAGAACGGCACCGCTTTCGAATTGACCCTCGACCGCCAGCTCGACTTCTATGGCCGCGAAGTGACCTTCCCGGTCGAACTCTCGTTCAATCCGGGCCCCAATGAAACCCTGACGGTGCAGGCTGATGAAGACGGACGCTTCGTGGCGGCGATCGAAGGCGCCAAGGCCGGCTCCAAGTCGAAATACGCGGAGTTCAATCACTTCCGCACCAAGTCCAAGGTAGGTTCCAGCCTTTACGGTACCGCCAAGGACAACAAGGTTCCCGATTACATTACCGCCGAACTGACGCGCGTCTTCGCCTATGACGTCGACTTCCAGCGCCAGGTGAAGGCCGACGACACGTTCGAAGTGTTCTACGGCAATCCGCTCACCGGCTCATCCGCCAAGCGCAAGGTGCTGCACTACGCCCAGCTGACCCTCGACGGCAAGACCAAGACGCTGTACCGCTACACAACCAAGGACGGGCAGACGGACTACTTTGACGAGATGGGCCGCAGTGCCCAGAAGTCGCTGCTGAAGACGCCGGTCTCGGGCGCCCGCCTCACCTCGGGCTTCGGCATGCGCCGCCATCCGCTGCTCGGCTACTCGAAGATGCATACGGGCGTGGACTTCGGCGTTCCCGCCGGCACGCCGATCCGCGCCGCAGGCTCGGGCGTCGTGCAGATCGCTGGCCGACACGGTGCCTATGGCATCACCGTAGAGATCAAGCACAACAACAAGTACGAGACGCTCTACGCCCACATGAGCAAGCTCGCGTCGGGCATCCGCCGCGGTGCCAAGATCAACCAGGGGCAGATCATCGGCTACGTGGGCTCCACCGGCCGCTCCACGGGCCCCCATCTCCACTATGAAGTCCGCGTGAACGACCGCCCCGTGAACCCGACCCGCATCAAGGCGGCGGGCGGCAAGCAGCTTTCGGGCAAGGAGCTGGCGAAGTTCAACCAGATGAAGCAGCGCGTCCAGGCAATGATGCAGCAGGCGCCATCGGCTCTTCAGGTCGCACAGATACAATAACAGCAGCAATACCGAAGCCGCAGTTGCGCAGGCGATGACACCCTGCGAAGAACGGACATCGTGCGCGCGTTCCTCGTCTTCCTCGCAGCCTATGTGCTGAGCCAGTTCTACCGTTCGTTCCTGGCGGTGATCGCGCCTGAGCTGGCCCTTGAACTCAGCCTCGATCCGCAGGCGCTGGGCAATCTGCAGGCCTTCTGGATTCTTGGCTTCGTCGCAACACAATTCCCCGTAGGCTGGGCGCTGGATACAGTCGGCCCACGCCGGACGGTGTCGCTGCAGATGCTTGCGGCTGTCATCGGCGCCATAGTTTTCGCCACCGCACGCGATGCATTGCAGCTCAATCTCGCCATGCTGCTGATCGGGGCCGGGTGCGGATCGATCTACATGGGGGCGATCTATCTCTTTGGCAGGGTCAGCGCGCGCGAACGGTTCGCGCTTCTATGTTCATGGCTGCTCGGAATCGGCACGGCGGGCAACCTGCTGGCGACGTCTCCCCTCGCATGGGCGGCTCAATCGATCGGGTGGCGGGGCGCCATGTTCGGAATGGCCGCCGCGACCACGCTTTCGGCGCTTTCAGTCTTCCTGCTCATCCGCGATCCCGAACGGATCGTCAGCCATGGCTCGCGCGGGTTGCTTTCCGGCATCGGCGACATTCTGAAGATCAGGGCACTCTGGCCGCTGCTTCCCATCACGGGCGTGAGTTATGCCGTGGTGCTGGCGGAGCGCGGGCTATGGGCCGGGCCATATTTCGCATTCGTCCACGGCCTCGAGCCTGTGGCACGCGGCCATGCGCTTCTCGTCATGGCAGCGGCGATGTCTGCCGGCGCCATGATCTATGGGCCCCTCGACAGGATTTTCCACACGCGGAAATGGATTGTCTTCACGGGCGCGCTCATCACCGCGCTTTGTTTCCTCGTGCTCGGCCTCTTCGATCTTTCCCTTGCCGCCGCCATTGCCGTCATGGGGCTGCTGGGTGCATTCGGCATGACCTACGGGGTGCTCATGGCGCATGGCCGCAGCTTCGTGCCCGATCACCTGCTGGGGCGTGGCATCACACTGCTCAATGTGCTGTTCATCGGTGGGGCGGGCATATTGCAGCCCGTGTCCGGCGCCATCATGAAGGCGATGCAGGGCGGAGACGTTGCCTCCTCTTACGCCACACTGCACTTGATGTTCGGTGGACTGGTGCTGGCGGCATTGGCGATCTATCTTTTCGCCAAGGACAGCCCGCCCAAGGGATGACGATGCAGCACCGCCTCATCGACCGTCACACCACCTGCCTCATCGTCATCGATGTGCAGCAATACTTCCTCGACAAGTTGTCGGTCCACTGGCGCGTGCCCCTCGTCCAGCGCATCGCCTGGCTGATGCGGGTGGCGCGGGCGCTGGATATTCCGATCATCGCAACGGCGGAAGACATGGCGAATGACGGGCCGCTGGTGCCGGAGGTTTCAGCCGAATTGCCGCCGGGGTGCATCGTTCACGACAAGATGGTCTTCGGCCTTGCGGGCCAGCGAAGCATTCTCGATGACGTGACGCGAAGCGGACGCCGGGACCTCGTTCTGGTCGGGCTGGAAACCGATGTCTGCATTGCGCATTCGGCGATCGGCCTCATGGAGCAGGACTACCGCGTGACGGTCATCGAGGATGCCACGGCCTCTCCACCTCCTCATCACGAGGCTGGCCTCCGGCGGATCGCCGCTGCGGGTGGCATCGTCACGAATACAAAGGGCATCCACTATGAATGGGTGCGCGATCTCGCGACGCTTTCCGCCCTGAAGCAGAAGATCGGCACAAGCCTGCCGCCGGGACTCACGCTGTAAGGCTGTGCCTACCCGGCAAGCCCCATTTCGCGCTGCACACGCCTTGGCAGATTGAGAGCCGCGAGACGGTGGCTCTCGCGCAGATAGTCCTGCAGCGCCGCATCATCGACAGTCTCCGGCGTGCGCCGCTGCAGCCAGAGAAGACCACGCGAGGCAAAGTAAGGAGCTGGCCTCATGCCGGGCTGGTCCTTCAACAGATCGAATGTAAGGCTCGACGCCTTGAAGATGATGTCGAGGCTGGGTCCATGCCAATGCGAGGCGATGGCGAAGACCTTGCCCTTCGGCCCGCCCACCTTCCACACATGCGCGTTGTCCCACTGCACGACATGAGAAGTGTGCTGCAGAGACCGGCAGAAATCATTGTACTCGTCGAGCGTCATGTCGGAATTGATCCTGCCATCAACGAGCAATTCGGTCGAAACAAAAATGGCCGGGGAGACCCCGGCCATCTGGTCTACCGAATTCAAAGACAGCTCAGTGCAGCTTCACGACCTTCGGGTCGACGGGCTTTCCGCCCAGCGCATTGCCGTTGAAGGTCAGCACGCCTGCGGTAGAGCCGATCTCGACCGTCTCCCCGTCCTTGATGCGGCCGGCGAGGATTTCCTCGGCCAGCGGATCCTGCACGTTCTTCTGGATGACGCGCTTCAGGGGGCGCGCGCCATAGGCAGGGTCGTAGCCCTTGTCGGCCAGCCAGCTCCGCGCCGCTTCGCTCACCTCGATGGTGATCTTGCGATCGGCGAGCAGCTTCTGCAGGCGTCCGATCTGGATGTCGACGATCGAACCCATGTTCTCGCGCTTCAGGCGGTGGAACAGGATGATCTCGTCGAGGCGGTTCAGGAACTCGGGCCGGAAGTGTCCCTTCACGACGTTCATCACCTGGTCGCGCACCACGTCGACATCCTGCGTCTCGCCGAGGTTCACCAGATACTCGCTGCCAAGGTTCGACGTCATGATGATCAGCGTGTTCTTGAAGTCGACCGTGCGGCCCTGGCCATCGGTCAGACGGCCGTCATCGAGGACCTGCAGGAGCACGTTGAACACATCCGGATGCGCCTTCTCGATCTCGTCGAAGAGGACGACCTGATAGGGACGCCGCCTGACGGCTTCGGTCAGCGCACCGCCCTCGTCATAACCGACATAGCCCGGAGGGGCGCCGATCAGCCGCGAGACGGAGTGCTTCTCCATGTATTCCGACATGTCCACCCGCACCATCGCGTGCTCGTCGTCGAACAGGTACGACGCCAGCGCCTTGGTGAGTTCAGTCTTGCCGACACCCGTGGGGCCCAAGAACATGAAGGAGCCGATGGGACGATTCGGGTCCTGGAGTCCGGCACGCGCACGGCGCACCGCGGTTGAGACCGCATCCACGGCCTCGGTCTGCCCGACGACGCGCTTGGCGAGTTCCTTTTCCATCGCAAGCAGCTTGTCGCGCTCGCCTTCCAGCATCCGGTCGACGGGAACGCCGGTCCAGCGTGACACGACCTGCGCCACGTGGCTCGCCGTCACCGCCTCTTCCAGCATGTTGGCGGCACTCGACTCCTCGGCATCCTTGAGCTTCTTCTCGAGCCCGGGAATGGTGGCGTAAGCCAGTTCGCCCGCCTTGGCGAAGTCGCCCTTGCGCTGGGCCTGGTCAAGCTCGAAGCGAGCCTTCTCAAGCTCTTCCTTCACCTTGGAGGCGGAAGCCAGCTGCTCCTTCTCGTCCTGCCAGCGACGTGTCATCGCCGCCGACTTCTCCTCGAAGTCCGCAAGTTCCTTTTCGAGCTTCACCAGCCGGTCCTTCGAGGCCAAGTCAGTTTCCTTCTTCAGGGCCTCGCGCTCGATCTGCAACTGCATGATGCGGCGGTCGATCTCGTCCAGTTCCTCGGGCTTCGAATCGACCTGCATGCGGAGCCGCGCCGCCGCCTCGTCCATCAGGTCGATGGCCTTGTCGGGCAGGAAACGGTCAGTGATGTAGCGGTTCGACAGCGTTGCCGCCGCGACGATCGCCGAGTCGGTGATCCGCACGCCATGATGCAGCTCATACTTCTCCTTGATGCCGCGCAGGATCGAGATCGAATCCTCGACGGTGGGCTCGGACACGAAGACGGGCTGGAAGCGGCGGGCAAGTGCTGCGTCTTTCTCGACGTGCTTGCGGTATTCATCGAGCGTGGTGGCGCCGACGCAATGGAGTTCGCCGCGGGCAAGTGCTGGCTTCAGCAGGTTCGACGCATCCATGGCGCCTTCGGATTTTCCCGCGCCGACAAGCGTGTGCATCTCGTCGATGAAGAGGATGATGCCGCCCTCGGCAGACGTCACTTCCGACAGCACGGCCTTGAGGCGCTCCTCGAACTCGCCGCGATACTTGGCGCCCGCGATGAGGGAGCCCATGTCGAGCGCCAAGAGCTTCTTGTCCTTCAGGCTCTCAGGCACGTCGCCCTTGACGATGCGCAGCGCCAGGCCCTCGGCGATGGCGGTCTTGCCGACGCCAGGTTCGCCGATCAGGACAGGATTGTTCTTGGTGCGCCGTGACAGCACCTGGATGGTGCGGCGGATTTCCTCGTCGCGGCCGATGACCGGGTCGAGCTTGCCTTCGCGCGCCGCCTCGGTGAGGTCGCGGGCATATTTCTTGAGCGCGTCATAACCCTGCTCGGCGGAAGCCGAGTCGGCCGTGCGGCCCTTGCGGATCGCGTTGATCGCCTGGTTCAGCCCCTGCGGGGTGACGCCCGCCGCCTTCAGCGCCTTCGATGCTTCCGACTGCTCGACGGCCAGCGCCTGCAACATGCGCTCGGCGGAAACGAAACTGTCGCCTGACTTTTCAGCGAGTTTCTGCGCGGCATCGAAGACGCGGGCGAGTTCCGGCGCCAGATAGACCTGACCTGCCCCGCCGCCAGACACTTTCGGCAGCTTGGCGAGTGCGGCTTCGGTATCGCGCAGAGCAAGGCGCGAGTCGCCGCCCGCGGCCTTGATCAGGCCGGCGGCCAGTCCTTCCTCGTCATCAAGGAGAACCTTCAGAAGATGTTCGGGCGTGAAGCGCTGATGCCCCTCGCGCAGTGCCAGCGACTGGGCCGACTGAACAAAACCGCGCGACCGTTCGGTGTATTTTTCGAAGTCCATATCGTACTCTCCTCCTCGGCGCATTTCCCGAGCCCCGGTTGGGCACTCCTGAAACGCCGTCAACGGTTGATGTGCCGGCTGCCCAGACCTTCGAACCCCCGAGAGGCATTCCATCGGGGACAGCCGCCTCGATGATCGTCATATGGGAAGGGTTCTTTGGCGATCAAGCGGGTGCAGGATGACTCCTGCCCAGACTACATGACTTTGCGATGGATCAAGGAGGACTGCCTTTGCCTGGGGTGAAAGACTGAAATGGCTGACAAAAAGATCGATCCGACCGGGCTTGACGCCTATAAGCCTGCGGACGTGGCGTTGCGCATCGAGGAAGCCGGTGTCCGCAAGGCTTCCCTTCCCGCCGTGCCGCTGGCAACGCTCTCGGTTCTTGCAGGCGTCTTCATCGCGCTGGGAGCCGCCGCCTTCACCGCCGCCATGACTGGAACCGGCCTCACCTTCGGACCCTCGCGTCTCCTGGGAGGCTTCGTCTTCTCGACGGGCCTCATCCTCGTGGTGGTGGCGGGCGCTGAACTCTTCACCGGCAATGCGCTGATCGTGATGGCGTGGGTCGACGGGCGGGTGAGCCCCGGCGCGCTGATGCGCAACTGGGGCTATTCCTACGTGGGGAATTTCATCGGCGCGCTGGCGGTGGTGGCCCTCATGGCCTTGTCCGGCCTCTTCGACGGGCCGCTGGGCGAAACCGCCCGGAAGATCGCGGAGGCGAAATCGGCACTTGGCCCGGTGGAAGCCTTCACGCGCGGCCTGCTCTGCAACATGCTGGTCTGCCTTGCGGTCTGGCTCACCTTCGCGGCGCGCAGCGTGACCGACAAGATCCTGGCGATCATCCTTCCGATCACCGCCTTTGTGCTCCTTGGCTACGAGCACTCGGTCGCCAACATGTACCTGATTCCGGCGGGATGGGCGGCAGGCTTACCCGTCGATCTCAAGGGGTTTCTGGGCAACCTCATTCCGGTCAGCCTCGGCAACGTCGCCGGGGGTGCCGGCGGCGTCGCGCTCACGTACTGGCTGGCCTACAGGCCAAAAGGACGAGGCTGAGCCCCACTCATCAATCGGCGGCGGGCTCCTTCACCGGCGGCTCGGCGGCAGGGTCCTTGCGGGGCTTGCGCTCATACTTGCGCTTGGCC
>NZ_JBGSOZ010000022.1:0-4256 GCF_041738905.1 Aestuariivirga sp.
CTTGTCCTCACGCCTGCCGAATACCAGGCGATCATCGACGCGTTCGACATCAGCCCCGACACTGCGCAGAACAATAGCGGCACGGTAAACTGGACCTACACGATCGACGAAGCCAAGCTCGATTTCCTCGGTGCAGGCGAAATCGTTACCGCCGTTTTCACCATCACTTTGACCGACGACAGCGGCCAATCATCCGCAGATGGCCCCAATGAAGTCAACCGTTCCAGCCAGGACGTGACCATCACGATCCGCGGCGCGACGATTGACGAGCCGGTCATCAGCATCCAGGCGGGCGATACGGCTACAGTACCGTCACCTCTCTCCGATCCGAATACGTTCGGCGGCTTTTTCGAGGCACCCGACAAGCCAAACGGTGTGCTCGACGACGGCATTTCCGTTAAGGGCACATTGACGGTCCGCGATGTCGATACGACTGATGTCGTCGACATGACTGTAGTGGGCGTGACTTTCACGACCGTCAATTCGCCGATCATTCCGAGCTACATTTCGGCCAGTTCGAACGCGCTGCTGAAGTCCTTCCTGACGCTGAAGGAAACCAATGGCTCGGATGCCAATGACATTCCGGCCGAAGTTACCGACAAGAATAACGTAACCTGGACGTTCAATTCTGGAATTGAGCCATTCGACTTTTTGGCGGAAGGCGAGCAGTTGGTGCTGACTTACACCATCAAGGCCACGGACGACGAGGGCGGATCGGATACGCAGCCGATCACGATAACGATCACCGGAACGAACGACCGGCCGTTGATTGATGCGATCACCGCGACCGGCGGCTTGAGCGAGATTTTCGAGTCGGGGAACGGCACGAACGAACTCAATGCCACCGGCACGATCACGATCTCTGACCGCGATACCACCGACGAGGTGCAGCTGAGCGAGACATACAATGGTGACATGATTTGGAGCGGCGGCTCAATCATGGCCGACCAACTGTCGACGACGCAGATTCAGGCATTAATCGATGGTTTCACGCTCAACGACAACGGCTTTATCGCGATCAATGATGCAACCAACACCGCTAGCAGCGGCTGGACCTACGCAACAACCGAAAACCTCAATTTTCTTGCTGCCGGCGAGACGCTGACCTTCAGCTACACGGTTAAGGCCACGGATGACAGCGCTACTGCAACTGCCGAGAGCGTCGGACAGAAAGTCACCATCACCATCACCGGCACGAACGACCAGCCGGAAATTTCGGCGATCACTGCGACTGGCACCCTTTGGGAGCCTCTGGGCTCCGGCTCCGGGGCGGATGCCGATACGAACCTTACGGGTCTGCAGGCTGCCACCGGCACGATCACGATCTCCGACCGCGACGATACCGACGAGGTGCAGCTCAGCGAGACATACAATAGTGATATGATTTGGAGCGGTGGCCCAATCGCATCGGCGCCGTTATCGTCCGGTCAGATCCAGGCATTGATCGACGGTTTCACGCTCGATGACACTGGCAAGATTGCGATAAATGATGCCAGCAATACAGTTGACAGCGGTTGGGCCTATGCGACTGGCATCGATTTAAACTTTTTGGCTGCCGGCGAGACGCTGACCTTCAGCTACAACGTTGTCGCGACCGACGATAGCAACACGGCCACGGCTGCCAGCGCCCCGCAGAAGGTCAGCATCACCATCAACGGCACGAATGATGCGCCGGTGATAAGCGTGGTCACCGTTGCCGACAACCTCGGAACTCCCGGCATCGATGAATCGCTGCTGAGCGATACATCGATCGCGACGTTGGCGGAGACTGATGCGGGTTTGTTGAAGAGCGGCACGCTCACGGTTACTGACGCGGACCTTTCTAACACTGTCAGTTCGTCTGTCACGAGCGTCGTGTTGTCGGGTGTAACTGGTGGGTTGGTCAGCGGCGATGTGCTGTCGATGCTTTCGGTGACGCCGTTGACCGGCCTTGCGGCTCAACCCACCGATCTTCACAATCTGGCTTGGAACTTCAATTCCCAATCCCAGGCATTCAATTTCCTAGCGGCAGGTGAGTCCCTTGTTCTCACCTATACGATCACGTCGACGGACAACAGTATTGCGAATCCGCTGTCCGACACCCAGACTGTCGAGATCACCATCAACGGCACGAATGAAATAATAACGGGGTCAGGTGGTAACGACCCCAACCTTATAGGCACAGTTTACGTTGATGAGATCAATGGCTTGGGCGGTGACGATAATCTGTTCGGTTTGGATGGCAATGACATCTTTGACGGTGGTGCTGGGAATGATACAATTGATGGCGGGCAGGGTTTCGATACAGCCATTTATACTGGTGACACTGGTATAGTTGTAGCAAATTTGGCTACAGGAATAGTTACGCATGGCAACGCATTTACTGACAATTTGACGTCAATTGAAGCTGTAATTGGTTCACCGCAGGCTGACAATATTACCGGCAACCAATTTGCGAACAAATTAGTGGGTGGCGCGGGCATCGATACCATCGCCGGCGGCGATGGAAATGACTTCCTGTACGGTGGCGATGGTGCTGATTTTCTTTCCGGTGGCAATGGAACACCGTCCCTAAGTGACGGCCTCGATACATTTATATTCAATTTCGGGGATACTGGTATCGACCAGATATTGGACTTCAATACCGGCTCTGGCAAAGACCAAATCGATTTGTCGAGCTTCTTTGCCGATGGCATCACGGCGACAACTGCCCAAGCACAACTTACCCTGACCACGTCCGGCGGAAATGGCCATCTGTTTTTCAACGGGAATGAAGTCGCCCAGTTTAATGGTGTCACGACCGGTTCCATCGATGTGGTCTACGATCATCAGGCACAGGTTGCGCAAGTAACCTCGGTAGCGTTTGCATGACGTTTGGGCGGCTGCTGGAACAACTGCGTGCCCTCGCATTCCTGCTACTTTGCGCGCTCCTCTTCGCCTTTCCGGCCGCCGCTGCCGACAACGACAAGGTCGGTGCGGCACTGGAGCAGATGTTTGCGGCGGGCGCGGTCGACACGGGGTCTGAAGCCGCGAATGCCCGAATTGCCGAGCTCAAGGAATTCTATGCCGGGCGCTCGTTCAAGCCCGTCTGGGTGCGCGATGACGGGCCGAAGGCAAAGGGCAGGGCGCTCCTCGCCGAGCTGAAGCGCTCCTGGGTGCAGGGCCTGTCGCCCAAATTCTACAACACCACGGAAATCGAGGCGCTGATTGCCGCGACAAACCCGGCCGAACTTGCCCGCCTCGACGCGCTGATGTCCGGCGCCTTCATCGACTTCGCCGGCGACCTTGCCAATGGCCGCATCGGGCCGCAGGTTCCGGGCTCCGAGAACCAGATGGTACGCATCGACACCAACCCGGCAGCCTTTGTCGAGGCGGCAGCCGAGGGCGGCAATTTCCCCGCCTTCGCGAGCAAATATCTGAGTGCCGACGACCGCTATGTGCGCCTCATCGCCAAGCTTGCCGAATATGACCGCATCGGCAAGGCCGGCCGCTGGCCGCAGATCGATGCTGCCGCCGGTCCGATTGCTCAGGGCGCAAGCGATCCGCGCGTGCCGGCAATCCGCCAGCTTCTGGTGATGGCGGGCGATCTTGTGCCTGACGATGCCGGTTCGGGTGACGTGTTCGACGGTGCGCTGCAGGCGGGCGTGGCTTCTTTCCAGGAGCGCCACCGCCTGGTCCAGGACGGCAATCTCGATGCGGCAACGCTCGCCGAAATGGCGGTTCCGCTTTCCGGCAGGCTCGACCAGATGCGCCTCAATCTCGAGCGGCGGCGCTGGCAGAATGTCGAACTCGGGCCGAATCATCTCTATGTGAACCTTGCCGACGCCAATGTTCGCCTGGTGCTCGACGGCGAGACCGTGGGATTCTTCGACATCGAGAATGTGCCGGAACTGGCGGAAACGCCGACATTCCTCGCCAATGCGACACTGCTCGGCGACGGCATGCTCGCGGTCGAAGGCAGTCCTTATCTGGACGCGATCGGTGGTGCCGGCAGCGGCAAGACGATCGAAATCGCCAAGTTTGACACTTTTGCCGAGCTGATCCGCAAGGCCAAGACCGCCACACCGGATGCCGAAGGCAAGCTCGCAGCGCCCATTTCGGTCTATGTCACCTATGTCACCGCCTGGGCGACGAGCGATGGAAAGGTGCATTTCCGAACCGATGCTTTCGGGCGCGATCCCAAGCTCGCCGCATTGCTCTACGGGCAATGAGCATAGCGTTCCCGGACAGGGAGCGTTTGCGGTTAACATTTCCATTACCCGATGCCTTCACAATGC
>NZ_JBGSOZ010000039.1:0-6543 GCF_041738905.1 Aestuariivirga sp.
GGCGCGCGGCAAGCTCGGCCTTCTCGGCATCGGCGCCGATGGCTTTCGCGATCTCGCCGGCCAGCGCGGCGATGCGCTCCACGCGCTCGCCCTGGCTGCCGAGCCTGGCATGGAAGGTGATGGCATCGAGCTTTGCCGCCCAGTCGGCCAGCTTCACCTTGCGGTCCTGGTCCCAGAAGAACTTGGCATCGCTCAGGCGTGCGGCGATCACCTTGTTGTTGCCGGCGACGATCAGCTTGCCGCCGTCCTTCGCCACCAGATTGGCCACCATGAGATAGCGGTTGGCCAGCCGGCCGGTCTTGCTGTCGCGCAGCGCGAAGCACTTCTGATGGGTCTTGATCGAGGTGGCGATCACCTCGGGCGGCACGCTGAGGAAGCTCTCGTCGAAGCTTCCCATCAGCACCACCGGCCATTCGACCAGACCCGCCGTCTCCCGGAGCAGCCCTTCGTCCTCGATCATCTCGAGGCCCTGCGCGAAGGCGAGGTTGCGCGCCTCGGTGCGGATGGTCTCGGCCCTTGCCGCCGCGTCGACGATGACGAAGTCCTTGTAGAGCTTCTGCGCATAGTCCTCGAAGCGCCGCACGATGAAGGCGGGCCCGCCCATGATGCGATGGCCTTGCGTGACATTGCCGCTCGCGATGCCGTCCACCGCGAAGGGCACCACCTCGCCGTCGAAGGTACAGACGATGGATTTCAGCGGCCTGACCCAGCGCAAGGACCACGAACCCCAGCGCATCGACTTGGGCCAGGGGAAACTGCGAATGATCTGCGGCACGATCTCGGCGATGACGTCGGTCGCCGCGCGGCCGGCCTTGCGGATCACCGCGACGTAGAACTGGCCCTTCTTGTCGTCCTGCAGCGTAAGCTGGTCGAGCGTCAGGCCCGTCGATTTCAGGAACCCGTCGATCGCCTGCTGAGGCGCATCGACGCGCGGGCCCTTGCGCTCCTCGGCGACGTCAGCCGCCTTGGCGTCCAGCCCTTCGACCGAAAGGACGAGGCGGCGCGCGCCGCCATGGGCCTGCGCACCTTCATAGGTGAGGCCCGCCTCGACCAGCGCGTTGGTGACCATCGCCTTCAAGTCATCCGCCGCCTTCTGCTGCATGCGGGCGGGGATTTCTTCGGAAAAGAGTTCGATCAGCAGTTCAGGCATTGCAGGTCTCCGGACGCGCCCGGCACTTAGCAGTCCTGATTCTGCTTGTCACCTTTGGAGAGGGAGGGAAGAGGCCCTCATCCGGCCTGTCGGCCACCTTCTCCCATGGCAAGGCCACGGGAGAAGGCGCAAGAGGCGAAAGGCCTTCTCCCGTTCGCAGAATGGGAGAAGGTGCCCGAAGGGCGGATGAGGGCCTCTTGCGACCCGTTCAGAGCGCCTTGTGGCCGCCGTCGCACAGCGGCGCGTTCTTCGTGTGCTTGCAGGCGCAGAAGAACTTGCGGCCATTTGCTTCCGCCGTCCACTTCACCGGCACGAATTCAGAGCCCTTGTGCGAGCCGTCGCAGAAGGGCTGGTTCTTCGATTGCCCGCAGGCGCACCACCAGTAGTCCTTGCCCGCCTCGACCTCGATGGGAAGCGGCGACTTCTGGGCAATATGCGGTTCGGCCATGGGAAATCCTCTGGTGTTGATCTTGAGTGTGACCCTGTACGGCAATTTCCGGTGTTCGGATGATTGCGTCAGGCTGCGCGGCCGCCCGCCGTCTTGCTCCAGGCTTCGCAGCAGCCCTTGGCCAGTTCACGCACGCGGAGGATATAGGCCTGCCGCTCGGTGACGGAGATGACGCCCCGCGCATCGAGAAGGTTGAACGTGTGCGAGGCCTTGATGCATTGGTCGTAAGCGGGGAGCGCCAGTTCGTGGCGGCCGTCCTTGTCACCGGCGGCCAGAAGCGCGTGGCATTCCTTCTCGGCGTCGATGAAGTGCTGCAGCAGCGCCTCGGTGTTGGCGTGCTCGAAGTTGAAGCGCGAGAACTCCTGCTCGGCCTGCAGGAAGACATCGCCATAGGAAATGCGCTTTGCCCCGTCCTGGCCGTTGAAGTTCAGGTCATAGACATTGTCGACGCCCTGCACATACATGGCGAGGCGTTCGAGGCCATAGGTGAGTTCGCCCGAGACCGGCGCGCAATCGAGGCCGCCGACCTGCTGGAAGTAGGTGAACTGCGAGACTTCCATGCCATCGCACCAGACCTCCCAGCCAAGACCCCAGGCGCCCAGCGTGGGGCTTTCCCAATCGTCTTCCACAAAGCGGATGTCATGGAGCGAGCGGTCGATGCCGATCGCTTCCAGCGAGCCGAGGTAAAGCTCCTGCAGGTCGGGCGGCGATGGCTTGATGATCACCTGATACTGGTAATAATGCTGCAGGCGGTTGGGGTTCTCGCCATAACGGCCATCCTTGGGGCGGCGCGACGGCTGCACATAGGCGGCTGCCCAGGGCCTGGGGCCCACCGAGCGCAGCGTCGTCGCCGGGTGGAAGGTGCCGGCACCCACTTCCATGTCATAGGGCTGCAGGATCACGCAGCCCTTGCCGCTCCAGTACTGGTGCAGCGTGAGGATCAGGTCCTGGAAGGATTTCGTCGGATTGAGTGCCATGGGTCGGGTCCGCCTCGGAAAGCGCGCGGACCCTATGCGGCACGATTCACACCGTCAAGAGAAACTCCCGGCTCCCGCGATAAGGGGTCCGGCGCGCGGTTCAGGCTTCGGGGTAGTAGATGCCGGTGCGCGGGTCCTGGCGGAGGCGGCGCATCTGCTGCGGGCGGGCCTGACGGGTGGTGGCTTTCACCTTTACCGCCTGCATCTCGCGCATCACATGCCGCACTGCCAGAAGCGACAAGAGCCCGGCGATCAATACGGTTACAGCCTTCAGGACAAGCATCGGATCCTCCAATGACCCCATCATTACATTCATCATAAGCCGAAACGCGCCCAGATTGCACGCGTTTCTATGGCGTCGATCGCAGATGCCGCAAAATCAGGCGCCTGTGCCCCGAAACCCAGTCTTTTCAGGCCCCAACCCTGTGGCGCGCTGACGTTACGGATCACGACCTTGTCACCGAATTTCTGCTTCAGCACCTGATGCAGGTGGCCGATGCCGTCGACCAGTCCCCTGGCGAGCGCCTGACGTCCGGACCAGAAGGCGCCGGAAAACAGTTCTCCATCATTGTCGGCGAGTTTGGCCCCGCGCCTTCCCTTCACCAGATCCTTGAAAGACTGGTGGACGTCGGCCTGCAGGCTCAGCAGGTGGTCCACGTCCTCCTGCTTTTCGGGCTTGAAGGGGTCGAGCATGGATTTCGATTCGCCCGAAGTGTGGACGCGGCGCTCGATGCCGAGCTTGTTGATGGCCTCAACGAAGCCGAAGCCCGCCGAGACGACACCGATCGATCCGATGATCGAACTGCCGTCGGCATAGATTTCATCGCCAGCACAGGCCAGCCAGTAGCCGCCGGACGCCGCCACATCCTCGCAGAAGATCAGCACCGGCACCTTGTGTTCATCCGCCAGTTCGCGGATGCGGGCATGGATCAGGGCCGATTGCACCGGAGAGCCGCCCGGCGAATTGATGGTGATTGCAACGGCGGCGATGCCCTTGCGGGCGAATGCGCGTTCGAGAACGCCGTTCGCGGACTTGAATGTGAGCGCGGGCCGCAGCGGCGAACCCATGCCAATGGCGCCATGCAGCGCCACATGATTGACCACGGGCACGGACTTGCGGAACCGCAGCGGAACGAACCGGTCGAAAAAGGATTGCTTCCCCATGCCGCATAGGTAGGTGCGGCAGGGCTCAACCGCAAGTCAACAGGTTGAAAAGGTCAGCGCAGGCGCCAGGCCATGCCGTCGCGGAGGATGGCTTCGGCTTCCGGTGTGAACTGCGAACTCTGGTCATGGAGAACGAGGCCGGGCAGAAGCTGCATCGGCGCCTTGGAGCCCTTGACGCCCTGCACGATGATGCGCGAGGCGGCGGTGCCCTCGCGGGCATAGAGCGGGGCGATGCGGATATCGCCGAAACGGTTTTCCATCATCTGCAGCAGCTTGCCGAGGCTTTCGGCGCGGTGAACGATGGTCACCGTGCCGCGCAAGGTCACCATGGTGTGGAGAACTTTCACCCAGAGTTCGAGATCGTCCGGGCCGAAGGCGTGGGCCTGTGCCTTCAGGAGATTGGGAGACGGCGTCGACTTGCCATCCTCGAAATAGGGCGGGTTGGCGAAGGCGTGGCTGAAGGAACCGTGCGAGGGCATGGAGGCCAGGTCCTTTCGGAGCGCCTCCTTCACATCGGAATGAATGACACGGATATTGTCGGCAAAGCCGTTGCGCTTGGCATTCTCCTCGCAGAGCATCGCATAGCGGGCGGCAACTTCGATACCGGTCAGGTGGATGGTCGGATTGCGCGCCAGAAGGCAGAGGGCGGCAACACCAGTGCCGACGCCGGCCTCATAGACCGTCTCTCCGGGTGCGCAAGGAATGGCGGCAGCCAGGAACACCGAATCGATGCCGGCTCGGAACCCCTTTTCGGGCTGCAGGATGCGGAGGCGGCCATCGAGGAACCCGTCCTCCGTCAGGGACGCAGGAACGTTGCCCCCCGTTGGCGGGGGTGGCGGTGGGGCTGAATAAGCTGTCGCACTCATCTGCATCCGCCTCAATCTAGCCGTTGATGGTTAGCGAGGCGTTACCAAGAGCCAGTTTCGCACGCTCCAGAAAGCCATCGGCAACCATGATGCGGCGCGGCAGGATTCCGAGAGACCCCTCCAGCACGCTCATGTGGTCGTCAAGCTGCACATGATCGATCCCTTCCTCATTCAGCACATGGCGGACAAAGGACAGATAGACCAGATCGTTGCTACGGAGCAATTCCTGCATCATTCCGAGAGGTTGACCGCAATCCCCTGTCGAGTAAAGGGGTTTCCCGGGGCCATGATTGACGAAAACTTCGCAATTCGCGGCAAGCCGTCGCCCCAAGACTGACCATATTGGCCTCGCCGCCCGGCTGTGCTTTAACCGGGCCTGAAGAAAACGTGAAGGTAGTCTCCATGGGAGTCGTGATTCCGCTGGAAGGAGCGGGCAACAAGAAGCGGGCGAGCATCGAGCCGCTGGTGAAACTCACGCTCGCCGACATGGAGCGGGTGAACGAATCGATCCTCTCGCATGCGAAGAGCCATGTGGAGCTGATCCCCGAGATCGCCACGCATCTCATCAACTCGGGCGGCAAGCGCATCCGGCCGATGCTGACGCTCGCGGCCGCCCGCATGGTAGGCTACACGGGCGAGCATCACCTGAAGCTCGCGACCTCGGTCGAGTTCATGCACACCGCTACGCTCCTTCATGACGACGTGGTGGATGAGAGCGATCTCCGCCGCGGCAAGCAGGCGGCGCGCGTCATCTGGGGCAACCAGGCGAGCGTGCTGGTCGGCGACTATCTTCTGGGCCAGGCCTTCAAGATGATGGTGGAGACGGGCTCACTCGAAGCGCTGCGCATTCTCTCCAATGCCGCTTGCGTGATCGCTGAGGGCGAGGTGCTGCAACTGTCCGTCTCGCAGGACACATCCACCACCGAAGATGCCTACATGCAGGTGATCGTGGCCAAGACGGCGGCCCTGTTCTCGGCCGCAGCCGAAGTCGGCGCTGTTGTCGCCAACCGCCCGCACAGCGAACAGGCGGCACTCGAGTCCTATGGCCGCAATCTCGGCATCGCCTTCCAACTCATCGATGACGCGCTCGACTATTCGGGCACGACAGAGAAGCTGGGCAAGGGCGTGGGCGATGATTTCCGCGAGCGCAAGATCACGCTGCCCGTGGTTCTCTCCTATCGCCGCGGTGCCGCCGAAGAGCGGAATTTCTGGAAACGCACGCTGGAAGACGGCGACCAGACCGACGCCGATCTGGGCTATGCCAGGAAGCTGATGGAACGCCATGGCGCCATTGCAGACACCATCGACCGCGCCAACCACTATGGCGACATCGCGCGCGACGCACTGGCGATCTTCCCGGATTCGGAGCTGAAGAACGCGCTGCTAGAAGCCGTCGATTTCTGCGTGGCGCGAGCTTACTGAACCTCAGGAGAGAATGGCCCTCGCCGTCCACCAGCGGGAATCGAGATCGAGGTTTGTTTCTTCTCCGTCGCAGAGAGCAACGCATGTGGCACCCGAGCCCGACATGAAGGCGCGGGTGACGCCGGGCAGGCATTCGAGTCTGGCGATGACGTCGCCAATCACCGGAGCGATGGCCTTGGCCGGCGCCGCCAGATCGTTGCGCCAGCATCGCGGATCGCATTCGTCCGTGATCGGAGCATTGAAACCCTGCCCTTTCTCGAGGCCCAGCTGGCGGAAGACCTGAGGGGTCGGGACTTCCACCATCGGGTTCACGAGAATGGCATGGCGCGGCTCGAAATGTGCGAGCGGCGTGATGCGTTCGCCCACACCCCGCATCCGGCAAGGCCTTCCGGCCAGGCAGACCGGCACGTCGGCCCCGATCTTCAACCCGGCCGCCATGATGGTCTCATCAAGCGTATCGAGCCCCGCGAGTTTCAGGAACCCCCGCATGGCCGCGGCCGCGTTGGACGAGCCGCC
>NZ_JBGSOZ010000061.1:0-7656 GCF_041738905.1 Aestuariivirga sp.
ACGACGTGTAAGTCGCACCGCCAGACTCGGCCAGAACCTTGGTGATCGCAGCCGTCAGCGACGTCTTGCCATGGTCAACATGACCAATCGTGCCAATGTTGCAGTGCGGCTTGTCGCGGTTGAATTTCTCTTTGCCCATCGGATATCTCCGTTCTTCAGCTAATTAGGCGTATTTCTTCTTGACTTCATCGGCCACGGCGCCCGGAACTTGGGCATAGTGGTCGAACTGCATCGTGTAGGATGCGCGTCCCTGGCTCATCGAGCGCAGGTTGTTGATGTAACCAAACATGTTGGCCAGCGGCACCAGCGCATTGATGATGTTGGCGTTGCCACGCATCGACGTGCCCATGATCTGACCACGGCGGGAGTTCAGGTCACCGATGACGCCACCAAGGAATTCCTCGGGGCTGGTCACTTCAACCTTCATGATCGGCTCGAGCAATACCGGGCCCGCAGATTCGAAGGCTTCACGCATCGCAGCGCGCGTCGCGATTTCGAAGGCGATGGCCGAGGAGTCAACCTCGTGATAGCCGCCGTCGATCAGCGTGACCTTGAGGTCGACCACCGGGAAGCCGATGAGCGGGCCGCTGTTGAGGACAGAGTTGAGGCCCTTCTCGACGCCGGGGATATATTCCTTCGGAACGCTACCGCCGACGACCTTCGACTCGAACGCATTTCCTGCGCCCTTTTCGTTGGGCTCGACCTCTAGGATGACGCGGGCGAACTGGCCCGTACCGCCGGTCTGCTTCTTGTGGGTGTAGTCCTTGGTCACCTTGCGCGAGATGGCTTCACGGTAGGCAACCTGCGGGGCGCCGACCTGCACTTCCACCTTGTGGGTGCGCTTCAGGATGTCGACCTTGATGTCAAGATGAAGCTCGCCCATGCCCTTGATGATGGTCTCGCCCGACTCGGAGTCGGTCGACACGCGGAAGGACGGGTCTTCGGCAGCCAGCTTGTAAAGAGCGACGGCCATCTTTTCCTGGTCGGCCTTCGTCTTGGGCTCGACCTTCATTTCGATGACGGGATCCGGGAATTCCATCTTCTCGAGGATGACGGGCTTCGCGGGATCGCAGAGCGTGTCACCGGTGCGGGACTCCTTCAAGCCGACGAGAGCAACGATGTCACCAGCGTAGGCTTCAGCGATTTCCTCACGGTTGTTGGCGTGCATGAGAACCATGCGGCCGACGCGCTCGGTCTTCTCGCGTGTGGAGTTCAGCAGAGCAGTGCCCTTGTGCAGGACGCCCGAGTAGATGCGGCAGAAGGTCAGTATGCCGTACTGGTCATCCATGAGCTTGAACGCGAGGAGCGACAGCGGCTCGGTGTCAGACGACTTCCGAACGACTTCCTCGCCGGTTTTCGCGTCGATGCCCTTGATCGGCGGACGATCGAGCGGCGAGGGAAGATAATCGACAACCGCGTCGAGCAGCGGCTGGACGCCCTTGTTCTTGAAGGCCGAACCGCAGAGGACCGGGAAGAAGGCGCTGGTCAGAACGGCCTTGCGCAGCAGCCTCTTGATGGTCTCGTTGGTGAGTTCCTTGCCGTTCAGATAATCGTCCATCGCCTGATCTTCGAGTTCGGCGCAGGCTTCGATCATGTCGGCGCGGGCCTGGACGGCAGCGTCCAGAAGGTCCGCAGGAATGTCTTCGTCATGGTAGTTGGCGCCGAGAGCTTCATTCTCCCAGACGACCGCCTTCATGCGGACGAGGTCGATGATGCCCTTGAAATCGGCTTCAGCGCCGATCGGCAGCTGGATCGGAACCGGACGGGCGCCGAGACGCTCCTTGATGTCCTTGATGCACTGCTCGAAGGACGCGCCGGTCTTGTCCATCTTGTTGCAGAAGACAATGCGCGGAACGCTGTACTTGTCGCCCTGGCGCCAGACGGTCTCGGTCTGGGGCTCAACGCCCTGGTTCGAGTCGAGCACGCAGACAGCGCCGTCGAGCACACGCAGCGAGCGCTCGACTTCGATCGTGAAGTCGACGTGGCCGGGGGTGTCGATGATGTTCATGCGCTTGCCCGCCCAGAACGCGGTCGTGGCAGCGGACGTGATGGTGATGCCGCGCTCCTGCTCCTGCTCCATGAAGTCCATGGTGGCAGCGCCATCGTGCACTTCGCCAATCTTGTGGCTCTTGCCGGTGTAGTAGAGGATGCGCTCGGTCGTCGTCGTCTTGCCGGCATCAATGTGGGCCATGATGCCGAAGTTGCGATAATCCTCGAGGGCGTGAACGCGGGCCATAGTCTTGGTGTCCTGTATCTCTTACCAGCGGTAATGGGAGAAGGCGCGGTTCGCCTCTGCCATCTTGTGGGTGTCTTCGCGCTTCTTCACAGCGGTGCCGCGGTTGTTGGCGGCATCGAGAAGTTCGCCCGAAAGACGGTCCACCATGGTGGTCTCGTTGCGGTTGCGGGCCGCGGTGATGATCCAGCGGATGGCGAGAGCCTGACGGCGCTCGGTGCGGACCTCGACCGGAACCTGATAGGTGGCGCCGCCGACGCGGCGCGACCGGACTTCGATCGCCGGAGCGACGTTGTTCAGGGCATCGTGGAACACCTGGACGGGATCCTGCTTGGCCTTGCCCTGGATCTTGTCGAAGGCGCCGTAGACGATGCCTTCGGCGACCGACTTCTTGCCCTCGTACATGAGGTTGTTCATGAACTTCGAAACGACGAGGTCGCCGAACTTCGGATCCGGGTTGATTTCACGCTTCTCGGCGCGATGACGACGCGACATGTTCTGATCTCCCCGTTCTTACTTCGGACGCTTCGCGCCGTACTTCGACCGGCGCTGGCGACGCTTGACGATGCCCTGTGTATCGAGCACGCCACGGATGATGTGATAACGCACACCCGGGAGGTCCTTCACGCGGCCGCCACGGATCATGACGACTGAGTGTTCCTGAAGGTTGTGACCTTCGCCGGGAATGTAGCTCACCACTTCGAAACCGTTGGTGAGACGAACCTTGGCCACCTTGCGGAGAGCCGAGTTCGGCTTCTTTGGCGTGGTGGTGTAGACGCGCGTGCAAACGCCGCGCTTCTGGGGGCATGCCTGCATCGCCGGAACCTTGTTACGATAGGTCGGCGCCTGGCGGGGCTTGCGAATGAGCTGGTTGATCGTCGGCATTGTGGCCTTGTCTCTACCTTCGAACCCGATTGCACATAACAACGACACCGTCGCGATCCGGGCTCATGGATCGCGCAGTGTTCCAAAACCAGAGGACCCGAGGACCGGCAGGGTCCGAGGGGTCTTGACCTTGAATGTCTTTTCTTCCGCCCTCTTCGAAAGCGTTTCGATGCGCGAAGCACCGACTGCCTGCCGTCAGAGAGCGAGCGGGTATCTACAGGGGTGGATAAGCCCCGTCAACCCCAATTTCCGGCTTTCTTGATGCGCCTTGAGTGAAATCGAGCAGGTTTATAGCCAGAAACGGCGGGTATTTGTGCGCCGCACACCGGATTCGGCTGACTCTGGGGGACGAGCGCCACAATTCGTCAATTTCCTGCCACACGACTGCCTGCCTTGCCTCCGATTCTCCATCCTGACGGCGACTCACACCAACTGCCCACAACACATGGGGGAGAATCGCATGATGTCCACGCCGCTCAAGGTCTGGTGGCACGAACTCAACACCTGGGAGCCTGAGCAGGCTCGTCACTTCTATAATGTGACGCTCGGCTGGGACTTCCAGCCAACTGCCCTGCCCGATGGCAACCGCTACTGGGTGGCCCACAAGGAGGGGCGCGCTGTGGGTGGCATCTTCCAACTCACCCAGCCGGACTTCGAGGGGATCCCCTCGCACTGGATGACCTACCTCGCGGTGGACGACATCGTCGCGGCCCAGACGAGGGCCGAACAGGCCGGGGGTGAGATCCTCAGGCCCGCCTTCCGGCTCGCCGGCGTCGGCAAGCTGTCCGTCGTCACTGATCCGACCGGCGCCATCATCGGCCTCATCGAGCCCGAAGGCCAGGAGGCCGTCAGCCGGGCCCCCGTCCACTGACGAGGCGTCCGCTATAAGAGAGAACAGCTTCAGGGCGTCTTCTGCCTTTCAAAGGCACGGGACACCCTGTAACGATTATTTCAGACGCATACGAACATATTTCATCTGATTTCATAAATCGTGACGGCCGTCACATGAATCAGCGTTCTCCGGGATTACACAGGCTGCAAGTTCAACGCCTGCCCCGGAGACTTTCGGCCATGACCACCCTCGCCCGCACAGCCTCGCTGCCGCCCACCGAAGAGACGATGCGCCGGCAGATTGCTTGCGCCACGCTCAGGCTGCGGCGCTACCGCCTCGCCCGCGACCGCGCCCAGATGAAGCGGCTCGAGAACGCGCCCGGCCTCAAGCGGGCCATAGCCGCCCTTCTCGATGCCCGCAGCTGA
Source organism: Aestuariivirga sp. (assembly GCF_041738905.1). GTDB lineage: Bacteria > Pseudomonadota > Alphaproteobacteria > Rhizobiales > Aestuariivirgaceae > Aestuariivirga. The sequence goes on from NZ_JBGSOZ010000061.1 coordinate 4,376, forward strand.
ATTAACGCACCCTCGATTCCCAGGACCATTGCCATGACCGCTCACTCTGCCGCCCTCAGCCAGCTCGCCCTTGGGCTCAGCTTGCTCATCCGCCCCTTCCGCCGCAAGAAGGCCGCGGCTCAACTCTCCGAACTTGACGACCATCTGCTGAAAGACATCGGTCTCACCCGCTTCGACGTCAACGCCATGCGCCGCATGTGGTGAGCCGGTCAGGCCGGCACGTGATCGCCCAGGTAGCCGGGCGGGAGCGTGATCACGCCGGCCGGGGGCCGCCCCACCTCGAACTGCTCCGCCGTCCAGAACAATACCCGGCTCGGCCGCCGCGCGCCGATCTCCGTCCACGGAATGAAGAGGCGCGGGTGCCCGATGCGGAACAGCGGCATCACCTCGATGAACAACCCGTCCGCCGCCACATGCAGCGTGAGAACGTTGCGGTACGACACCCAACCCACCATGCCGGTCACCAAACTGTGGCGCACGCCCGTCACCGGCCTTGTTCCCGCGCCATGGGAGCGGGCCAGAGCCTGCCAGCCGCTCATGTGGCTGAGGAGCCAGACGACGCCGCACCAGAACAGCGGGAAGATCACCGCAAAGCCAGCGATGATGGCCAGCACCAACCCCGTTTCAGACAGTGCCGCAGCCCCGACCGAGAGAACGCCCTGCCCGTAAACCTCCGCCGCCATCGATCCCCCTTGCGAATTGAAGCATGTGCCCCACGTTGGTGGAATTCGCTGGCCCTGACAACACCCTGCACCGTGATGGAGCGTTTGCCGCGCGAAGGCGGGGCTTGAGTTTTCTGGGCCGCTTCTGTCTGATGGCGTCCATCGTTTCAGCAGGACAGTTCAAGCCCATGGCCGATTTCCCCACCCCGCGCGACGTCATCAACCGCCAGCTCGAAGTCTATAACGCCCACGACATCGACGGCTATTGCGCCCTCTTCGCGGAGGACGCGACGATCGGCGACTATGTGACGGGCCAGATGATCTGCAATGGGCTGGCCGAGATCCGCAGCGCCTACATCAAGCGCTTCGCGGATAACCTAAAGCTCCACTGCATCGTCCACCAGCGGCTGGAAGGCCCCACCCACGCCATCGATAAGGAAACCGTCTACGGCCTGCCGACGGGCGATCTTCACATCATGGCGATCTACGAAGTGCGCGAGGGGCTGATCCGGAGCTTGCGGTTCATCAGGTGGAATGATGCTGAAGACCAAACCAGAATCGACGCGGACTTTCTGAATGATCGCAACCAGCCAGCGCCACAGGTTCGGGAAGACATTTGAAACCCAGCTGAAGCAGTTGGCCCGAACTATCCACAGGGCACTTGGAATGTTGACGCGGAACAAATAATGAACAAATATGCGCCTTTGGGTTTGTATGCCAAGATTGCGACATGCTGAGTCGGACCACCATTTCTCCAGAGATCGACGCCAAGTTCTATTCCTATGATTGGCGGAACGGACTCACGATTCTCAAGGCCGTGCATCCGAAGGAATGGACCGATGTTTCGACCGTCCTGGCCGAATTCTCGCTCAAGAAGTCGCATCTGATCGCCAAGGGCCGCGGCAACAAGTCGGAGATGGCGGGCCTGCTGGATGGTGCGCTCTACAAGCGGGGATGGGTCGAGAAGGCCTTCGACACGAAGATCGTGGTGGATGGCGTCGAGCGCCAACGCCGACGCACAGTGTCGATTGCTTCACCGGGCGCGTTGCGCTGGAGGTCGAGTGGAACAACAAGGACCCGTTCTTCGATCGCGACCTCAATAACTTCCGCCTGCTCTACGAACTCCATGTGATCGACGTCGGCGTCATCGTCACGCGATCGACCGAGCTTCAAGGCTGGCTCAAGGCCAACCACAAAGAATTCGGCAAGCAACCGGAGACCTACGGCGTCTCCACAACCCACGACGACAAGCTCATCAGTCGCATTCTGGGCGGCGGAGCGGGCGGATGTCCTGTCGTGGTGTTCGCAATTCGAAAAGAGGCATATGAGGACGATGGACCAGTTGAATAAGACGATCATCGATCTCGCCGCAACACTCGGGGGCCGCAAGTTCCACACGGTTCTGGCCGATCCGCCATGGCGCTTCACCAACCGCACGGGCAAGGTCGCGCCGGAGCACCGCAGGCTGACGCGCTATGAGACCATGACCACGGCGGACATCTGCGGATTGCCGGTGTCGGATGTGGTGAAGGAACCGGCCCATCTTTACATGTGGGTGCCGAACGCTCTGCTTCCTGAAGGCCTTCTGGTAATGAAGGCTTGGGGCTTCGACTACAAGAGCAACATCGTCTGGCACAAGATCCGGAAGGATGGCGGCTCGGACGGGCGAGGCGTGGGGTTCTACTTTCGCAATGTCACCGAGGTCCTGCTGTTCGGTACGCGCGGCAAGAATGCCCGTACGCTGGCTCCCGGACGGCGGCAGGTGAACATGATCCAGACCCGCAAACGCGAACATTCGCGAAAGCCCGACGAACAATACGATGTGATCGAAGCCTGCTCGCGCGGACCGTTCCTCGAACTCTTCGCCCGCGGCACGCGGCCCGGTTGGACCTATTGGGGCAATCAGGCGAACGACGACTACGCGCCGACGTGGGAAACATATTCGAACCATTCGCAGGCGGGCCGGATTGCAGCGGAATGAGATCGATGTCGGCATTTGAGGACAGGCGACATCATGACGATCAATAACTGCAGGGAATTTATTCGTCAGATTCGAGCCCATCCAGAGAACTTCTATATAATCCACTATTCTTGTCAGAGTCTGTACGATGACAATGAGGGGCTCTCTCCTAGAATTACATCAATAGCTGTTACTCACTATGCGACGGAGCAAACAGTAAGCTTTTCCACCCACGCTATTGCCGAGGAATTGGGTGTGCTTCGAGAAGATGTTATGGATCGGTTCGATGAAATCGAAAGGCGTCTTCTTGATGGATTCTATGACTTCGCCCGAGATCGACGGCAGAGCTATTGGGTTCATTGGAACATGCGCAATTTGACTTACGGGTTTGAACACTTGGAGCATCGGTATCGGGCGCTTCAAGGTCCTGTGCCTCCTGTAATCCCTGTAGAGCACAGACTCAATCTAAACGATTTACTCTCGGACCGCTACGGCGGTAACTACGCGAACCATCCCAAACGGGGATGTCCCGTACTCTGTTGAAAATGCCAAGGCTGGCGTCGCTGGTTGAACCTTATGCAGCATCGGCCAAGCGGTCAACTGCATGGGAGGCTGGCTGCTCGGTCCGATGGTTTTGAAGTGCGGCCTTGAGGATTGGC
>NZ_JBGSOZ010000070.1:0-26380 GCF_041738905.1 Aestuariivirga sp.
CCGACGTGCGGCTCATCCGCTTTGCCGAACATCTGCTGGCCAGTGCTGTGGGCGTTGCCTCGGCCCGCCTCGTGATCGCGCTGATGCTGGAGCGTCATTCGACGCATGCACGCGGCGCCATGAAGCTGCTGGACGATGCCTCCGCCGCCATCCAGCACAACCGCGACCTGCTGCAATCGGCCATCGACAACGTCGACCAGGGCCTCGCCGTGTTTGAACCCGGCATGACGCTCATCTGCTGGAACAGCACGTTGCAGGAGTTCCTGGGGCTGGGCAGCGACCTCAACCGGGTCGGCACGCCCATCACCGAAGTGCTGGGCGCCTTCCTGTCGCGGACAGCGAGCGGCACGGAAGCCATCGACGACCGGGTGAGCAAGATCGCCATGACGCAGGAGGTGTTCCGCGAGCGGCGGATGGACACGGGCCAGGTCTTCGAGTTCCGGTCGAGCCCGATGCCCGATGGCGGCGTGGTCGTCACCGTCATCGACGCGACAGAAAGCGTACTGGCGGCCGAGGAATTGCAGCGCGTGAACGAATCGCTGGAACGCCGCGTGATGGAGCGCACGGCCGAACTCACCTGCCTCAATGCGGAACTGGCCGACGCCAAGGCCGAAGCCGATGCCGCCAACCTCTCCAAGACGCGTTTCATCGCGGCGGCGAGCCACGACATTCTTCAACCGCTGAACGCGGCGCGGCTGTTCACCTCCACGCTGGTCGAACGCATGAAGCGCTCGAAGGATGGCGAGCTTGTGCGAAACGTCGATTCCTCGCTCGAAGCGGTGGAGGAAATCCTCTCGGCGCTGCTCGACATTTCACGCCTCGACGCGGGCGCCATGAAAGCCGAGGTGGCGCCCTTCCGCATCGACGACATCCTGCAGGCGCTGGCGCTCGAATTCGGGCCGGCAGCGCGCAAGAAGGGCCTCAGGTTCACTGTGGTGCCGTGCGGCCTTACGCTCAATTCCGACCGCAAGCTGCTTCGCCGCGTGCTCCAGAACTTCGTGTCCAACGCCATCAAGTACACGAAGGAAGGCCGCGTGCTGATGGGCTGCAGGCGGCACGGCAACATGCTCAGGATCGAGGTTCACGATACGGGTCCCGGCATCCCGGATTCCAAGCGGGAGATCATCTTCCAGGAGTTCCAGCGGCTGCATACCGATGGCGATGGCACCTCCGGGCTGGGCCTCGGGCTTTCGATCGTGGAGCGCATGGCGAAGGTGCTCGAAGCACCGCTCACCTTGCGCTCTGCTCAGGGCAAGGGGTCGACGTTCGCCGTCGACGTCCCCGTCACGGAAGCCATCAACCCCGCCGTTCTGAAAAAGCAGCGCAAGGTTCAGCCGCCGGCGCTGGCGGGCGCGTTCCGGGTGCTGGTGATCGACAACGAACGAAGGATCGTCGAGGGAATGGAAGTGCTGCTCACGGGCTGGGGCAACACGGTCCACACCGCCGCGGGGCTCGACGAGGCGCTGGCTGTCCTTGCCGCGACCGAAGGTAAGTTCGATATGATTCTTGCCGACTATCACCTGAACAACGAAGACGGAATCTCGGTGATCAGGGCGCTGCGAACCAGGGCGCGGCGGCATATCCCCGCCGTTCTCATCACCGCCGACCGAACTCCGGCGGTCGCCGACCTCGCGGTGGCGCATGATGTCCATCTGTTGCGGAAGCCCGTGAAGCCGGCAGCACTTCGGGCCGCCATGTCACACGTCGCCATACGAGCCGAGGCTCCCGTCTAAACTTCAGTGCTCCGCCGCCGCAACGCCGTCGATGCGGCTCGCTGCGATCACGGCCTGCGTGCGGCTCGATACGTTGAGCTTCTGCAGGATGGCCGAAACATGCGCCTTGATGGTGGCCTCGGAGACATTCAGTTCATAGGCGATCTGCTTGTTCAGCAGGCCCTCGCGCAGCATCATCAGGACGCGGATCTGCTGGGCGGTAAGCGTTGCGATGCGCCGCGCGATCTCGTCGGCTTCCTTGTCGGCGGCTGTCGCCTCGGCAAGGCCCTCGGGTACCCAGATATCGCCTTTCAAGACCGCATTCACCGCCGCGATGATGGTCTCGATGCCGGAGGTCTTGGGGATGAAGCCGGACGCATTGAGGTTCAGCGCCTTCTGCACGAGGCCCTGGTCGTCCGAGGCTGTCACGATGACCACGGGGATGTTGGGATATTGCGCGCGCAGATAGATGAGGCCCGACAGGCCCTGCACGCCCGGCATGCGAAGGTCGAGCAGGATCAGGTCGAAATTGTCATCCTTGTCGAGAAGGGCGGTGGCGGCGTCGAGCGAGCCCGCGAGCGCTACTGTAGCCTGGGCGACACCGCCTGATATCGCCTGTTTCAGCGCTTCACGGAACAGCGGGTGATCGTCGACAATCAGTATGCGGGTTGCCGCCATGCATCAAGCCCTCCCAAGCCCCAAGGTGTCATTCTTCGCCGATAGGGCGGGCAACCGCAAGCGCCGCGGCGCCGGCCCGTAACCCTTCATTCCAAAGCGTCTTTCGTGCGCTGGCCCTCGATCGACTGCTTGCGGTCCATGAAGGTGCGGCGCATCCACGGCACATCGGGCGCGTTCCAGTTGGGTTTCAGGCCAACGACCATGTCGAAGAAGGCGATGGCGTTGGCCGGGTTCTCGGCCACGTTTTCACGGAAGGAATCCCAGAAGCGGGGGTCGTCGGTGACACCGGACTCCTTCGGTTCTGCATCACCCATCTCGCTCAGCACGGCAGCAGCGACCGAGAGGCAGAAACTGGTATAGGCATAGCCCTCGGGCCAGCGCTTCAGCCGGTGGTCGAGCGTGTCCGGAATGGCGGGGAGCCCAAGCTCGGTGGGCACGATCGCCGTGATGGGCCGTGAGGCGAGAAGCTCCTTCAGCATCATGCCGGCAGCAAACAGCGTGAAATCCTGCCGGTTGATGTCGGCCAGGTGCTTGGTCTGGTCGAAGGCCTGCCGCCAGCGCGAGAAGGCTTCGGCGAGCGCTGCATGGTCGACTTCCGCCGCCAGCCCGGTGCCCTTGAACAGAAGCTCGATGTTCTTCTCGAAACTCCACAGGATCGTGCGGAACCGCCTCGCCTCATGGCTGAGGTCGTCGACCTTGCGGACTTCGGTTTTCAGGGGTGTCAGCATGATTTCGGCATTCTAGTCCACTGGGGCCGCCAATCAACGTGCAAATGCCCGGGCGTGCCAAAGGGTTGCAAATCAGCGGCAATCGGGGCCACAAGGGGCCGGGGAAGAGGAGAAACGCACCATGTCCGCGCCCATATCGAGCGACCTGAAATCGGGCGCACTGATCTATCATGCGCAGCCCAAGCCCGGAAAACTGGAAATTCGTGCCACCAAGCCGCTCGGCAACCAGCGCGACATGGCGCTGGCCTATTCCCCCGGGGTCGCGGCGGTCTCCGAAGCGATTCATGCGGACCCATCGCTGGTGTCCAAATACACCAGCCGCGCCAACCTGGTGGGCGTCATCTCGAACGGCACCGCGGTCCTGGGCCTCGGCAACATCGGGCCGCTGGCCGCCAAGCCGGTGATGGAGGGCAAGGCCGTCCTGTTCAAGAAATTTGCCGACATCGACGTCTTCGACATCGAGGTGGCGCAGTACGATGTGGAGGGTTTCGTCAACACCGTCGCGGCACTTGAACCCACCTTTGGCGGCATCAACCTTGAGGACATCAAGGCCCCGGAGTGTTTCGAAATCGAACAGCAACTCCGCGAGCGCATGAACATTCCGGTGTTCCACGACGACCAGCACGGCACGGCGGTGATCGTCGGCGCTGCCGTCACCAACGCCCTCATGCTGGCGGGCAAGGACATTTCCAAGGTCAAGATCGTGGCCTCGGGTGCGGGTGCCGCGGCCCTCGCCTGCCTCAACCAGCTCGTGAGCCTCGGCGCTGAGGTGAGCAACATCTGGGTGACCGATCTCGAAGGCGTCGTCTATCGGGGCCGCGAGAAGTTGATGGACCGCTGGAAGGCGGTCTTCGCGCAGGACACCGATGCCCGCGCGTTGAAGGATGTGATGGCCGGTGCGGACATCTTCCTCGGCCTCTCGGCGGGAGGCGTGCTGAAGCCAGAGCTGCTGAAGCAGATGGCGCCCGATCCGCTCATCCTTGCCTTGGCCAATCCCAACCCGGAAATCATGCCGGAGGAGGCCGTGGCGATCAGGCCGGACGCGATGATCTGCACCGGGCGCTCGGACTACCCGAACCAGGTCAACAACGTGCTGTGCTTTCCTTATATCTTCAGGGGCGCGCTCGATGTCGGGGCCTCGACCATCAACGAGGAGATGAAGCGGGCCGCCGTTAATGCCATCGCAGGCCTCGCGCGAGAAGCGCCGTCGGACGTGGTGGCAAGAGCATATGACGGCGAGACGCGGCTGTTCGGCAAGGACTCCCTCATTCCCGCGCCTTTTGACCCGCGCCTCATCCTGCGCGTCGCACCCGCCGTCGCGAAGGCAGCAATCGAGTCGGGCGTCGCCACCAGGCCCATCGCCGATCTCGATGCCTATGCCGAAGGGTTGCAGCGTTTCGTGTTCCGCTCGGGCTTCGTCATGCGGCAGATCTTTGCGGCGGCGCGGAAGTCGCCGCAGCGCGTCATCTATGCCGATGGCGAGGACGAGCGCGTGCTGCGTGCCGCCGAAGTGGTGCTGGAGGAAGGGATTGCGAAGCCGATCCTCATCGGGCGCCCGGCGGTGATTGAGACGCGTCTCAAGCGCTACGGCCTCACCATCGTTCCGGGCCGCGATTTTGACATCGTGAACCCCGAGGACGATCCGCGCTATCGCGACTATGTCGCCAGCTATGTCGAATATTCCGGCCGGCGCGGCATCACGCCGGACGCGGCGCGGACACTGGTCCGCACGTCGACGACCGTGATCGCGGCAATCGCCATGCGGCGTGGCGAAGCGGACGCCATGATCTGCGGCCTCGAAGGCCGCTATCGCGGCAAGCTCCGCCATATCCGCGATATCATCGGGCTCGCTCCGGGCGTGCGCGAGCTCGCGGCCATGAGCCTGATGATCACGTCGCGCGGCATCGTGTTCCTCACCGATACGCATGTGCAGCCGGACCCTTCAGCCGAGGCCATTGCCGACACGGTCAAGATGTGCGCGGCACACGTCGGCCGCTTCGGCATCCAGCCGAAGATCGCGCTCGTCTCGCATTCCGACTTTGGCGATTTCGATACGCCGGCCTCCGTCAAGATGCGGAAGGCGCTGGGGATCATCCGGGAGCGTGCGCCGGACCTTGAGATTGACGGCGAGATGCAGGCCGATACCGCATTGATCGAGGCCGTGCGTGCCCGCAAGCTGCCGTCCTCGACATTGAAGGGAGATGCGAACCTGCTGGTCATGCCGGATCTCTCGTCCGCCAACGTCGCCTACCAGATCGTCAAGGTGTTCGGCGAAGCTCTGCCGGTGGGGCCGATCCTGCTCGGCACCGCCATGCCCGCGCATATTCTGACGGGCTCCGTCACCTCGCGCGGTGTCGTCAACATGACCGCGATTGCCGTTGCCGAGGCAGCGACATGTCTGCGGGCCTGATGATCTGACGCCATGACATCGAAAACCTATCTCATCGGCGTCGATACCGGCGGCACCTATACGGATGCCGCCGTCATCGAGGCGCAAGGCCACAAGGTGGTCGCGTCCGCCAAGTCGATCACCACCAAGGGCGACCTCTCGATCGGCGTCACCGGGGCGATCACGGCGGCCATCGCCAGGCTGCCGCAGGGGCTGAAACCGCAGGACATCGCGCTTGTCTCGGTCTCGACCACGCTTGCCACCAATGCCGTGGTCGAGGGTCACGGCAGCGCCGTCGGCGTCATCCTCATCGGCTTCGACCAGGCGATGGCGGAGCGCACCGGCATCGCCAAGGCCTTTCCGGGCATGCCGCTCACCATCATCGCGGGCGGGCACGACCACAATGGCGACGAGGCGAAGCCGCTGGACGTGGCGGCCCTCGAAGTGGCTATCGGCAACATGCCGGTCGATGCGTTCGCCATTGCGTCCGCCTTCGCCGTCCGCAATCCCGCGCATGAGCAGCGTGCCCGCGAACTGGTCGCCCAGTTCACAGGCAAGCCCGCGACGCTCTCGACTGAACTCACTTCCGCGCTCGACGCGCCGCGCCGCGCGCTCACCGCCGTTCTCAACGCGCGGCTCATCTCGCGCGTGTCGATGCTGATATCCGCCGTGCGCCGTTCCATGGCGGCGCTTGGCGTCGATTGCCCGCTGATGATCGTCAAGGGAGACGGCACGCTTGCGCTAGCGGAGCGCGTGGCCTTGCGCCCCATCGAAACGGTGCTTTCAGGCCCCGCCGCCAGTCTCGTCGGCGCCTCATGGCTTTGCGGGCGCAAGGATTTCATCATGTCTGACATGGGCGGCACCACGACCGACCTCGGTGTGCTGGTAGATGGCCGCCCGCAGGTGGCGGAACACGGGGCGGAAGTCGGCGGCTGGCGTACCATGGTGAAGGCCATCGACGTCAAGACCATCGGCCTTGGCGGCGACAGCGAGATTTCGATCGGCCTCAATGGCAAGATGGACGTCGGACCGCAGCGCGTGGCACCGATTTCGCTTCTGGCCTCGCGCTACCCGGAAGTCGTCGCCATGCTGGAGGCCGACCTTGCCGATACCGAGGGCGGATCAATGCACGGCAAGTTCGTGCTGAAACCCTTCGGCGCAAGCGCCTCTCACTCAGCCGAGGTCAATCCGCGCGAAGCAGAAATCCTCGCGATGGTGGACGAGCGTCCGCGCGCCATCCGCAAGATCGCAGTCTCTTCCGCCGCGCAACGGGCGCTGGCCTCGCTCAAGCGCAAGGGGCTGGTGCAGACCGGAGGGTTCACGCCATCGGATGCCGCGCATGTTCTGGGGCTTCAGGACAACTGGCCCGGCCCTGCCGCGGAACTCGCCGCGAAGCTGATGGTGCGCTTCCGCGACATGAAGCTGGGCGATGCCGTCAGGGTCGAGGGCTTCTGCCGCGAGGTGTGGTCGGAAACTGTCCGCCGCACCTGCAGGGTCATTCTCGACACGGCCTTCGGCAAGAGCTTCGGCGACCATGACCTGGTCGATGCGGTGAGTTCCGGACGTGGCTCGCTCGGCCTCGCAAGGGTGTCGCTGTCACCTTCGGTCCCCGTCGTTGCGGTTGGCGGCCCGGTGCGGGTCTATTATGAAGAGGTCGGCAAGCGGCTTGACTGCGACATGGTGTTCCCGCCGTTCTTCGATGTGGCCAATGCGGTCGGTGCCGCGACCGGCGTCATCGCGCAGGTGGTGACGGTGACTGTCGAAGGCGATGGCAACGGTCTGTTCCGCGTTCATGGCATATCGGGTGTCCAGCAATTCACCTCCGGCACCGCGGCGCTGGCGGCGGCCGAACAACAGGCCCGCGCGGCAGCGCTCGAGGCCGTCACCCAGCTTGGCGCGCATGATCCCCAGGTGCAGGTCAGCGTGTCGAAGCACCATCTCCCCGATGCCGCAGACGACAGCGGGCTGCTGGAAGCCGTGATCCGCGCCGAGGCCATCGGACGGCCGGAAACCGCCTGAGGCGGGCTGTTAACGTCTCCTTATCCATGGGGCGAATGTTGCAGTTGGATGATCGGAAAGGCTCCAGTTTTCAGGGTTCGGGCAAGGGTCCATTAACTCAGGGCGACCTAATCATGATGGTAAGCAATGTGCGAAGGGTCCGCCATGAATCCGCCTGTCAACGCCGCCAGCCTCAACCAGCCTTTCACGGGATGGGATGAACTCCGGTCGGGCGCTCCGGCCCCCACATGGAAGATCGAGAAGCCTGCGGTGCAGACGCGGCATGAAGGGCTGGTGCCATTCTTTCCGGACCAGAACGGCAAGGTCTACGAGATGCTTCTGGCGAGCCTGCCGGTCATGCTGCATTGCATGGACGGGCAGGGCCGCATCACCTCGGTGAACCGGCACTGGTCCGCTTCGCTGGGCTATACGCCGGACGAGGTCCAGGGCCGCTCCTTCAACGAGTTCCTGACGGCGGAGTCGCGTGCCCGCCTCGTGCAGGACATCTATCCGTCCTATTTTCAGTCGGGCGTGTGCCGCTCCGAACTGATGAATGTCATCCGCCGCGACGGTTCCACCGCCCAGGTGCTGCTGTCGATGAATGCCTATCGCGGTGACAAGGGCCGCATCGAGCGGTCCGTCTGCCTCATCGACCAGCCAATCTCCGTCAATCTGGAGCAGCCGGTCACGGTCGTCGACGACCAGCGCTTCAAGGGCGCGTTCGAGAATGCCATGCACGGCATGGCACTGGCGGCACCCACCGGTGAAATCAGCCTCGCCAATCCCGCTTTCTGGCAGTTGATGGGCCGCGAGCCCGGTCAGGCGGCCATCGACGCGCTGATCCTGCCGCAGGACCGCAACGGCTTCCTCACCGTGATGAGCGACCTTCTGCAGGGCGGCAGGGAAAGCGCACGGCTCGAACTTCGATTTTCCCGGCCCGACGGGTGCACGGTGCAGGGCGAAACCCTCATCACCCTGGTTCGCAGTGCCGAGGGCGTGCTCGAACAGCTGATCGTGCAGGTGGCGGACGCCAGCGAGAAGAAGCAGGCGGCCTCCTCGCTGCAGCGCGCGCAGAAGATGGAGGCCATCGGCCAGCTCACCGGCGGCCTCGCGCATGACTTCAACAATCTCCTCACCGTCATCATCGGCAACCTCGAGCTTCTCGAAGGAAAGATGCCGGACGACCGCTCGACCAAGCGCCTGTCGGAAGCCATCAATGCGGCCCGCAAGGGTGCGGGCCTCACCCGCCAGATGCTCGCCTTTGCGCGGAAGCAGGAACTCGAGCCGCGCGACGTGCGGATCAACGAACTCGTCGCCGGAATCGAGCCGCTGATCGCCCGCACCATCGGCGAACAGACCGAACTCAAGGCCGATCTCATGGCGGGCGATCCGCAAGCCGTGATCGATCCCTCGCAGCTCGAATCCGCCATCCTAAACCTCGCGATCAACGCGCGCGATGCGATGCCCAAGGGCGGCCATTTGACGATCGAGACGCAGCCCGTCTATCTCGACGCCGCCTATGCCGAGAAGCATCAGGAAGTGACTCCCGGCCACTATGTGATGGTCGCGGTGTCAGACACCGGCACAGGCATGTCGCCCGAACTGCTGGAAAAGGTGTTCCAGCCCTTCTTCACCACCAAGGAGCAGGGCAAGGGCTCGGGCCTCGGCCTCTCCATGGTCTATGGCTTCATCAAGCAATCGGGTGGCCACATCAACGTCTACAGCGAAGTGGGCCACGGCACTGCGGTGAAGATGTACCTGCCGCGCAAGTTCGCGGCGGGCGAGGTCATTCCGGAAGTGCTCGGCGTTGCACCCGAGATGGTGCAACCGGCGGAGACCGAGACCGTCGAACTTCAGCCCGAACCCGAAGCGCCGCGCAAGCCCAAGATCCTCGTCGTCGAGGACCAGGAGGCAGTGCGCGCGGTGGCCTGCGGCTTCCTGCAGGATTTCGGCTATGACGTCATCGAGGCAGAAGACGGCCTTCAGGCGCTGGCGAAGCTTCAGGAAAACCTGGACGTCGACCTCATGTTCTCCGATGTCGTGATGCCCGGCGGCCTCAATGGCTTCGACTTGGCACAGGCCGCGCGCGGCATCCGCCCGGATCTCAAGGTGGTGCACACGTCCGGCTACCCAAAGGGCGCCATGGTGCATCAGGAAGAGCCGCGCTTCCGCGAAGGCTTCATCATCATGAAGCCCTATCGCCGCGAAGACCTCCAGAAGATCATCCGCGACGCACTCGACTTCCAGAGCTGAAATCTGGCGCGGCACAGGTGCATTCGCGCCTGCGTTTCAATCCCAGATACATGAGAGATTCGACCGCAATGTGCTAACCCTCATTACTGCCGGGGGGCGACAGCATAAGTCACATCGGGAGAACGACCATGAAGGGTGCAGCGCGCCTGTTTCTGACTCTTGCGATAATCTATGCTTTGTGTGGCATGATCCTTGGCATTTACATGGCTGCCAGCGAAAACCACACCCAGATGCCGACCCATGCCCACACCATGGTAGCAGGCTGGATCATGTCTTCGGTCTTCGCGTTCTTCTATCATTTCTTCCCTGAGATCGGCGCCAAGCGGATGGCATACGTGCACTTCTGGCTTCAGGGCATCAGCGGTGTCGTGCTGGTCGTGTCCCTGTTCTTCTATCTTGGCGGCAATCCGAACATCGGACCGATTACGGGGCTGGCGTCCTACGGGTTTTTCGCCGGAATGCTGGTCTTTGCCTGGAATGCGCTGCCTGTTATCAGGACTGCGTGATCGTTCATACTCTGTTTGATCTTCTGGCCGCGGCCTCCGCCCTTACCATGACCGTTCTGGTCTATCGCTGGCGGTTGGCCGATGCCGGGCAGAAGATCGAACAGGCGGGACTTGGCTATGCGCTGGCGCTGGTCATGGGTGCCGTCATCGGCGGTTTCGGGGCGGGCACGCTGAACCTCTGGCTTTCGGGCGAGCCCGGTATCGGGCGCAGCATTGTGGGCGCGTTGGCGGGCGCCATTGTCGCGATTGAACTCTTCAAGGCCGTAAAGGGGATACGGGGGTCGACGGGGATCATCTTCGTTCCGGCCTTCGCGACCAGCGTGATGGTGGGGCGCTGGGGCTGCTTCCTGTCGGGGCTGGACGACCAAACCCATGGCACGCCGACCGCGCTTCCCTGGGGACATGACTTCGGCGACGGTATCCTGCGTCACCCGGTGCAACTGTACGAGTCCCTCACCATGGGGCTTTTCCTGGTGATGGCACTTGTTCTCATCGGTCAGCGCAACCCCTTCTTGATGCGGAACGGCTTCTACCTCCTTGTGCTGGTCTATGGCCTGCAGCGCTTCTTGTTGGAATTCCTGAAACCCTACGGCGCCCTCATCGGGCCCTTCAACCTGTTCCATTTCATTTGTGCCGGACTCATGATTTACTCCTTGGTCATGATTGTCAGGGCGAAGGCAAAATGACCCGGGCGGATTTCTGGTGCCGGGTTCTCGGCTGGGTCCAGATCGTGGGAGCGGCCGTCGTGGGCGCGGCGATCTATATGCTGTGGGCCATCCTGTTCAGCTGGATCGAGATCGATGACGGCGGTTTCTTCAAGATGCTGATGTGGTTCATCGTCTTCATCATGGCGTTTCCACCCTTTCTTACCGGGCTTCTCACCGTGGTCTTCGCCGACAAGGTGGAGCAGGCGCGGAATGGCTTCCGCGAAAGCTCGCATTGGGTTCTTCGCGTGGTCCTGGCGCTCAGTGGTCTGTGGTCGGCGGGTGTCATCGGCTTCGTCGGAGTGACGCTGCCGCCCATCACGATCTTCGCGGTGCTGGGCCTTGCCTCCACCCTCATCGCGATCCTCGGCCATGAATGGACCGCCGATCTCTTCAAACCCAGCGAGGCCCAGCCGTGAACGCGCCCATCCGGAAGATTGCCCCTTACATCTTCTACGGCCAGACCACGTCGATGTGCGGGGAGTGCATGGCGCTGGTTCCGGCCAAGATCATCATCGAGGAGGAGAATGTCTATTACCTCAAGCGCTGCAAGGCGCATGGGGTGCAGAAGGCGCTCGTTTCCACGGATGCCACTTATTACAAGCTCTGCCACGATTACCTGAAGCCGGGTGACCGTCCGCTGCAGCCCCAGACCCGCACTGAGCTGGGCTGCCCCTATGACTGCGGGCTCTGCCCCGACCATGAGCAGCATTCGTGCCTGGCCTTGATCGACGTGAACGAGGCCTGCAACCTCACCTGCCCGGTGTGCTTCGCCGACAGCTCCACGGCCAAGACCGCGCACCGGCCGCTGGCCGAGATCGAACGCATGATGGATGCGCTGGTGGCGTCGGAAGGCGAGCCCGATCTCCTGCAACTGTCGGGCGGCGAACCGACCATCCATCCGCAGATCATCGAGATCATCGAAGCCGCAAAGCGCCGGCCCATCCGCCACATCATGCTCAACACCAATGGCATCCGCATCGCGCAGGAGCCGGATTTCGTGAAGCAACTGGCGGCCTTCAAGCCCGGCTTCGAAGTCTATCTCCAGTTCGACTCGCTGCGGGCGTCCGTCCACAAGAACCTGCGCGGCGCCGACCTCACCCGGATTCGCAGGCAAGCGCTGGAAGCCCTTGAAAGGGAATCGATTTCCACCACCTTGGTTGTTGTCGTGAAGGCCGGCCAGAACGATGATGAACTGGGCGAGATCATCGACTTCGCGCTCAAATGGAAATGCGTGCGCGGCATCACCTTCCAGCCGATCCAGGACGCGGGCCGCAACGAAGGCTTCGACCCTGCCAAGGATCGCATCGTGCTCTCCGACATCCGCCGCCGGATCATCGAGGCGAAGACTCCCTTCGGCGCGGGCGATATCATACCCTTGCCCTGCAATCCGGAATCGATCGCCATTGGCTACGCGCTGCGGAGCGGCAACAAGATCGCGCCGATCACATCCTTTTTCCCGAAGGACATGCTGGTGGAGGCGCTGCCCAATGCCATCACCTTCGAGAAGTATCCGGACCTTCACAAGCAGATCCTGAACTTCTTTTCGCTCTCGACGGCGGAGTGCAACAATCCCGAAAAACTCGACGCGCTGCTGTGCTGCCTGCCGCAGATCCCGGTGCCGGAAGGCATGGGCTACGAGAACATCTTCCGCATCGCCATCGTGGAATTCATGGACCAGCACAATTTCTGCATCGGCCGCGTGAAGCGCTCCTGCATCCATTTCGTCACGCCCAACGGCCAGATCATCCCGTTCGAGACCTATAACATGTTCTACCGCGACGCGGCGGCGCGGCAGCGGATGACCGTGAGCAGGGGGCAGGCGTGACACAAGCGGCAGGTGCCCTCTGAGATGAAAATCATCCTCGCCATTTTCTGCGGGCTCATCGTTCTCTTCGCTGGCGGTTGTGCGCTCTTGCTGGTGTCGGGCAGCGGTTATAACGGCATGTTCCAGTCGCTGCCGGTGGCGGCCATTCCGGGCGGCATCGCTGCCTTGAACGTGCTCGTGCTACTGGCGCTGTTCAGCGCGCGGACGCCACAGGTCTGGGCCTTCCACGTCCTTGCCGTCATCGACGTGCTGGTGATCCTGGTTCTCGCCGCCATGTGGCTCAGCTTCGGCCTGAAGGACAGCGAGATCAACGTGCTCGGCAGCGTTTTGCTCGGCGGCCTCGCCATCAAGGCCGTGCTCACCGTTCTCACGGCGCGCAGGATCACCTGACATGAATATCGTCGCCATCATCTTCGGTCTCCTGCTTCTCGCGTTTGGAGGCGGCTGCGTGTTGATGTTCGTCGTTTTCAGCTTCACCGACCCAAAGGGCATGCTGGCCGACATTCCCGTGCTGCTGACGACGCTCGTGCCGTTCGGTGTCTTGCCCGCCATTCTCGGCTGGTTCCTGTTCCGCTGGGGCGTGAAGAGGGACCGCAAGCAGCAGGCTGAGGCGATCATCCACAATCCATCTGATCCGGGAGAACCATCCTGATGTTTCTCGGTCTCATTGCCGGCCTGCTGGTGCTCGGTGGCGTGTTGTGGTTCCTGCTGGAGCGCCACGAGGCGCGGCGGGCGGCGGCGGGCCTTCCCCGGCATTCCACGCTGCGGCTTATCTTCGGCGCAGCCGCACTGCTCACCATGCTGTTCTCCGGCGGCTGCGGCCTCCTGTTCCTGGCGAACATGGATGGCCAGTATGTGAACTGGCAGATGGTTGCCATTCTGGCGGGGCCGCCGCTCGCCGTCGGGTTTTTCGTCTGGTGGCTGGCCATGCGGCGGTCAAGGCCGGAGCCTCCGGTCCAGCCGTAACCGGGCGGTGACGCCGATGGAACCTGAGCGGGACATGGTTGTTGTGAAGGCCTGACCCAGCGGCCGAAGTCACTGGTGACTTCGCTGTTGAAGACAGCGTATCGCTGCGGCATAGGACATTCCCACCGCGGATTCAGCAGAAAGACCCATCATGGAATTCTGGCAGACCTATTTCTCTTTCGTCCTGACGGCCGAAGGGTGGATCGCCCTTGCGACACTGGTCGCGATGGAAATCGTACTCGGCATCGACAACCTGATCTTCATCTCGATCCTGTCCAACAAGCTGCCAGAAGCGGATCGCGCGCGGGCGCGGCGGCTGGGTATCGGCGCGGCCCTGGTAATGCGCCTTGTTCTGCTGGCAACCGTTTCGTGGATAACCCAACTCACGACACCGGTTATTACGGCTTTCGACAAGGGCTTTTCGTGGCGCGACTTCATCCTCATCGCCGGCGGCCTGTTCCTCGTGTGGAAGGCAACGCGAGAAATCCATCACACCGTCGATCCCGTCGACCACAAGGATTCTCTGGTAAGCGATACCATGACCCTCACCATCGGGGCCGCGGTCTTCCAGATCCTGCTGCTTGATCTTGTGTTCTCGATCGACTCGATCATCACCGCGGTCGGAATGACGGATCAGATCGCCATCATGTATATCGCCGTGATCGCCGCGGTGGTGGTGATGCTGCTGGCGGCGGATCCGCTGGCGAAGTTCATCGAGGCCAACCCGACCATCGTCATGCTGGCGCTGGGCTTCCTGCTGATGATCGGCATGACCCTGATCGCCGAGGGCATGGGCTTCCATGTTCCGAGGGGTTACGTGTACGCCGCCATGGGCTTCTCGGCACTGGTCGAGGCGCTCAACATGTTTGCGAGGCGGGCGCGGCAGCGGAAGAGGGGCACACCTGCTCGCCATTGAACGCGAGGGCGGCCAGACAACTGGCCGCCCTCTTTCATTTCGCTGATCCCTTCTTGCAACCATTTACATATCGTGTTATATAACGTGTTATGAAAATGAGGTTGCGATGACTGGCGATCTGGTCCGTGAGTATGGTTATCTGACGCTCGGCAGCCGCTTCAAGCGCATCGGGGAGCGGATGCAGGCGGATGTTCAGCGGCTGACCGCTGCACATGGCTTCGAACTTCATGGCGCACTCTGGACGATGCTTGCCGCCATTGACCGTGAAGGGCCGTTGAGCGTCGGGGAACTTGCCCAGAACCTCGGAATTGCCCAGCCCGGGGTGACCCGCAGTCTGGCGCAACTTGAGGCGCGCGGGTTCGTCAGCCCGCAGCGTTCGAAAACAGATCAACGCGTGAAGCGCGTGGCGCTTACTGAGCAGGGCCACAAACTGGTCGATCACGCCAAGCGCGAGATCTGGCCACTGGTCGAGCGTGCTGTCGCGGAGATTTGCGAAGGACTCGATGGCCCCTTGCTGGAACAGCTCTCCCGCATCGAAGACGCATTGGCAAAGCGCCCACTGGACCAGCGGGTCAAACTGGAGGACGCCGAATGACATCGCATGTTCTGGACCGGCCACCGCTCAATGCCATGCTCACGCGTCACAGCCACCTCGCTGTCGGCGGTCCACGGGCACTTCGTTACCGTCCCGACATCTCCCCCTTTGCCGGGATGGCAGATGACAGCGATGAGGCGCTTTGCGACCTGACCGCGCTCATTCCAGAGAGTGGCGTGATCCTGGTGGCCCAGCCGGAGAAGCAGAAAGTACCGCCAGGTGCTGCTGCCGAGCATGTTGTCGAGGTCGTGCAGATGGTGGCCGAGACGGTGTCCGCGCCGGATGAGCACGTGAATTTCCTCGAACTCTCTGACGCCGACGCAGGCGAAATGCTTGCGCTGGCCACCCTGACGAAGCCCGGACCCTTCGCCGCGCGGACTCATGATTTCGGCGGATATGTCGGTATTCGGGCTGAAGGCAAGCTGGTGGCCATGGCGGGACATCGCTTTCAGGTGCCGGGCTTCACCGAGGTAAGCGCCGTCTGCACCGATCCCGGTTTCCGGGGCAAGGGTTATGCCGGCTTCCTCACGCGGCTTGTCGCGGGGCGGATCATGGCGCGGGGCGAGACGCCGTTCCTCCACAACTATGCGACCAACACCAATGCCATCCGCCTCTGCGAGACACTGGGCTTCGTGTATCGCACCAGCCTGTGGGTCAGCGTGCTGCGCCGCGCGTAGGCGTTGATTTCGGGGGCATAAGACACTACAAGCCGCGCCAACACTTCCCCCTTTTTGAAAAGAGACAATCCGCGATGGCGCGCCAGTTCATCTATCACATGCAGGCTCTGTCGAAGTCCTATGCCGGCGGCAAGAAGGTCCTCGACAACGTTCACCTGCAGTTCTACCCGGACGCCAAGATCGGCGTTCTCGGCCCCAACGGCTCAGGCAAGTCGACGTTGCTCCGCATCATGGCGGGGATCGACACCGAGTGGAACGGCGAGGCCTGGCTGGCGGATGGCGCCACGGTCGGCTATCTGCCGCAGGAGCCGGAACTCGACCCGTCGCTGAACGTGCTCGGCAATGTCATGGAGGGTGTTGCCGCCAAGAAGGCGATCCTCGACGAATACAATGCCCTGATGGCCGACTACAACGACGAGAACGCCGAGAAGGCCGGCAAGATCCAGGACATCATCGACGCCCAGAACCTCTGGGACCTCGAAGCCCAGGTGGAGCAGGCGATGGATGCGCTCCGCTGCCCGCCGTCTGACGCCTCGATCGACAATCTCTCGGGCGGTGAAAAGCGCCGTGTCGCCTTGACCCAGCTTCTGCTCAGGAAGCCCGACCTGCTGCTGCTCGACGAGCCCACCAACCACCTCGATGCCGAGTCGGTGAACTGGCTGGAACATCACCTGCGCGACTATCCGGGCGCCATCCTGATCGTCACCCACGACCGCTACTTCCTCGACAACGTGACGGGCTGGATCCTCGAGCTCGACCGTGGCCGCGGCATCCCCTACGAGGGCAATTACTCGGCCTATCTCGGCCAGAAGGCCAAGCGTTTCGCGCAGGAATCGCGCGAGGACGCGGCGCGCCAGAAAGCGCTGGCCCGCGAGCAGGACTGGATCGCGGCGTCTCCCAAGGCCAGGCAAGCCAAGTCCAAGGCCCGCATCAAGGCCTATGACGAGTTGCTCAAGATCAACGACGAGCGCCTGAAGTCGACCACCGCCCAGATCATCATTCCGCCGGGCGAGCGGCTGGGCGACAACGTCATCATCGTTGAAAACCTGTCCAAGGCCTATGGCGACCGGCTGCTGATCGACAACCTGTCGTTCAAGCTGCCGCCCGGCGGCATCGTCGGCATCATCGGGCCCAACGGCGCGGGCAAGACCACGCTGTTCCGCATGATCACTGGCCAGGAGCAGCCCGATTCCGGCACCATCACCATCGGCAACAGCGTGCACCTGGGCTACGTCGACCAGTCGCGCGACTCGCTCGATCCGGACAAGACCGTCTGGCAAGAAATCTCGGGCGGCAACGACGTCATCTATCTCGGCAAGCGCGATATGAACTCCCGCGCCTACACGGGCGCATTCAACTTCAAGGGCGGCGACCAGCAGCAGAAGGTGGGAACGCTCTCAGGGGGTCAGCGCAACCGCGTGCACCTCGCCAAGATGCTCAAATCCGGCTCCAACGTCCTGCTTCTCGACGAGCCGACGAACGATCTCGATACCGAAACGCTGGCGGCGCTCGAAGAGGCGCTGGAGGATTTCGCCGGCTGCGCCGTGGTCATCAGCCACGACCGCATGTTCCTCGACCGCCTCGCCACCCACATCCTCGCCTTCGAGGGCGACAGCCATGTCGAATGGTTCGAGGGCAACTTCCAGGATTATGAGGAAGACAAGAAGCGCCGTCTGGGCGAAGATAGCGTGATGCCGAAGCGCATCAAGTACAAGCAGTTCGCGAGGTAATCGAACTGAGACAACCAGGGAGAGTGACACATGCTGTATTCACGGCGTGAATTTCTGGGAAGCATGCTGGCGGCGGGCTGTCTCGCCGTGCGCGGCGGCGATGCGGAGGCGGCGGAACTGGTGCCGATCTTCGCGTCGGAGGCATTGGAAGTGCCATACAAGTTCCGCCGGCAGGAGGTGAAGTACAAGACCTCCGAACCGGCGGGCACCATCGTGGTCGACCCGAAGAAACACTGGCTCTATCACGTGCAGGGCGGCGGCAAGGCCATCCGCTATGGCGTGGGCGTCGGCGCCGATGGCAAGACATGGTCCGGCGAGGCCGTCATCAAGCGCAAGCAAGAATGGCCGAAGTGGAAACCCACGAAGGAGCATCTGGCCGCCTATCCGTCACTTGCGAAATACAAGGACGAGCCGATGCCCGGCGGCCGCGGCAACCCGATGGGTGCGCGCGCGCTCTATCTCTTCCAGGGCGACAATGACACGCTCTACCGCATCCACGGCACGCCCAAGCCCTCCGGCATCGGCCGCAACGTGACGTCGGGCTGCATCCGGATGCTGAACGTCGACGTGATCCATCTCTACAACCAGGTGGAGATCGGAACGCGAGTAGTGGTGCTGCCGGGGTAGGGGTGAAATCAATCTCGGTTCATGCTGTTTGCCTTGTCTGCCGACAGAACAGCCGGAGTCCGAGTTGACGTCTTGACATTGTCTGGCGTTCACCCCATCCTCAATTTCATGACCACCACCGCACGTTCCGAGAAGCTTGATCTCCGCCTCAGTCCGCAGGCCAAGGAACGGCTGTTTGCGGCGGCGAAGGCGCAACAGCGGTCGGTGTCGGAATTCGTGTTGCAGTCCGCGCTCGAACGGGCGGAGGAGACTCTGGCCGACCGTCGGCTGTTCCAGCTTTCATCCGAGGATTGGGCTCGGTTTCAGGCGGCCCTCGATGCGCCGCCTCGTTCCCTGCCTCGCTTGAAGAAGCTGCTGCGCGCGCCGGGACTTTTCGATCCCAAGGCGTGACGGCGTTTCGCATCGAGAAGCTGGCGCGTCACCATGACGTCGATGGATTCGACTGCGGCAGCGAGGCGCTGAACCGGTTTCTCATCCGCTTTGCGCTGAACAGCCAGCTGGCTCACGCCTCGCAGACCTATCTGGGCTTAGCCGACGATGCGGTTGCCGGATTTCACACGCTCGTCGTGGGCGAGGTGCAGATCGAAGATGCGCCTGAGCGGCTGAAGAAGGGCCTGCCACGCCATCCGGTTCCAATCATGGTGCTTGCCCGGCTTGCAGTTCACAAGGATTGGCAGGGCAAGGGTGTCGGTGCAGGCCTTCTGAAAGATGCCGTGCTTCGCACATTGGCCGCCGCCGACATCGCCGGAATCCGCGCGCTGGTGGTGCATGCGAAGGACGATGCGGCGCGTGCCTTCTACGTGCGCTACGGGTTCAGCCCGGGGTTCAGTGATCCGCTGCATCTTCACATCCTGACAAAGGACCTGAAGGCCCTGCTGGACTAGCCTGACCCCCCATGACGGCGCATTTCCGCTGTGCTAAAGGGCTGCCAGCATCAACCAGTCCCGAATCCCGCCATGACACTCAACCGCCGCCAGCTTCTCGCTTCACTTGCCGCCACAGCCGCCGCGCCCATGGTGCCCGCCTTTGCCGAGGCTGAACCTTTTCCCGTTCGCGAGAATGACGCCAAGCTGATCGAGTACAAGTACCGGCGGCGCGAGGTGGATTATGAGTCCGCCGAGCAGCCGGGCACCATCATCGTCGATCCGAAGAAGCGCTTCCTGTTTCATGTGCTGGGAGGCGGCAAGGCCATGCGTTATGGCGCGGCGGTGGGCAAGGCCGGGCGCACCTGGTCGGGCGATTCGACGATTGGCCGCATGGTGAAATGGCCAACCTGGACGCCGACGCCAGAACATCTGGCCGAGTTTCCGAAGCTCGCCAAATACGTGCCTGGCGGCATGCCGGGCGGGCTCGACAACCCGATGGGGGCCCGCGCGCTCTATCTCTACCAGGGCGATGTCGACACGATCTACCGCATCCACGGCACGCATGATCCGAAGCTCGTGGGCAAGAAGGCCACGGCGGGCTGCTTCAGCCTGCTCAACACCGACATCATCCATCTTTATGATCGCGTGCAGCTGGGCACGCGCGTGATCGTTCTGAACTATTGAGGCCAGCCCCGTCTCAGGGCTTGCTCCATGATGGTGCGATGATCACGCTTCTCCGCCTGCTCGTTGTTCTGTTCACGGTCTGGAACGCCACGGCGGCGGGCGCTTTCCTGCCGTCCGAGAATACGGGAGGCGCGCGCGGCGATGGCGTGGCCGACGATACCGCCGCCCTGCAGCGCGTGCTCGACAGTGGCGGAACCGTGGTGCTGGGGGCGGGCAAGACCTATCGCATCACACGGCGGCTCGACATCACCCGCGATGGCTCCGGCATCCTCGGCGACGGCACGGCGACATTGCTGATGGGGGCTGGCGCAGGCGCCTTCGACAATGCGGCGCCGGAGAAGAAATATGCGCCCAACGCCACGGCGATTCTCGCCACCAACGTGGTGGGCGTCCGGATCGAGGGGCTCCGCATCCGCTACGGGACGCAGATCGACGACCGCCATGTGAAGGCGATGGCCTTGCGCGGCTGCCGCGATTTCCGGATCGCGGGCAACGACATCTCCAACTTCTCGCTGGCCGATGGCATCGTCTATGTGGGGGCCAGCCAGGACGGCGTCATCACTGGCAATGCCATTCATTCGAGCCATACCAATTCGAAGACGCGCGGCCAGATCAGCGGCATCGTGCTCGACGACGACGACAAGGGCTCGTCGCGGATCGAGATCAGCGGCAACCACATCTACGATCTCACCGTGGGACCTGAGTTCTTCGCGAAATTCAATGCCCAGACCGATGGCATCAACCTTACCATGCGGACTGCCCATGTGGATGTGACGGGCAACCGCATCGAGAACGTGGGCGAGGGCATCGACAGCTTCGCCACCGATACAACCATCGTTCGCAACCGCATCGTCAACGCGCGGGCCTTCGGCATCAAGCTGTTCCACGGCGCCTCGCGCACCGTTGTCCGCCGCAATGACATCGTGGATGCCGGCATCGGCGGCATCGTCATCGGGGGCGCGGCAGCCGGATTGCGCGACAGTGCTGACAACGTGATCGAGGGAAACCGCATCCGGGGCGTCAACCGCGATGGCGGTGCCGGGCGCTTCACCACCTTCGGCATCGGCATCCTGCGCGGCAAGCCCGGCGCCACACGTGTCGTCCGTACGCGGATCATGGGGAACGACATCGAGCTTGGCGGCAATGCGCTGTTCGGCGTTCTTGCCGAGAGCGGCAGTGGAAACGACAATGAAGTGAGCGGTAACAGCATCAGCGGCAGCAGCAGGGAGTCCTACCGGCTCGATCCCGTGACCGTGCCGCGCGCGCTGACGGGAGCCGAGTAGCGCTTCACGCGCCGACTTGAGCCTCGGCCAGCACCCAGTCGCGGAACAGCCTGATCTTCCGGCTGGTGCGATGTTCGCGGGGGTATGCGAGGTAGTAGCCATCGCCGGCACTCGCCGTGATGTCGAAGAGCTTCACGAGACGGCCCGAGGCGAAGCAGTCGGCCTCGAAGCGCGGCGTGATGAGGGCGATGCCGTGGCCCGCCACGGCAACGCTCGCCGCCATCTGCTGGGTCTCGACGTCGATGCCAGGCCTCGTGAAGGTGATGGGTGTCGCAACACCCGCCGCGCGGAACCAGATGTTCCACCAGTCGTCGCTGGGCGCGATGAGGATATGCGAGAGCATGGCCTGCGGTGTTTCGGGGCGGCCTTCGCGGGCAAGATAGTCGGGGCTCGCCACCGCAGTGAAGGTCTGGTCGAAAAGCAGGTGGCGCTCGAGGCCCGGCCAGTCACCGGGGCCTGAACGGATGGCGATGTCGATGCCGTCGGCGGCGAAGTCGGCAAGGCGCGGCGAGATGTCGAGCCTCACCGCAAATTCCGGGTGCTGCAACTGGAAGCGCCCGATGCGCGGGGCAAGCCAGTTGCCGGCAATGGTCTGCATCGTGGAGATGGCCAGAACCGAATGCGCCTTGTCGCTCACCGACCGGAAGGCGCGCGAGAGGCTGGCCAAGGCCGCCTGTACCATGGGCGCCAATTGCTCGCCGCGCTGGTTCAGCCGCACGCCGCGTGCCTCGCGCACGAAGAGGGGTGCGCCCACGAAGGCCTCGATCTGCTTGATCTGATAGCTCACCGCGGATTGCGTCATGTTCAGTTCGTCCGCCGCGCGGCTCAGGTTCTGCAGCCGGGCGGCGGCCTCGAAGACGCGGATGGTGCTGAGGGGCGGCAGGTCACGCATGGGACGACATATAAGCCAGATCGATGGTTCCTGCCAGTTTTCGCGCTGGTCAGTTCATTGCTGTGGGGTCATTCTCAAGGGGCTTCAAGATCACCCATCGAAAGTCCGGAGAGTTGCCATGACGCTTGGTCTGCACCAGTGGCTGCACCTGCTTGCCTGCGCATTTGCCCGGCGCGGGCGGTCCCGCCTACCCGCCTCCCTTGACTTGTCGCGGCTCTCGGCACGGGATCTCCGCGATCTCAACCTGCCGCCAGACATGCTATGCCACATGGCATCGCGCGAGGCAGATGCCCTGCGGCGGAAGGTGTTCCGATGAGTGACTGGCGGCCCGGCCTCTATCTCAAGTTTGCCGATGAGCGCACACGGCCCGCGCGCGATCTGCTGGCGCAGGTGCCGCTGCAGGACCCGCAATCCATTTATGACCTGGGTTGCGGCCCGGGCAATTCCACGGCCCTGCTGGTAGAGCGGTTTCCGCAGGCATCCGTCACCGGCATCGACAATTCACCCGCCATGCTGGACGCGGCGCGCATCGCCTGTCCATCCGCCCGTTTCTTGGACGACGACCTCACGGACTGGATGCCGGACTGGCCGCCCGCTCTGTTGTTCTCCAATGCCGCCCTCCAATGGGTGCCCGGCCATCTCGGCGTCCTCGAACGGCTGGCCGGGACTCTCGGCGAGGGTGGCGTACTCGCGGTGCAGATGCCAGACAACCTGATGGAGCCCAGCCATCGGCTCATGCAGGAGGTGGCAGAGCAGGGGCCGTGGTCAGAGACACTTCGTCTGGCCTCTGCCGCGCGCGACCCTCTGCCAGCGCCGATCGTCTACTACCGGCGGCTCAAGCCGCTGTTCAGCCGGCTCGACATCTGGCACACGACCTACAATCACCCTCTGCAGGGCGCTGCCGGAATCGTGGAGTGGGTGAAGTCGACTGGTCTCAGGCCCTATCTCGATCCACTGACGGAATGCGAACGCGTGGCGTTCCTCGCAGACTATGAGAGCCGTCTCGCTGAAGCCTATCCGGAAGATGACCGGGGCACTGTCCTGCTGCGCTTTCCGCGGCTGTTCCTTGTTGGGCAGCGCTAGCTTTTCAGATAGTCGAAGAGACCGTCGATCGAGCCCGTGCGGCTGATCGTGCCCACGAAGGTCGAGCGCAACTGCTGGGCCAGCCAGATGCCCTTCATGTTGATGTCGGTGATGGTCTGGCGGCCCGACTTCGAGACGCGGAAGATCACGCTCCCGCCGGTCGAGAGCTTGCCATTGACGACATAGCTGCTGCCGCTCACCTTGCAGCCGGTGATCGTCAGTTCGGAGGCGCGAAAGCCCTTGCCATAGTCCTGCATGAATTCGCCGATGAACTTGCGGGTGAGTGCCAGGTACTCGGCTTCGCGCGACTTCGGCAGGTCCTTGCGGTAGCGGCCGAGGGCGAAGAAGCTCAAGGCCCGGAGATCGGTGTAACGTCCCGCCGCATTGGCAAAGGCCGCGGGCGAACCGTTCCGCGCGGCGCTGTCATAGGCATTGCCCGCACTCTGCACGAAGGGCGCAACGGGGCACGAGGCCGCCGCTTGCGGCTGTGCCGGAGACAGGACGATCATCATGAGGGCCGCAAGTGCGGCAAGTGGCATGCGCAGAAACGTCACGATCATGTGTATTGCCTGAACTCTCCGGACTCGACTCGATGGAACATGACAAAAAATGGGGCCGATGGTTCGGTTTCGCCAGATTTTTCTTCTGCCTCAGTCTTCACCCTTGGCCTTTACGCCCTTGATGCGGGCCTCGCGCAAGTGGAGATCGAAGCTCGATCCCTTGATGTCCTCGGGGCGCGCGAGGGCGAAGGTGCGCTTCCTCAGTTCCATCACCAGTTCAGCGCGGTCTTCGATATGGGCGATTTCGGAAAAGGGAATGGGCGCGCCCACCCGGACCTTGAGGCGGGACCCGATCCGGCGCGCGGTCTCGCGGAAGACGAGCGACAGCCGCAGTGTCAGGCTCAGGTGGCTCGCCAGTTGGAACAGCCGCGAGTTCTGACCCACAAAAAAGACCGGCACCACGGTCGCCTGCGACATCCGCAGCAGCTTTGCCGTGAAGGGGGCCCATGGCAGGTCCACCGCGGGGCCTTTCAGCGGCTTTTCCGAGGTCGAGACGCCACCGCCCGGAAAAATGCCGATGGCATGGCCGTCCTTCAGCCAGGCCTGGGCCTGAAGCCTCGAATTCACATTGGTCTCGCGGGCCTCGCGGGTGGGCGCGAAGGCGACGGGGAGCAGGTTGGCGGCGGCCTCCGGCGCCTGGCACAGCACGTCATTGGCCAGAACCTTGGTATCGGGCCTCACTTTGGTCGCGAGCCAGGTGAGGGTGATGCCGTCGAGCACGCCGTAAGGGTGGTTCGAAATGAAGAGAACGGGGCCCGTTTCCGGCGTGCGGGCCAGGGCGGCCTCGTCATATTCCACCTTCATGCGCAGCAGCCGCATGGCCGCGTCGAAGAAATTCTCGCCGTTCTTCACGCTCTTCTGGTGCTGGACATAGAGCTTCTTCAGCTTCCGCTGCCCGCCGATCTTCTCGATCGCCTGGATGACGGCGCGCTGCAGCACCGGCTGGTCGGCCGTTGAATAGCTGAATCGCATCTTCTTGGATGACAGGATTGCCGGTTTCGGCATGTTGGGCCGGGTGTGTTGAAGCTGGCTCACCATGGCATTTCGCAAGGGGTCATGCAATGACGGACCTTCCAATCCGGCGCGGTGTGGTTGTATCGTCGGGGCAGGGAGGACCATCTTCAATGTTTACGCTCTATTGCCGCAATTCCGCCGGTTCCGCCGCCGTCGAGGCCCTGCTCGCCCTGTGCGAGGCGCCCTATAAAATCGAAGTGCTGGACCGCAACCCGGATGGCTCGTTTCCAGAATTCTTTCACCGGATCAATCCCAAGGCCGAAGTGCCAACCCTGGTGATGCCAGATGACAGCATCATGACGGAAAGTGCCGCGATGATGATCCACATCGCCGACCTTTTTCCGAAGGCCGGAATGGCGCCGGACCTGTCGTCGCCGCAGCGCGCGCAATATCTGCGCTGGATGGTCTATCTGGCCGCCGCCCTCTACAACAGCGATCTCCGCCTCTTCTATCCGCACCGCTACACGACCGTCGCAGCCGAGTCCGAAGGCATCAAGGCCCGGGCGGAAGAAACCATGTCGCGCGAGTTCGAGATCTATGCCGAGGCGCTGGGCTCCAACACCTTCATGCTGGGCAAGCTCTCGGCCCTCGACATCTACGCCGCCATGCTCACCAGCTGGGCGCCGGACGTTCCGGCCCTCTTCGCCAAGCACCCGAACCTCAAGGCGATGTACGAGGCGGTGACAAGCGTTCCGGCGGTGAAGAAGGTGTGGGAGCGGAATGGGATGTGAGATCGCAAATCGCTATTGGACTAGAAGTCGCTTGTTTGACTGTGTATTCTGCTCACCTTTCTTGGATATGTACGTCAGAACCAAGAAATGTAGACTAGTTCTAATCTGAGGAGCTGTAAGAACAATGAGCCCTAGCTTGGAAGATAGGCTTTTAATCATCATTTCTCAGGCTGAAAAATCTCAAATAAGCTCATTTAGACTAGGTGCTACACTTGAAAGGAAGTCTGGACTTACCATTGAGCAGCTATCTGAAAACGCACTTCGAGATCGGATAAAGTTTGCCAATGAAACGCTTCGCGATGCAAAACTCATCGCCAAAATCTTTAAGAATCGCTACCGGCTCATCGTAGCCCGCTCCTATTACTCATTTTATCATACCGCGCGTGCACTTGTATACTTCAGCGAGCGAGGGGACGACTTTCAAGAACACTCAAAGATATCAGAAAAATTGCCCAAACCCGCTTCGGCAGGTGGTTGGCAAGGATCAATGAAGGCGTCGAGAAAGACGGGGCGTTCTATCTGTTCACGCTCAGGCTTGTACCGATCGTACCATTTTTCGTGGTCAATCTGGTCATGGGGCTTACGCCGCTGCCGGCAGGCGCGTTTTACTGGGTCAGCCAGATCGGAATGTTGGCTGGTTCCGCCGTCTATGTGAATGCCGGCACACAGATAGCCGGGCTCGAAAATCTCTCGGGAATCCTGTCGCCTTCCTTGCTTGTCTCGTTCGCATTGATCGGGGTATTTCCATGGCTAGCAAGAGCGGTTGTCGTCGTTCAAAGGAGACTGCGAACTAGAGCTCGCTAGTCAACAGCTGAACTAAACCGACATACACCGGATGGCCGGCCTATTTAGTTCGAGTTTTGCGCGAATTGGCAACTTTGGCAAGACCCAGCCTTGGCAAATTGCGTCACCGGTCCGCCAAAGCCGTGATGTCTGCCCGTTACTGCCCGAACACTTCGA
>NZ_JBGSOZ010000163.1:0-41041 GCF_041738905.1 Aestuariivirga sp.
CGTTGCCGAATCGCCTGCGTATCAATCATGCAACCGAAACTAAACTACCGCCCGACGCCGAAAAATCCGTCAGATCCGAGTCATTCCGTCGCATCGCCAAAAAACGCAATACCGATTCACTTATCGTTGCGCGCGTCCTTAAGCTCTGACTAACTGCCGTCGGTCACCATGGGGGCATGGCCGACTTCGCCTATATCGCCTTTGTCCTCGCCTTCATTGTTCTTGGCACGTTGCTGGGCATACTCGCGCACTTTTGGCGCGCCCACGCGACGATCGTTGCGGAGGACCTGGGGCTGGGCGAGCCGTTGAATACCTTCACGCGTGATGACTACCAGTGGGAAAAACATGTGGTAGGGGCCGAGTGGGATGATGCTGGGTTCTGGGATCCTGGCAGCGTGCGAAACCTGCTCTATTACATGGCATCGGGCGCGTTCACGCCGCTGCTCATCGGTGTGGCCTTGTGGGGTGAGCGGGCTCAGTTGGTCACGCTGGCCTGTCAGTCTCTCGCGAAACTGGGACTCAACTCCCCGCTCTGCTTCTGACTACGGACATTCGCTGTCGCGCACATAGCGGGCCTTCACCCAGCCTTTGCGCGTGCTGTCACCATTGTAGTGGGTGACCGGGCACCAGCGGCTGCTCCATGCCGCGCTCTTCGGCTGGCACGGAGCATCGAGATGGATGATCCCATGCCTCCCCGGCACCAGCACATCCACGATGCGCGACTCTGCCGTCGGCCTTGATCGCATGTTGAGCGCGTCGTTGCGGTCGACATTCACCACGACGAGGCAGCCCGGCCCGGACGTGGCAAACGCCGAAGAGTTCATGGCCGCAACGAAAGCGGCAGTCAGCAGGATCTTGCGCATGGGTCCTCCAATCACGGCCAGTTTGTGCATATGGCCTGCGCGGCACAAGGGGGCAACCTCTGTTGAGCTGAGCTCACCACACCGGGATTGCAATTGCTCTTGAAAACAGCCCCGGACAGTTGAAGAGGATTGACTGGACCTTGAGCGGCGGCAGGTGGCCGATCTATTCTTTCGCCGAGAGTTTCAGGAGATTGAAATGAAGTCGCATGCACGCGTGGTAATTGTCGGTGGTGGCGTGATGGGGGTGGGCTTGCTCTACCACCTCGCACTTGAGGGCTGGACCGACATCGTCCTGGTCGAGAAGGGCGAACTCACCTCCGGCTCGACATGGCACGCAGCGGGCCAGTGCCCGCATTTCAACGGCTCCCTCAACATGACCAAGGTGCATGTCTATGGCACCGAGCTTTACCCCAGGCTTGAAGAGCTCACCGGTCAAGCCGTTTCGTGGCATGGCTGCGGCGGCTTGCGCCTCGCCACCACCGATGAGGAAGTGAACTGGCTGAAATACGTCTACGGCATTTCGCGGCTCGCCGGATATGAGTGCGAGATCATCGGGCCGTCCGAGATCAAGCAATACCACCCCTATCTTGAAACCTTCGGCATCAAGGCTGCCTTCCGCACCGTGAGTGACGGTCACGTGGCGCCCGCCGACATCACCAACGCCATGGCCGCCGGTGCCCGCCAGCTCGGCGCCGAGATCGTGCGCCGCAACCGCGTGATGGACATCAAGCTGCTGCCCAATGGCGAATGGCGGGTCTTCACCGAGCAAGGCACCATCGACTGCGAGCATGTGGTGAACGCGGCCGGCTCCTACTGCGACGTGGTGGGCGCATGGACGGGCCACAACGTGCCCATCGCCAACATGCTGCACCACTATGTGATCACCGAGCCATTGCAGGAACTGGTCGACCTGAAGATGGAACTCCCCGTGGTGCGCGACCCCTATTCCCACGCCTATCTCCGCGAGGAGACCAACGGGGTGCTCGTCGGGCCTTACGAGACGGCCACGGCGCATGTGTGCTGGGACGGCCAGCCGCCGCGCTGGGACTATGAATCCGAACTCGAAGCCCCCGAACTCGACCGCATCATGCCTTGGCTCGAAAAGGCCACCGAGCGCCTGCCGCTGTTCGGCCAGACCGGCGTGAAATCCATCATCTCCGGCGCCATCACCCACACGCCGGATGGCGTTTATCTCTCAGGCCCGGCGCATGGCCCGAAGAACTACTGGATGCATTGCGGCGCCTCGATCGGCATCTGCCAGGGCGGCGGTGCCGGCAAGTATCTGGCGCAATGGATGGTGCATGGCCAGGCCGAGATCAACATGCGCGAATTCGACCCGCGCCGCTTCGGCAACTGGGCGACGAAGGACTACACGGCGGAGGTCTCCGTCGCCGACTATCACCACATGTATTACTGCTACAAGCCTGCCGAGCAGCACGAGGTGGGCCGCGGCCTCCGCAAGTCGTCCCTCTATGACAAGCTCAAGGCGGAAGGCGCTCAGTTCGCGCAGATTTTCGGATGGGAACGCCCGCGCTGGTACGACACGTCAGGCGAAGGGGAGACGTATTCCTACCGCCGCTCGAACTGGTGGAACGCCGTGAAGGAGGAAGCATTGGCCGTGCGCGAGCGCGTGGGCCTCATGGACCTCTCGACCTTCTCGAAATACGATGTGAAGGGCAAGGACGCCCATGCCTTCCTCGAGCGCATCTGCGCCAACAAGATCCCGGCGAAGGATGGCGGCATCATCCTTGGCCACCTGCTGAACGCCAACGGTTTCATCGAGTCCGAGATCACGGTCACGCGCTTCAGCGCCGATCATTTCTATGTGCTCTCGGCGGCGGTCGCCCAACTCCACGACCTCGACCAGATGAACTGGCGCAAGCTGGAGGGCGAAGACGTCACCATCACCGACATCACGGATGACTATGGCGTGCTGGTTCTGGCTGGACCGCTGGCACGTGACGTTCTGAGCCAATGCACGTCGACCGATCTCACCAACGCAAGCTTCCGATGGCTCACTGGAAAGACCGCCACGGTGGCGGGCGTCGACGGCGTGCGGCTGCTCCGCGTCAACTATGTCGGCGAGCTAGGCTGGGAACTCCATGTTCCCATGGCGGACATGCCGAAGGTGTTCGATGCCTTGATGGCGGCGGGCAAACCCCATGGTATTAAGCTGTTCGGCACTTACGCCATGAACTCGCTCCGCATGGAAAAGTCCTATCGCGGCTGGGGCTCGGAACTCACCACCGAGATCGACATGATCGAAGCCTCGATGGAACGGTTCCTCCGCCTCGACAAGGCCGACTTCATCGGCAAGGCACCGACACTCTCCATGAAGCAGCGCGGCCCCCGCATGAAGCTTGTCTACATGGAGGTCGACAACACCGACTCGGACTGCGTCGGCAACGAGCCTGTCTATCATGGCGACAAGATCGTCGGCGTCACCACGTCGGGCGCCTTCGGCCACAAGACGGACAAGTCGCTCGCCTTCGCCTATGTCTCGCCGGAACTGACCGCCAACGGCACCGAATTCGACGTTCTCGTCTTCACCGAAAAACGCAAGGCCCGGATCATCCCCGAGTCGGTCTGGGATGCCGAGAACGCAAGGCTCAAGGCCTAGTTCTCGAACGGCGAGGCAGCTAAAGGCGGGGCATGACCGAACGTCCCGCCAATTCCCTCATCGGCATCGGGCTGATGCTGCTTGCAATGGCGATCCTGCCATTCCTTGACGTGATCGCAAAGTATCTCGGACAGCAGGGCCTGCCGGTGCTGCAGATCGTGTGGGCGCGGCTGTTCTTCGGCACATTCATCACCCTCCCCTTTGCACTCAAGCTCGCCGGGCCCAGGGGCCTGATGCCCAACATGCCGGTGATGCACGCGGTCCGCGCCAGTTTCCTCATTGCGGCAACGGCATTCTTCTTCTGGGCGCTGCACTACCTGTCGATCGCCGACACGCTCTCGATCTTCTTCGTCCAGCCTCTCATCGTAACCCTTCTCTCTCCGGTGGTCCTTGGCGAGCATGTCGGGATCAGGCGGTGGATCGCCGTCATCATCGGGTTCATCGGCACACTGATCATCATTCGTCCGGGCTTTCAGGAACTCAACCCCGGCGTGGTGATGGCGCTGGCCGCGGGCGCGTCGCTTGCCATCTACATGCTGCTGACGCGGAAGATTTCGGGCTTAGCCCCGGCGATGGTGACGACCTACTACACAAGCCTGACCGGCGCCCTCATCATGAGCGCCGTAGTCATCTTCTTCTGGGAGCAGCCGACACCGCAGCAATGGGGCCTCTTCGTGCTTCTCGCCCTCATCGCGAATGGCGGCCATTATCTGGTCGTGAAAGCCTTCGACTATTCAGAGGCCTCGTTGCTTGCTCCCCTCGCCTACACTGAAATGATCATGGCCGTGGCTGCGGGCTGGTACTTCTTTGGCGACTTCCCCGACCTGTGGACCTTCGTGGGTGTTGGCATCCTCATCGCATGCGCCATTTATATCTCGATCCGCGAGCGCTCGCGCAACATCGAGTCGATCCGCGATTTCGAGCAGCCATAACGAAGATGGCCGGGATCACTCCCGGCCACTCTCGAAAGGAAGTGGTTGGCCTCAGCGCTGCAAGCCGTCCACGCAGACTTCCGCTGTGCCCTTGAAGTTGGGGATCGACCTGTAGATCATCTCGACCCGGTCGATGCCGCGATTGTCGCCCACGAGATCGATGGCACGCGTTTCGCCGCCTGGGGGGATGACGGCCCGCACGCGCAGATCCTGCCGCGCACCACTGCCAAAAACCACACGGAGGTCATACATCTCGACCGGCGCGTTCCGGACTTTCAGGCGGATGGAGCGGAAACTGCCTTCCTTGCGGCCCACTGTCAGCGTGTCACGGTCAACCGAGAAGCGGACATCCTTGCAACCGAGCCGCTCCCAGCTCGCGACTGCCGCGCCACTGCCCTCCACGCCGAAGAAGACGATCCTCGCCGGCCCCTTGGCCACATAGGTCACGATCACCTGCCGGATCGCCCGCTTGGCGCCATCAAGATCGATAACCCGCGACGAACTCCCCGCTCTGAAATTCTGCCGGACCCTGATGTCCTCTGTCTGGCCGTTGCCGTAGACGATACGCAAGTCGAGAACCTCGACATCGCTCTGCCGAACCTCGAAGCGAATCGCACGGAACTGGCCCTCGCGGCCGCCGATCTCGATCACGTCGCGCGTGGGCCGGGCCTCGTGGTTGATGGTCCCGATGGTGACTTCCTTCGCCTGTGCCACACCCGTCAGTGCCGTGCAGCCAAGAGCCAGTGCAAAGAATGCTGTCTTCAATCCCCGTGTCATGTGTCCCCGTGTCAATTTGATTTCCTTCGGATATTCCCGTTACGCGAATGGGTTGAGTCTCTCAACGGTCCCCGGCGGCCGCAAGAAGGTGATCTCCGGCTCGACCGGACTTCACGCTTCCTTTGCGGCAACCGTGAGGCCGTGGCGTTGCGGATTTCGCATGGCTATGCAAGGTTCAGTGTTTTCCGCAGGAGGTTTCAATGTCTTCCGTTCAACTCATCGGCGCGTTCGACATGACCAATTCGACACAGTCGGATTTTATCCTGGCGACGGTATCGAGCACGGCGGAGTTCTATGGCTGGTCGACGACCGGAGATTTCCGGATTCTGGTGATCAGTCCCGATGACGACATCACCGTGAACGGAGCCTCTGAACCCACGGGAGGCACGGCGTCCGGCGTGATGGCCTTCAACGGGTCGGGCCAGACAATCTACACGGTCACGGGCTTCTCCGCGCCGCTCACCGCAATGCTCGACATCAGCTCGAGCGCCGCCTTCCATGAGACCTATTGGGAGACCCTGCTCACGGGCGCCACGAGTTTCAGCGCCGCGGCAGAGGGCGTCTACAGGCTCGTGGGCGACTTCATCCAGGTGGGTGCCGCGCAAACGGCGACCGGCGCCGCTGACACATTTGAAATGCTCCTGGGTTCCTCCATGCGCCTGTTCGGCGATGCACTCGGCGTCGGCATCGGCGGAACGCTCACCGGCGGCGCTGACCGGTTCACCATTGGCAATGGCGGCATCGTTGGCGCCAAGCTGAGCGGCGATGTCGATACCCATGTCGGCACAGTCATCGGCGGCGCGGACATCATCGCGATCAAGTCGGGCCTTGGTGCGGATTCCGCAATCTCAGGCGATGCGCTCATCAGCGATGGTGTGCTCACAGGAGGCGCCGACCGAATCTCGATCAGCCTCGTCGCCACGATAGCAACACCGGATTATATCGTCACCGGCGATGCCGTGGAAGCGCTGCGGCAGGTTACGGGCGGCAACGACACCATCGTGATCAGACCCTTCTCGACGGACATTCCCGTCGTCGCGATATCACTGAGCGGTGACGTCATCACGGCGGCCACTGCCAATTCCTTCGTCACCGGCGGCGATGACGTCATCACCTCTTCGGTCGTGAGCGGCGGCATTGCCGGAGATGTGGCGAGCCAGTCGGCGGGCGTGGTGATCGCGGGCGATGACACGATCACACTCAACAGCGCGACCGGCACAACCATCGCTGGAGACGTTTTCAACTTCACGGGCGGAACCCTCACTCCGGGCAACGACAACATAAAGGGCGGCAGTGGAGACGACATCATCTTCGGCGAAAGCTCCACGCCAAATTTTCCGGGCACACTCGGAACCACGGTGAACGCTGGCGGCAACGACATCATCGATGGCCGTGAGGGCAACGACACAATCAAGGGACAGGTGGGCAATGACATCCTCACCGGAGGAGCCGGCAATGACATTGTCGATGGCGGATCGGGGATCGACACCGCCACCTTCGATACGCTGTCGTCGGCGGTTTTCGTGGACCTGACGGGCATTGCCGGGATGGTGACGTCTCAAGGCTTTGTCAAGGCAATCGGCCAGGGCCTCGATGTGCTTGACGGAATCGAGAACGTGACCGGCTCGGCATTGAACGATACGATCAAGGGCGACGGTGCGGGCAATGTCCTGAACGGCGGGAGCGGAAGCGACACACTCAACGGACGGGGCGGAACCGACACGCTCATCGGCGGCAGGGGTCAGGACAAGCTGAACGGCGGCGGCGGCAACGACATCTTCGACTTCAATGCGGTGAATGAACTGTCCGCGAATTCCACCAAGACCGATATCATCATCGGCTTCGCAACGGGCGACAAGATCGACATTTCGGATATCGCGACAGGCAAAGGCAACGTCAACGCTCCCTTCACATTCCAGACCACAGCCCTCACAGGCGTGGGTCAGGTGACGTTCGCCACGAGCGGCAGCGATGTCATCGTCTCGGGCAGCACGGATAGTGATGCGGCCGCCGAGTTCACCATCCTGCTGAAAGGGGTTGGAACACTCACGGCGGCGGACTTCATACTCTAGCCGTCGCGCGGCACGCCTTCCACCAGAGGCACGAAGCGCACCGGGATCAGATGCTCGCGTTCGAAGCCCGTCGCCGTGCGCGTGATGCGGAACAGGTCCTGCTTTCCGGCGCGCTCCTCGATGGGGATCACCATCACGCCCCCGGGCGCAAGCTGGTCGAGCAATGCCTGAGGTTCGCCGCGCGCGGCCGCCGTCACGATGATGCGATCGAAAGGCGCAAGCTGCACCCAGCCCTTGGTGCCGTCGCTCACCTGCAACGTCACGTTCTTTATCTTCAGCGACTTCAGCCGCTCGGCCGCTGTTTCGGAGAGCGTGCGGTAACGCTCGATGGAATAGACGCGCTTGCAGAGATGCGCCAGAACGGCGGTCTGGTAGCCTGATCCCGTGCCGATCTCCAGCACGCGATGATCACTTTCGACGCGGAGGCCCTCCGTCATCAACGCTACGACATAGGGCTGCGAGATCGTCTGCCCGCACGAGATCGGCAAGGCCTGGTCGGCATAGGCCTGGTCCGAGAACGCATCCTCCACGAAGACCTCGCGCGGCACTTTCTCGATGGCTTCCAGCACGCGTTCATCCGCGATGCCGTTTCGCCGGAGAGCGGCCAACAAACTGGTCTTGCGCGGATCGGGCGTCACGGCGCGCCGAGGACCGTCCTTACGGCCTCCATCGCCTCGACCTGCGTCAGGTTCATGTGCAGCGGGGTGACCGAGATGCGGCGGTTGAACACAGCCCACAAATCGGTGCCGGCCGGCGGGTTGCCGCGCTCACGCTTGAAGCCCAGCCAGTAATAGGGGTTGCCGCGCATGTCCATGCGCTCGTCCACATGCAACAGGTTGGCGTCGCGCTTGCCCTGCCGCGTCACCTCCACGCCCTGCACATCGTCCGGCCGGCAATCGGGAAAATTGACGTTCATCAACACGCCGGGGCCGAAGTTCATCGGCAGCAGCTTCTGAACGATGGCGGAACCATGCTGCTCGGCCACTTCGTAAGAAAACCCGTTGCCATGAATGCCCGTCACCTGGCTGAGCGCAATCGACTTGAAGCCCAGTTGGGTACCCTCCATCGCAGCGGCGATGGTGCCGGAATAGGTGACATCGTCAGCGATGTTTTGGCCGCGGTTGACGCCCGACAGAACAAGGTCGGGATCGCCGGGAAGAATCTTCCGCGCCGCCATCACCACGCAGTCGGTGGGCGTGCCCGAAACCTCGAAGCGCCGCTCGGCGATCTTTCGGTAGCGCAGCGGATTGGCGAGCGACAGCGAATGCCCTGCCCCGGAATTTTCCTCGTCGGGCGCCACGATCCACACATCGTCCGACAGGGTCCGGGCGATGCGTTCGAGTGTTTCAAGTCCCGGCGCGTGAATGCCGTCATCGTTGGTCACCAGAATGCGCATGTCAGGGCCTCGTGATCTTGTCAGCGCCACCCATATAGGGGCGCAGGGCTTCGGGGATTGTGACAGAACCATCGGCGTTCTGATAATTTTCGAGGATCGCCACGATGGTGCGGCCAACCGCAAGGCCCGAACCGTTCAGCGTGTGGACGTAGCGCGTGCCCTTGCCATCGGCCGGCTTGTAGCGTGCATCCATGCGCCGCGCCTGGAAGTCGCCGCACACCGAGCACGACGAAATTTCGCGATAGGAATTCTGGCCGGGCAGCCAGACCTCAAGATCATAGGTCATACGCGCGCCGAAGCCCATGTCACCGGCACAAAGCCGCATCACGCGGTAAGGCAGTCCCAGTGTCTGAAGGATGCTCTCGGCGCAACCCGTCATCCGTTCCAGTTCGTCACGCGATTGCTCGGGCGTAGTGATCGACACGAGTTCGACCTTCGAGAACTGGTGCTGGCGGATCATGCCGCGCGTATCGCGGCCCGCCGAACCTGCTTCCGCGCGGAAGCACGGCGTATAGGCCGTGAGCCGTATTGGCAGGTCTTTTTCGTCAACGATCTTCTCGCGCACGAGATTGGTGAGCGAAACTTCTGCCGTCGGGATGAGCCATCGGCCAT
The DNA here is from genome assembly GCF_041738905.1 of Aestuariivirga sp. Taxonomy (GTDB): domain Bacteria; phylum Pseudomonadota; class Alphaproteobacteria; order Rhizobiales; family Aestuariivirgaceae; genus Aestuariivirga. Next base: position 9,273 of record NZ_JBGSOZ010000163.1, read on the forward strand.
CCGTGGTCCTGAACAGGTCCTCGGCGAATTTCGGAAGCTGGTTCGTTCCGAATACCGCGCTGTCATTCACCATGAAGGGCACGTAGTGTTCCGTATAGCCATTCGTGCCCGTCTGGTGGTCGAGCATGAACTGGGCGAGTGCCCGCTCCAGCCGCGCCAACTGTCCCTTCATCACGACGAACCGCGCGCCCGCGATCTTCGCGGCCGTCTCGAAATCCATCAGCCCAAGCCACTCGCCGATGTCGAAATGCTGTCGGGGCTCATAAGCAAAGGCCGGTGCCGTGCCCCAGCGCCGGACCTCGACATTGCCGGTTTCGTCGACACCTTCCGGAACCTCATCGAGCGGAATGTTGGGAATGCTGGCCAATGCCGCCTTGAGGCGCTCGTCGATGTCGCGCTCCACAGCCTCTCCCGAAGCGATGAAATCCTTGATCGAACCCATCTCGGCCTTGAGCGCCTCGGCACGCGCCTTGTCGCCCGACTTCATGGCTTCGCCGATTTCCTTCGAGGCCGCGTTCCGGCGGGCTTGCGCGTCCTGCAACTTCTGCACATGGTCGCGCCGCTCGGCGTCGATCTTCAGAAGCTCCGCCGACAGGCCGCCGAGGCCCCGCCGCGCCAGACCCTTGTCGAACGCCTCCGGATTGTCGCGGATGGCCTTGATGTCGTGCATGTCGTGAATCCCTTGTCAGGTCCTCCCTATAGGACGGCAAAGGGCATGAGGGGAAGATGATTGCTGGACCGAAAACGCAAGATGGCGGAGGCTATGCCTCGGCGGCTTCCTTGGCATCCTCGGCGGCCTGCTTCCGCTTGCGGCGGAAATCGATGAAGCGCACCGCCTGCACCGACACCTCGTAAAGCAGAATGAGCGGCACGGCCATGGAGATCTGGGATATGGGGTCGGGCGGTGTCAGCACCGCAGCTACCACGAAGACACCCACGATGGCGAACTTCCGGCCGTTCTTGAGCTGGTCGTAGGTCAGGATGCCGATCTGCCCTAGCAGGGTGAGGATCACGGGAAGCTGGAAGCAAAGCCCGAAGGCCAGAATGAGCATCATCACGAAATCGAGATAGGCCTCGATGTCGGGCATGAGTTGGATGCCCTGATGGCCATCCGTGCCGGTGCCGGCGGCGAGATTGTAGAAGAAGTGGATGGCGACCGGCAGCAGGAAGAAATAGACGAGCGCCGCGCCCAGCAGAAAGAACAGGGGCGTTGCGATCAGATACGGCAGGAAGGCCTGCTTCTCGTGGCTGTAGAGGCCGGGCGCCACGAACTTGTAAAGTTGGGTGGCCATCAGCGGAAAGCCGATGAACATGCCGCCGAACATCGCAATCTTCAGCTTCACCAGGAACACGCCCAGAAGCTTGATCGAGATGAGGCTCACATCCTCGCCCGTCCCCCATTTGAAGGGCAGCACGAGGTAATGGAGAATGTCGGTCGAAAAGAAGAAGCTGACAATGAAGGCAAGAATGAAACCCGCCACACACCACATGAGCCGGGTCCTCAACTCGACCAGATGCTCGATCAGAGGGGCTTCCGAAGCGTCGATCTCGCTCTTGCTCATGACGGTGCCGTAGCTGTAGGCGGTTTCGGCGCGTCAGGTGAAGGCACCTCGCCGAAGAGCTTCTTGAAGTCGTCTTCCTGCTTCTTCACATCGTCCACGATGGTCTTCTTCACGGGCTCGATCGGGTTGATGTTCTTGAGGTTGTCGAATTCCTTCTTCACCTCGTCGAGCCCGGAGTCCTTGAGTGCGCTGTCCAGCTGGCCCTGGAATTCCCTGGCCATGCCGCGCATCTTCCCTAAGGTTTTCCCCATTGCGCGGAGCACGCGAGGCAAGTCTTTGGGACCGATGACGATGATCGCCACCACAGCAACAAGGAACAATTCGGTATAACCGACGCCGAAGTCGAACATGATGAATTCCGGCCCGTCTCGGCCGGCTGGCCTTAGCTCTTGACCTTCTCGGCTTCAGTCTTGACGACAGGCTGCTGCTCGATCGGCTTGGGCTCGGTGCTGGCCGTTGCCGTATCGTCGTCCGCCATGCCCTTCTTGAAGCTCTTGATGCCCTTCGCGACATCACCCATCAGATCGGAAATCTTACCGCGGCCAAAGAGCAGGACGACCACGAGGATCACCAGCGCCCAGTGCCAGACTGACATTGCACCCATAAGACAAACTCCCTCTTCCAGGAGAGAGCATCCTCTCTCCTCACGTTTCGCGGCACTAAAGCAGAAAGCCCCGCGCGCCGCAACCAAAGCCAACGAAGTCAGGAGATAGGAGCGGCGCTGCCGAATTCAAAGACAAAAACGTGCTCCTGATCGATGGTGAACCACGCGGCCTGCCCCTTGACTGGCGCCGACCGGGAGTCGATGAGCGCCGTCAGGGGCTCCTCGATTCCCTGGAAGATCACGGTGCACTTGACATCGTCACCCTGGAAACGGGTTTCGGTGACAAAGCCCTCGATGCCTTCTCCTTGCCGTGCCCGCTTTATGCCTTGCGGCCGGACCATGACGATGGCCGTTTGGCCACTGGCGTAGGGCGGAGCCGGGAACAAGCCGAGCGGCGTATCGACCGCTGCCCCGGTCAGGCGTCCCCTGATCTCGTTGGTGTCGGAAAAGAACCTCGCCGCAGCAGCATCGGCGGGTTTCCGGTACAGTTCTTCAGGCGTACCCGCCTGGATCAGACGGCCCTGCCGCATGAGGAATATCCGGTCGGCGAGCCCCATGGCCTCCACAGGGTCGTGCGTGACAAGAAGGCAGGAGGCTCGGGTCTCCCGCAGCAAGGTCAGGGTTTCGGCCCTGACGGATTCCCGAAGCCGCTGGTCTAGCCCGGAGAACGGCTCATCCATCAGCATCACCTGCGGCCTGGGCACAACAGCGCGGGCCAGCGCCACGCGCTGCTGCTCGCCACCCGAAAGGTGATGGGGAAAATTCGCGGCATAGCTCGCCAACCCGACGCGCTCCAGCGCATGGAGTGCGATCGTGTGAGCTTCCTTGCGCGGCAGGTTGCGCAGGCCGAAGGCCACGTTGTCGAGGATCGACAGATGGGGAAACAGCGCGAAATCCTGGAACATCAGTCCGATGTTCCGCCTTTCCGGAGGTACAAAGCGTGATGGTCCAGCCATCTCCTGCCCATCGAAGAGCAGACGCCCCAGGTCGGGTTTCTCGATCCCCGCTGCTATCCGCAGCAGCGTGGTCTTGCCGCAACCCGAAGGCCCGAGCAGGCAGGCGATCTCGCCGGGATGGAGCTTCAGGGAGACATCCATCACGGCGGCCGTGCGGCCAAACCGCTTGGAGACATTCTCGAATTCGAGAAGCCCCGCAAAGGTTGCACCCGCCGTTCCGCGGGGTCCCCAACGCTTGCTGTCCTCGTCTTCGGTCAATGTCTTGTCGACAATCGTCATCGCTGGCGGGGTCTACAACAGTTCCCGTGCGATGGAAATGCTTGCAACGTGCCGAGGCCGATCACGCGGCCGACAGGATGACCCGGTTGCGGCCCTCGCGCTTGGCCCGGTAGAGCGCCTGGTCGGCCCGCTTCAGCAGATCGTCGACGCCCTCTTCCACCGTCGTCAGGGCGGAAATGCCGAGAGACACCGTAATGGTGAGATGACATTCTGGGGCCGCGTTGAACGGCTTGCCCGCCACGGTCTTGCGGATGCGTTCTCCAACCCGCTCGGCAGTCTGGAGGTCCGTGCCGGGCAGAACCACGACAAACTCCTCGCCGCCTGTCCGGCACGCAAGATCTATGTTCCGGATGGACGACCGGATCCGGCCTGACAGTTCCTGCAGCACACGGTCGCCTGCGTCGTGACCGTAGGTATCGTTCACGGACTTGAAGAAGTCGACATCGAGGGTGAGCACAGAAAGCGGCTTGCCGCGATTGACCGCGTGCTCGATCAGATGCGCCAGATGGGTTTCGAGATAGCGCCGGTTGTAGAGGCCCGTGAGCGCGTCCGTCACCGCCATCTCGATCGAGGCCTTGACGCTGGTACGAAGCTGCTCGGTGTAGCGGTAGCGGCGGATCTGGGTCGAGACGCGCGCCTGGAGTTCCTGCTTGTCGATCGGGCGGATCAGATAGTCATTGACGCCCATGTCGAGCGCCCGGAGCAGGCGCTGGTGATCGTCGGGATCGACGATGATGAGGATCGGCGTCTGCCGGGTCTGCTCCATGCTCTTCAGCTGCGAACAGATTCGCAGCGCGTCGATTCCCTCCATGTCGAGGTTCACGATGATGAGTTCGAACCCGCCTTCGGACTGGGCACAGGCCTCGATGGCCTGTTGCGGCTCGACGGCGATGGTCACGTCATGCTTGCCCGACAGCGCCGTCCTGATGCGCTCCGCAACAGCCGCGCGGTTGTCGATGACGAGAACGTTGCCAGGACGGTTGTCGGCGGTGATCTGCTCGTTGGTCATCAGCCGGAGTGGGTCTCCGCCGGTGCGAGTGCGGAGTTCATCCGTGAGCATCTTCAGGCGGACAAGGCTCTTGACCCGGCAGAACAGCGACACGTCGTTGACGGGCTTGGTCAGAAAATCGTCGGCTCCCGCCTCGAGCCCGCGCACACGGTCTTCGGGCTGGTCGAGCGCCGTCACCATCACCACCGGAATATGCTGGGTCTGCGGATTGGCCTTGATGCGGCGGCACACTTCTATGCCATCGATGCCCGGCATCATGACGTCGAGAAGAACAATGTCGGGCTTGGTGCGCTGGACCGCCTCGAGGGCGTCGGCGCCGTTCATCGCCGTCACAACATCGAAATACTCAGCCGCCAGCTTCGCTTCAAGAAGCCGGACGTTGGCGAGAATGTCGTCGACGACGAGGACGCGCGCTGTCATTCTGGTTTCTTCAAATAACTGTCGATGGTCTGCAGGAAGCTGACGACCGAGATGGGTTTCGAGATGTAGGCCTCACACCCGCCTTCGCGGATCTTTTGTTCGTCGCCCTTCATGGCGAAGGCCGTCACGGCAATCACCGGAATGTGCCGCAGCGTGTCGTCTTCCTTCAGCCACTTGGTGACTTCGATGCCGGAGACCTCAGGCAGCTGGATATCCATCAGGATGAGGTCGGGACGGTGCTTGCGTGCAAGATCGAGCGCGGACAACCCGTCGCGCGTCTGGATCACCTGATAGCCATTGGCCTCAAGCAGGTCGTTGAACAGCTTCATGTTCAACTCGTTGTCCTCGACAATGAGGACACGCTTCGGCATGGCCGGCACGGCATCTGGCGTTCTCATCGATCCTGCCGAAACTGACACGTTCCAACTCATTGTAGGCCTTGTCTCTGTTGTGCGCGCCGGATGTTTCCGTCCGCGCTGCGTCCCCTTGTCGTGGAAGCCACTCTCACCCTTGCGGGTAACCAACAGCTTAACCAACCGCTCTGGCTGTTCAACGAGGTTCAAGGGTGGTTAAAATCGCAGGATGAATCGCCATAGCAGCCCCGAATCGTCCGAGGAAGCCGAAATCATCGCCCTGAAAGTGCTGGGATTTCTGGCAAGTGAACCGGACCGGCTGCACCGGTTCATGGACCTCTCGGGCCTTGACGTTGCGGCGATTCGCGCCTCGGCCGCCGATCCTGCCTTCCTGGGCGCGCTGCTGGACCATGTTCTCTCGGACCAGACGCTGCTCTTGATCTTTGCCGAGGAAAATGGCCTGAAGCCTGAACGCATCGTACAACTTCGCCGCAAACTGCCGGGAGCAGCCATTGATTTCTGAAATTACCATGGGTCAGCTTGAGACCTTGAGCTTCACCGGCCGTCCGCTCGTCATCTGCGACGTGGACGAGGTGATTGTGCATTTCACCCGCGATTTCGAGAGCTTCATCGGTGACCGCGGCCTTTGGCTCGACACGTCAAGCTTCGCACTCAACGGCAACATCCGTCATCGCGATGGCGGCCGGCCCGCCACGGAAGCCCAGGTCGCCCAACTGATTTCCGACTTCTTCGACGAGCGCACGCGGCATCTGGCGCCCATCGACGGGGCCATCGATTCGCTGCTCCATATCGCCGAGACTGCGGATGTGGTGCTGCTCACCAACCTGCCCCACACGTCGGGCGACCATCGCCGCGAGAATCTCGCGGGCCACGGGTTGTCGTTCCCCGTCGTCACCAATTCAGGCCCGAAAGGCCCTGCGATCAGCGATCTGGTGAAGCGATCGAAGCAGCAGGCCGCCGTCTTCATCGACGACAGCCCCGCTTTCATTTCCTCGGCCTATGATCACGCGCCCGACGTGCATCTCGTCCACTTTCTGCATGACGAACGATTTTCGCGCCACATCGAGCCCCTGGATTTCGTGTCGCTCCGCACCGCCAGCTGGACGGAAGCAAAGCCGCATATCCTCGGGTTGATCGGCGGCGCCTGAACGACCCCCGGTGGTCAGGCCGGGTAGCCGCCGAGTTCAAGAACGCCATGCGACTCGAGCACGGCCTTGAGTTTTGGCCGCGCGCGAACGGATGCCGCCAGCTTTGCGATGGCGGGGAACTTGCCATGAAGCGCCGTCTCGCTGGGCCTTCCCCAGATCGAGAGCATAAAGGCATAGATATCGAGCGCCGAGAAATCACGTCCCATGAGCCATGGTGTGGCCTTCGTCAGCCGTTTTTCCAGCAATTTCCAGTAGGTATCCGCCCGCGCCTCGGCCGTCTCGACGATGAACGCGTCCTGTTCGGGAGTCTGGGCGTAGGCGTTCCCGCCAAAGGCAAGGCTGATCGTGGGATAGAGTTCCGTGCTCATCATATGGAGCAAGCTCATGAAATCGCCATAAGCCTCGCTCCCAAGCTGCGGCGACATCTGTTTATCCGGATGGGCCGCTACCAGAAACGACACGATCGCCGCTGATTCGTAGAGCGTGCGTCCATCCGCCAGTCCAAGAGCCGGGATCATGCCCAGAGGACTGAACTCCCGAAACTCTGGCGCCCTCACCTGTTCCGCCGTCATCCAGATATTGGTGTAGGGCACTTCCATTTCCTCGAGCAGGCAATGGATGGAGATCGATCCCCAGGCCTTCACATTGTAGAGCTTGTACATCAATATCTCCCTGCAGGGTTTCGTCCAGCGTAGCAGTGTTCCCCATTTCGTGGACTGGCGCTACTATTCGTTCCATGAATGACGGTGCTGCGACGGCGGGCTTCTGCCGCGACTGCTACACGGCTGCAAGTGCCGATGAGCGCCGCTGCCTTTCCTGCGGCAGCCCGCGCCTGCTCCGCCATCCTGAATTGCATCAGCTCTCGATCGCCCATATCGACTGCGATGCCTTCTATGCGGCGGTTGAAAAGCGCGACAACCCCGAGCTCGCCGACAAGCCATTGATCATCGGCGGCGGCGTGCGGGGTGTTGTGTCAACCGCCTGCTACATCGCGCGCATCCGTGGCGTCAAATCCGCGATGCCCATGTTCAAGGCGCTGAAGCTCTGCCCCGAGGCGGTTGTCATCAAGCCGAACATGCCGAAATATTCCGAAGTCGGCCGCCTCGTGAGGGGCATGATGATGGACGTGACGCCGCTGGTGCAGCCGCTTTCGATCGACGAGGCTTTTCTCGACTTGACCGGAACCGCGAGGCTCCATGGCATGAGCCCCGCCCTGACACTGGCAAAGCTGCTGGCCCGCATCAGCAGCGAAGCCGGCATCACGGCTTCCGTTGGCCTGTCGCACAACAAGTTCCTCGCCAAGCTGGCATCCGATCTCGAAAAGCCGCGCGGGTTTTCGGTGCTCGGGCGGGCTGAAACGTTGACTTTCCTTGCCGAGCGGCCAGTTGGATTCATCTGGGGTGTAGGCAAGGCCATGCAGGAGCAACTGGCCAAGGGTGGCATCACCCACATCGGTCAGTTGCAGGCCATGGACAAGATCGAACTGATGCGCCGCTTCGGCAGCATGGGGGCCAGGCTCTATCACCTGTCGCGCGGAGAGGATGACCGTCACGTCTCGACCGACGATCATTCGAAATCGATCAGTGCGGAGACAACATTCAATACCGACATCTCGGATTGCGCCGAACTCGAACGCATCCTCTGGCCGCTTGCGGAGAAAGTCTCGCGGCGCGCGAAGGCGGAAGGTGTCGCGGGTCATACTGTGGTGCTGAAATTGAAGACCGCGGACTTCAAGCTCCGCACGCGCAATTCATCCCTGTCGGATCCGACACTGCTGGCGAACCGCATCTATGACGCCGCAATCCCCATGCTCCAGCGCGAGGCGACAGGCACGGCGTTCCGGCTGATCGGCGTGGGCATCACGGGACTGACGCCGGCCAGTCCCGAGCAGGAAACCGAAACCCTCGATGCAGGCGTGGCAGCCCGCGCAAAGGCCGAACTGGCCGTGGACAAGATCAGGGACAAGTTCGGCCGCTCGGCGGTGGGCCGGGGCATCGGCTTCGGCGACGACGATTGAAATCAGGCTGCAGCGCGGCGGGATTCGACCAATGAACGGCAACGGCCATGGAAGTAATGCGCGAAACCGCAGAAGCCACCGATGATGCGGGCCTTTTCGGCCGCCCATTGCGTCGGCAGGCAATCGACGTTGACCGAGAACATGATCGCCCGGTCCGGTCCATCCGTGAAGTGATAGGACAGACCATGCTTGGCGATGCCATAGCGCGCTGCGGCTTCCTGGATTTCCAGCGCCGTGCTGTCGATAGCATTCAGTTCCGACCAGTCGATAACGCCCTGCTTTGCCCCCGAACTGTCGAACCCGGGATCACCCAGCGGCGTGTAGTGGCCCATGTAGTAGGCCATGTAGGCGGGGTCATAGGTGGCGATCCAGGTCACCTGGTCAGGCTGTCCATGATAGAGCGACAGGCTCCAATAGGAGAAATGGCGCACCATGAAGGTGCGGCACATCTTCTCCAGATACTGGGTCGCGTCCTCGAAGGAGGTGAACGCCTCACGGGGCTCGCGTCGCGGTTCAAAGCACATGGCATTCCTCTAATTTGAAGAAGCCTAGAGCCGAGACGCTCACCGTCGACTTAAGGAGTAAGCTTAAATTTTAGTGAGTCACATGGACATCAGTGCGGCATTTCCACCAGAGGCTGTCGTGTCCGTCGAACAGACCCGCTCCGTGGCAAAGCGATGGAGATAGTGCGGCCCGCCTGCCTTTGGGCCGGTGCCGGAAAGCCCCTCGCCGCCAAAAGGCTGCGCTCCCACGACGGCACCGATCTGGTTACGGTTCACGTAAAGGTTCCCTACCCGCACTCGCCGCCGGATCTCGGCCGCTGTGGTCTCTATGCGCGTATGAAGCCCGAGCGTGAGGCCATAACCTGTGCCGTTGAGTGCCGTGCAGACCTCCGCGATCCGGTCGCCTGAAAAGCGCACCACATGCAGCACCGGCCCGAAGACCTCACGCTTCAGGGAACTGATCGAAGACAGTTCATAGGCCGCGGGCGCAACGAAAGTGCCGTTTGAACAATCCGGCCCAAGCTTCAGATCAAGAATGGTTTTTGCTTCAGCCTTCATACGGGCCTTGTGAGCTTCGAGAGACTGGCGGGCATCCTCGTCGATCACCGGGCCGACGTCGGTCGAGAAGTCCATGGGGTCGCCGACCTTCAGTTCCGCCATGGCGCCCTTCAGCATGGCGATGACCCGGTTCGCGGAATCGTCCTGCACGAAGAGGAGGCGTGCCGCCGAGCAGCGCTGACCCGCGCTGTCAAAGGCCGAAGCCAGAACGTCGCGCACCGCCTGTTCGGGCAAAGCGGAGGAATCGACGATCATTGCGTTCATGCCGCCGGTCTCGGCGATGAGCGTCGGGATGGCCCCATCGCGCGCCGCAAGTGCCCGGTTGATGATCGCGGCGGTCTCGTTGGAACCGGTAAACGCAACGCCCGAAAGCGCTGGATGAGACAGCAACACCTTGCCGATCCGCGCGCCGTCACCGGGCAGGAGTTGCAGGACGGATTTGGGAATGCCTGCATCATGCAGCAGCCGCACCGCTTCGAAAGCGATCAACGGCGTTTGCTCGGCGGGCTTGGACACGACCGCATTTCCTGAGGCGAGTGCCGCCGAGACCTGGCCGGTGAATATTGCCAGCGGAAAGTTCCATGGCGAAATGCAGGCAAAGACACCCCGGCCATGCAACGACATCTCGTTGCGCTCGCCAGTAGGCCCGGGGAGAAGCAACGGCCCATTGAAATCCTCGCGGGCTTGAACTGCATAGTAACGCAGGAAATCGACCGCCTCGCGAATATCGCCAATGGCATTTTCGAGGGTCTTGCCCGCCTCGCGCGCCAGCAACGCGGAAAACCGATCGGTGTTGGCCTCGTAGAGATCGGCCGCTTTTTCGAGGATGGCAGCCCGCATCGTGCCTCCCGCGAGATCCCACTCGATTTGCGCTAAGGCTGCACCGGCCATGGCGCGGGCTACGGCATTCTCGTCCGCCTCCCACACCTCACCGATCTGGACGCGGCGATCGTGCGGAGAGGTGATGCGGCGGACGGGCCCGCCAATGTCCGGCTTGCCATCAATGAGCACGTGGGCTTCGAAGGGCTGGGCCAGCGCCTTGTCCATGCCGCGTGTCAGCTTCAACCGCGTCCCGTCATCCCAGAGCGCCGCGCCTCTCGAATTCACTCGGCCCGGGAAGATGTTCGCAGGCTGTGGAATCTTCGGATGCGGAATCTCGGCAAGCTTGCCCACCTCCACCATGGGGTCGGCGATGATGTCGGCAATCGGCGCCTCATCGTCCGCCAGCCGATTGACGAAGGACGTGTTGGCGCCGTTCTCCAGAAGCCGCCGCACCAGATAGGCCAGCAGGTCCTCGTGGCTCCCGACGGGCGCATAGATGCGGCAGGGCTGGTTCATCTTGTCCTTGCCGACGACCTGCTCATAGAGCGCCTGCCCCATGCCATGGAGCCGCTGGAACTCGAAGCGCCGGTCATTGCCGGCCAGCACCGAAATGGCGGCGAGCGAATGCGCATTGTGGGTGGCGAACTGGGGGTAGAACACATCGCGCCGCGCCAGCAGGAACCTTGCGCAGGCGAGATAGCTGACGTCGGTCGAAACCTTGCGCGTGAACAGCGGATAGGCGGGGAGCCCCTGCTCCTGCGCGCGCTTCACTTCGGTGTCCCAATAGGCGCCCTTGACGAGGCGCACCGGCAGCACGCGGCCCGTCGATTGAGCAACCGCCGCAAGCCACTCAAGAACAGGCCTGGCACGCTTCGAATAGGCCTGCACCGCAAGGCCGAGCCCGTTCCAGTTCGACAGCCTTTCATCCTGCGCGAGGCGTCCGAGCAGCTCCAGCGAAAGATCGAGGCGGTTCACTTCCTCGGCGTCGATGGTGAAGCCGACATTCAGCGCCTTGGCCTGCATGGCGAGTTCGGCGACGCGCGGCAGAAGCTCCGCCATAACGCGCGCCTCCTGCTTTTCCTCGTAACGCGGATGGAGTGCGGAGAGCTTCACCGAGATCGAGGCGCGGGCGAAGATGTCGCTGCCTTTTGTCCTGGCGCCCAGCGTCTTCAGGGCGTTCTGATATGATGCAAAATAGCGGTGTGCATCCTCCATCGTGAAGGCCGCCTCGCCCAGCATGTCGTATGAGAAGCGATAGCCCTCCGCCTCCTGCGGGGCGGCAACCGACAGCGCTTCGTCGATCGTCCGCCCAAGGACGAACTGCTTACCCATGATGCGCATGGCCTGCTTCATGGCATTGCGGACGATGGGTTCGCCAGACCGCGTGACGAGCTTCTTGAGATAGGCGCCCACGTCACTTCGCGCGATCCGCCCCAGATCGACGAAGCGGCCCGTGAGCATCAATCCCCATGCGGAGGCATTGACGAACAGCGACTCGGATTGACCCAGATGCCGCTCCCAGTCCTTGCCGCCCACCTTGTCGGCGATGAGCTTGTCCGCCGTCTCGGCATCGGGGATGCGGAGCAGCGCCTCGGCGAGGCACATCAGCACCACGCCCTCTTCGGAGGAGAGCGAATATTCCTGCATGAACGCGTCGATGCCGCCTTGCTGGCGCCGCCCTGCCCTGACCGCCGCCACGAGCTGCCGGGCGAGTTCCGCCACGCGCCGCTCCTCATCGGGAAAGAATGCCGCCTCCGCCGCCAGGTTCCGGACGGTCGCCGTCTCGTCGGCGAACAGCTTTGCGGCAATGGCAGAACGGTCGGGCAGAATGGACATGTGCAGCATCTCCTGTGGATACCCATGCTTGCCACAAATCAGGAAGGGCTTCTCGCCAAAGAGAAAGACGAATATACAGAATTTTCTGATCAATTGACCATTTCATGGTGATTTCTTGCCGTCAAAGCCGCAATTGCCAGTGAATCTCGATTCGACCGACCTCGCCATCCTGAATGCGTTGCAGGACAACGCCCGCATGCCGATCGTGGAACTGGCAAAGCGGGTCAACCTGTCGCCCACCCCCTGCACCCTCCGCATCCGCCGGCTGGAGCAGGATGGCGTCATCACCGGATTTCACGCGCGCCTTGCGCCCAAAGCCCTCGGCCAGGCGCTGATGGTGTTCGTCACTGTGAGTCTCAAGTCAACCGACGAGGCGACCTTGCGCGCCTTCAACGCCGCCGTGAAGCCGGTCAGGCAGATCCTCGAATGCCACATGGTCGGCGGCGGCTTCGACTACCTTCTCAAGATCCGCGTCCGCGACATGGGCGAATACCGCGATATCCTCGGCGGCGTGCTGGGCGCGCTGCCCATGGTCGAGAGTACCCATTCCTACTTCGTCATGGAGGAGGTAAAGGAAAGCCCAACGCTTCCCCTGTCGATTCCCAAAGACTCCCGCCGATGAAACCGAAACTCGTCCGCACCATCGCAGCCCTTCGCCGCGAGACCGCCAGGTGGCGTGCTGAAGGCCTGACTTACGCGGTGGTGCCCACCATGGGTGCCATCCACTCCGGCCACACCCATCTTGTCACGGAAGGACTGAAGCGCGCCGACCGCGTCATCACAACGATCTTCGTCAACCCCCAGCAGTTTGCGGCAACAGAAGACCTCGGCAAGTACCCGCGCGACGAGGACGGCGACGTGCGGAAACTCGGCAAGGCGGGCACCCATCTGATCTTCTCGCCAGCCCCGGAGGAAATGTATCCAGCGGGCGCTGCCACCACGATTACGCTCTCCGGCCCCGCAAAGGTCGGCCTCGAAGACCGCTTCCGGCCACATTTCTTCGATGGCGTGGCGACTGTCGTCGCCAAGCTCTTCATCCAGACCGGCGCCGACTTCGCCATGTTCGGCGAGAAGGACTACCAGCAGCTCAAGGTCGTCACCCGCATGGTAAGTGACCTCGACATCCCCATCGAAGTGATCGGCGTGCCTACCGTTCGCGAAGACGACGGTCTCGCCAAGTCGTCGCGCAATGTCTACCTGACGAAGACCGAGCGCCAGCAGGCCATCGCCATCTACCGCAGCCTGCAGACCGCCGCCGAACGCATCCGCTCCGGCATCAACCCGCAGTCGGCTACCCGTTCCGCCACCCGCATGTTGATGGTGCAGGGCTTCAAGGTCGACTACGTCACCGCCCGCAATGCCGAGAGCCTCGCGATTCCGCAGCACAAGGACGAACCCCTGCGCCTCATCGCCGCCGCATGGCTCGGAAAGACGCGGCTGATCGACAATATTGCAGTCTGACCGCGGCCAGGGCCTGACCTATAGCAACCCCAGCTCGGCCAGATCGCGCCGCATCTTCTCGGGCATTCCTTCAGCCTTTGCGGATTTCGGAAGATCGGGCGGGCAATCTGCTTCTTCCAGATAGCGCCAGCCCTGGAAGGCGCGCTTAGGGATGGGGCGCACCGGAATGATCTGCGGCTTGAACACGATTCGGCAGCGCTCGATGCCATCCGCACCCGTCACGGATTCGAGCGCGGCGATCGGCTGTCGGCACAGCACCATGCCACGGATCACCCAATACAGAGACCCCCCGGGCACAATCTCGTCTTTCCGCCTGGGAAACATGCGTGTGACATGGTTCAGCGTGTCGAGACCCTTGCGGCAATCCTTCACCCAGGATTCGAGCTCATCGATTTCGGAAACGCCGACGCAGAGCTTGAGAATATGAAGGGGCATGACACCAAATTGTTTCGAACAGGAATGGCCATCATATGTTAGCCTTGTGCATGAGGAAACCGGCCATGGGCTGTTTTCCCCAACCCGTCAGGAAAGGATCAGACTCATGTCCAACGCTGTTGCCAAGGTCATAGAACTCACTGCCTCATCGCCGAAGAGCATCGAGGATGCCGTCGAGAATGGCATCCGCCGCGCCGATACGTCGCTGGACAACGTGGAGGGTGCGTGGGTTCAGGACATCAAGTGCGTGGTGAAGAACGGGAAGATCGCCGAATGGCGGGTGAACATGAAGGTGACGTTCCTGCTGAAGGAATAGCCCTCTCCTTCAGGACGGCTTTCTCACCGCACTTGCCGGGATATTGCCCGGCATTCTTGCTGGAGTGAAGTATCCACCATCGATCCGCTTCAGGAAGAAGGATTGCTCGATCTTCACGCCGATGTTGAAGCGCACCATCAACTCGGCGAGCCGTGTTCCATCGAGCAGGACCACGCGGCGTGTCAGCCGGGCACAGAATTCGGTGGCACCGGGCGAGAAATGCGTGGTTGTGACGAAGACGCCCTTGCCAGCGTGGCGTGCCTCGAGGCTTCCGGCGAAGTCGCGGATCTCTCCGATGGGAACCGGAATGCCGGGCCTCAGCCGCTTCGCCTGAATGTAGATGAGGTCGAGGCCCAGTTCGTCAAGCGCGATCAGTCCGTCGATTCCTCCGTCGCCCGACCGGCCAAGGCGCTGTGTCATCTCCGTGCGGCGGCTACCGTAGCCCATGGCCAGAAGTACATCGATGACGAGATACTCGAAGAATTCGGGACTCTGGGCATGAATGCGCGAAATGATCTCGCCGACCAGCGAAGTATGGGCGATCCGCATGAGCGCCACCACATCCGGCTCGCACGCGGTTTGCCTTCCTGGCGGAAGATGAACGTCGAAACGCGGGTCGGCCGGGATGCAATCTTCCTCGGTCGGCTGCATGAGTTGTTGAAAATCATTGATCAGGGACATGTAAGGGTAACTCCTGCCCCTACGTAATCCAATGCCTCTTAGGAAGCAGCTAATCGATGCGGGTCAATTTTATGAACAAGATGGATTGCCTGGCTGCAGAGGAAGGTCAGCCGGGTCCGGATACCTCTCGCTGGTCCGAAAAATAATGAAAGCCCGGAGCGAGGGAGATGATCCTTCGCTCCGGGCCTTTCGGACCATGTTTCCTACGATGCAGCTTTGCTGATGTAGCAGCGTACGCCCTTGGATTTCAGCTTTGAGCATTCGCTGTTGGCTGCGTTCTGGCTATCGAAGCCAACGAGGCGGACGCGATAGAAAATGCCCTTGGTTCCGAGGTCGGCGCGAACGACAACCGGCTCCTTGGATGCCAGCGCCTTGTTGCGGACCTTCATCTTCTTCCAGACAGACCAGGCCGCATCCTCGGTGGAGGCAGAGGCCAGCTGAACCGCCCATCCGGTGATCCTCGGCGCAGCCGCAGTCTCCGAAACTGCTTCAGCAGGAGCCGCTGCCTCGTCAGCGGGCTCTTCCGGCACGGTCTCGACGGCCAGAATCTTCTCGCCCTCATCGGGCGCGGCCGAAGCCGCGACGATCTTGGCCACCCGTTGGGTTTCAGCTTCGGGCGGCACGCGGTCGGTAAACTTCTTGGCCGATGCCTCAGCCACCGTGACGTCAGGCGTTTCACCCATGAGTTCAGCCGAAGGCGCGGACGCTTCCGGAAGCTTGGGCTTGGCCGGGGTCACAGCGGCGGTCGCCATCTGATCCGACGCGGCCGCCAACGCCAGGATGGGCTGCCGCCTGCCTTCGAGCACCGCGAGGCGCTGTACAGCCGGTTCGTACTTCGGGTTGGCATCGAGCGCCTTGTTCAACGCATTGCGCGCATCGCCTGTACGTTTCAGCTTCTCGTAGGTCAGCGACTCGGCGAAGTAGACGCGGGCCGGATCGGGATAGTTGAAGCGCAGCGCCTTGTCGAAGTCGGCGAGCGCGAAAAGATGCTGCCCGCCATCGCGCAGCAGCGTGCCACGGCTGTAATAGGCATGGCTGAACTGGCTATCGAGGAAGAGCGCCGACGTGAAGTCCTCGATCGCTTCCGCATTGCGTTGCAGGCGCTGGTAAGAGAGGCCGCGATTGTAGAGCGCGAGCGCCCGGAGATTTCCCGACATCGCATCGACCCGCATGGCCGCGGTGTAATCGTCGATCGCGAACTCGTGCTCGTTGAGGCGCTGATAGGCCAGCCCCCTGTTGAGCAGCGCATTGGCCAGAACCTCGGGCTCCAGTTTGCGCGACTCGATGGCCTTGCTGTAGGCCGTCACCGCCGAGGCGGCATCGCCAACCTGCAACGCCTTGTAGGCCTGCGAAACCAGCTGGTTTTGGGTGGTGGCGGCTGCCGCACCGGAAACAGCTGCACTTGCAGCGAGAAACGCGGAACAGACAGACGCGAGAAACTGGGTACGGACGCTCATGGGCGCCAGTATTGGTAGAATAGGGTTAAAGACGGGTTTCCCGGAACGCCAATCTGGGTTTCCAGGTGCTTAACGGCCCGCTGAAAAGCGTGTCGTTTTTGGACGCCGACGCGGTTTCTGGGAGTTGACGAACCGGTCCCGGACCTGTCACAAGAGTGGCGTGTGGTGCCCGGAGCCAGAAGGCAAAGGGCCGAACAGGGAACACGGTGCGGACGACCCAATCGGGGCCAAAACCGTGACTGCCCCCGCAACTGTGAGCGGAGAGGGCTTCGGCAACCTTGGCCACTGGGCAACCGGGAAGGCCGCCGAGGTTCAGAGACCCGCAAGTCAGGAGACCTGCCACGCAATCGCCGTCGGGCATCACTGCCCGGTTTGAAACTGGTCACCACGGAGGGTGTTCATGACCGCTCGCATTTCGTCTTCTTCCCTGTCGCTGTCCAACCGTGTTGCCGCTGGCCTCGCGCTGGTGTTTGTCGGCGCCACGCTGTTCTTCGCTGTCGGCCTGTCGAACATGGCCGTGGCGCACAACACCGCGCACGACACCCGCCACGCCATCGGCTTCCCCTGCCACTAAGCAGCCGCATCATCATATGATCGGGCGAGTTGTGCTCGCCGCGCTCCTGGCAGGGATCGCGGCGGGATTGATCATGGGCGCCATCCAGCATGTGCGGCTGACACCCCTAATTCTTGAAGCCGAGACCTACGAAGCGAAAGGCCATGACCATACGCATGATCACGGCGGAACGGCCGCGCCTGCCGAAGGAACCGGCACCGCGGCGGCGCCTGAGGAAGCCCACGACCATGGCGAAGGCTGGACCCCGGCAGACGGCTGGCAGCGCACGCTGAGCACGACGGTCACCGCTGCCATGTCGGGCGCTGCCTTTGCGGCAATCCTTGCGGGCCTGTCGCTGCTCACGGGGATTCCCATAACACGGGAGAACGGCATCATCTGGGGCCTGTGCGGGTTCATCGCGGTGACCATCGCGCCCAGTGCCGGGCTGCCGCCGGAACTGCCCGGCATGCCGGCGGGCGATCTCTTCGCACGCCAGCTCTGGTGGGTGGGCACCATCGCCGCCACCGCCGCCGCGCTCTATCTTCTGGCGACACGGCGCGAGACCTGGGCCATTGCGGTGGCGATCGTGCTGATCGGCCTTCCCCACATCATCGGCGCCCCCGCGCCCGTGAGCCATGAAAGTGCCGTTCCGTCGAGCCTCGCCGCCGCCTTCGCCGCCAACGCAATCGCCGCCAACGCGATCATGTGGTCGCTGATCGGCATATTCTTAGGAGCGGCCTTCAGCCGTTACGCCAAGGACATTCAAGCCACATGAGCACGCAGAAAATCCCCGCCACCGTCATCACCGGCTTCCTCGGCGCCGGAAAGACGACGCTGATCCGCAACATGCTGGAGAACGCGCAAGGCCGCCGCATCGCCCTCATCATCAACGAGTTCGGCGATGTCGGAGTGGATGGCGAGATCCTGAAGGGCTGCGGCGTCGATGCCTGCCGCGAGGAAGACGTGATCGAGCTTGCCAACGGCTGCATCTGCTGCACCGTGGCTGACGATTTCGTGCCGACCATGAAGAAGCTTCTCGACCGCCCCGACCCGCCCCAGCATATCGTGATCGAGACTTCGGGCCTGGCCTTGCCCCAGCCGCTGGTGCGCGCCTTCAACTGGCCCGAGATCAAGTCGCGCGTGACCGTCGATGGCGTGGTGACGGTAGTCGACGCAAAGGCGCTGGCCGAGGGCCGCTTCGCCGACGACGAAGAGGCCGTGCAGGCCCAGCGCGAGGCAGACCCCAACCTCGAACATGAGAACCCCATCGAGGAACTCTTCGAGGATCAGCTCAACTGCGCCGACATGGTGATCCTCAACAAGACCGATCTGCTGGATGGTGCGGAACAGGACCAGGTGACGGGTGACCTCAAGGGCCTCGTGCGTGCCGGGACCCGTCTCGTGCCTACCCGCCACGGCGTCATCGACATCGCGGCCCTTCTGGGCTTGGGCGCTTCGGCTGAGGACGACATGCACAACCGCCTCTCGCACCATGAGATGGAGGGCGAACAGCAGCACGACCACGACGACTTTGTCACCTTCATCGTCAGCCTGGGTGAAGTCTCTGACCGTGCGGCGCTCCTCAGGCGCATTGAAACAACAATCGCAACGCATGACGTTCTTCGCCTCAAGGGCTTTGCCGACGTCAAGGGATCGCCCGCGCGGCTTCTGGTGCAGGGCGTTGGCCCCCGCCTCAACAGCTATTTCGACCGCCCATGGAAGGCGGAGGAGGCGCGCGGCACGCAGATTGTGGTCATCGGAGAGAAGCACATGGATCGCGCCGCCATCGAGGCCATGCTGCGAGGCTGATGCATCTTCTCGCCACCACATCGGGCGTGATCGACGGTTCTGCCGAGGCCGTCGATCTCAACCAGTCTCCAGCCGAACTCGCCGTGCTCTCGGCCGCGGACAGCGAGCTTGCAAGTCTGGCACGCGCCCACGATGCAGCTCCCTGCCCGCTCCGGCTGGCGAACATCCTCCAGCTTCAGCACAATCTCTCCGTCGACCTCCATATCGAGAAGACACTCTCGAAGGCGAAGCTCGTGGTATTGCGCCTGCTCGGTGGAGCCTCCTACTGGAGCTATGGCCTCGACCAGATCGAGGGCCTGGCCCGCGAGACCGGCATCATGCTGGCGGTGCTTCCGGGCGATGCGCAGCCCGACCCGGACCTCACGCGCCGCTCGACCATAGCGCCCCATCACTGCGAGCGGCTGCGGCAGTATCTGGTGACCGGCGGCAGCGCCAATGCGTCGGCCTTCCTCGCCTATTGCCAGCATCTGCTTCACGGCACGCCAGCACCCGAACCCGCCGCCGAATTGCCGAAGGCAGGACTTTATCGCGATACATCGCGCGATGGAACTCCGCTCGCGGCCATCACCTTCTACCGTTCGGTATTGGAAGGCGCCCAGACCGCCCCCATCGATGCCCTGATCGATGCCCTGCAAGAGCGCGGCATCGGCACGAAGGCCTTCTACGTTGCGAGCCTGAAGGACAGGGCCAGCATCGACGTCCTGTCTGCAGGTCTGCAGGTCCGTTCGCCGGATGTGATCCTCAACGCCACCAGCTTCGCCGTGGCCTCCGGTGGCGGCACCGATCCACTGGCATCTCACGATTGCCCGGTTCTGCAGGTCGTTCTCTCCGGTTCATTGGAAGAAAGCTGGGCCGCAAGTGCCCAGGGCCTCAATGCCCGCGACCTCGCCATGAACGTGGTGCTCCCCGAACTCGACGGCCGCATCATGTCGCGCGCCATCTCCTTCAAGGCCGATACCCACTGGCACGAGGGCACCCAATGCCGGATCGTGACCTACAAACCGGTGCCGGATCGCGTGGCATTCGTGGCCGACCTCGCGGCCAACTGGGCCCGGCTGCGCGGCGCTCCTGCGGCGGAGCGCAAGGTAGCGATCATTCTCGCCAACTACCCCAACAAGGACGGCCGCATTGCCAATGGCGTGGGTTACGACACGCCCGCGAGCACGGTGGCGATGCTCGATGCGATGACGGCAGAAGGATATTCCGTGGACGGATATCCAGCGACAGGCAACGGCATCGTGGAGGACTTACAGCGCGGACCGACCAACGCGCCTTCCAAGATCTCGTCATGGCCGGGCTCGTCCCGGCCATCTAGCGGTGAAGATGTCCGGAACACGTCCGGGCATGACGGAATAGTGCTAAGTCTGGAAAACTACCTCGTCCACTTCTCCACTCTCCCCGAAACAGTCCGTACACAGATCACCACGCGCTGGGGCGAACCATCCGGCGATCCCTTCTTTTCCGACGGCGCATTCCACCTGCCCGTCAAGCTCTACGGCAATGCCGCCGTCGCCATCCAGCCGGCACGCGGCTACAACATCGATCCGAAGTCGACCTATCATGACCCCGCCCTCGTGCCGCCGCACAGTTACCTTGCCTTCTATTTCTGGGTCCGCCATCACTTCGGCGCACATGCGGTCATTCACAATGGCAAGCACGGCAATCTCGAATGGTTGCCGGGCAAGGCCAATGCCCTGACTGAGGCATGCCTGCCCGAAATCGCCCTCGGGCCATTGCCGCAGCTCTACCCCTTCATCGTCAACGATCCCGGCGAAGGGACGCAAGCCAAGCGCCGCACCGGCGCCGTCATCATCGACCACCTGACGCCGCCCCTCACGCGCGCCGAGACCTATGGCCCGTTGAAAGACCTCGAAGCCCTTGTCGATGAATACTACCTCGCCGCGGGCCTCGACCGCCGCCGCCGCGACTCCCTCCGGCGCGACATCCTCGACCTCACGAAATCCTCACGCCTTGACCTGGACGCCGGGTTCACGGGCGATGACGACACGGACCTCCAGCGTCTCGACTCCTATCTTTGCGACCTGAAGGAAGCCCAGATCCGCGACGGCCTCCACATTCTTGGATCGTCGCCGGAAGGCCGGCTCGAAACCGATTTGCTCGTCGCCCTCACCCGCGTGCCGCGCGGGCTTGGTGAAGGCGGCGACCAGTCATTGATCCGTGCCCTGAGCAATGATTTCGGCTTCGGTGATTTTGATCCGCTGAACTCTGATTTGGGTGAACCGTGGACCGGCTCCCGTCCAGAGAAACTGACCGCTCTCTCCACCGATCCATGGCGCACCAATGGCGACACGGTGGAACGGCTGGAGCTTTATGCGGCCTCCCTCCTTTCCCCTTCTCCCGTGCACCGCATGGGAGAAGGTGCCCGAAGGACGGATGAGGGCAAAGCCACAAGCGCCGTCCTCGAAGCCATTGCAACCTTCATCCGCCCGAACCTGCGGTCCTGCGGCCACAATGAAATCGCCTCGCTCCTGAGGGGTCTCTCTGGCCGCTTCGTCGCCCCCGGTTCATCCGGCGCTCCGACGCGGGGCCGGCTCGATGTTCTTCCCACGGGCCGGAACTTCTATTCCCTCGACAATCGCACCGTGCCCACGCCCACCGCCTGGAACCTGGGCCAGAAGTCCGCCGAGGACCTTCTGACGCGTCACTTCCAGGATTTTGGCCAGTATCCGAAGGCGCTTGGTCTTTCGGCCTGGGGCACCTCCAACATGCGCACCGGCGGCGACGACATTGCACAGGTGCTGGCCCTCATCGGTGCAAGGCCCCTATGGGAACCGTCAAGCTGGCGGGTCACCGGCTTCGAGATCATTCCGCTGGCGAAACTCGGCCGTCCGCGCGTCGACGTGACGCTGCGCATTTCAGGTTTCTTCCGCGATGCCTTTCCCTCGCAGATCGAACTTCTCGACAAGGCGATCCGCGCCGTGGGTGCTCTGGATGAGGACGAGGCCGACAACCCGCTGGCCGCGCGCATGAAGGCCGAGGCGAAATCTCTGCACGCCTCAGGCATTGCATCGACAGACGCGACCGCCATGTCCGGCCATCGCATCTTCGGCTCCAAGCCGGGAGCCTATGGCGCAGGCCTCCAGGCCCTGATCGACGAAAAGATCTGGACGGATCGTGCCGACCTTGCGGCGGCTTACGTCACCTGGGGCGCCTATGCCTATGGCGCAACGGCGCATGGCGTGAATGACGAGAAGACCTTCACCGAGCGACTGAAGCGCATCGAGGCCGTGGTGCACAACCAGGACAACCGCGAGCACGATCTTCTGGACTCGGACGATTATTACCAGTTCGAGGGCGGCATGACTGCGGCGGTGGAACAGGCCTCGGGCAACCGCCCGCGCGTCTACCACAACGACCACTCGCGGCCCGAACGTCCCGTCATCCGCACGCTTGAGGAAGAAGTGGGCCGCGTTATGCGGTCTCGCGTGGTGAACCCGAAGTGGATCGACGGCGTGAAGCGCCACGGCTACAAGGGCGCCTTCGAAATCGCCGCCACCGTTGACTACATGTTCGCCTTCGCCGCCACCACGGGTGCCGTCCGCACGCACCATTTCGACCTCGCCTACGATGCCTTTCTGGCAGACGAACCGACCCGCGAATTCATCCGCGCCAACAATCCCGCCGCGCTGAGGGAAATCGCCGAACGCTTCCGCGAGGCGGCTCAACGCGGCCTTTGGACGCCGAAGCTCAATTCAGCCTATGATCATCTCGAGGAGCTATCCCGATGACCGACGAAACGCCTGAGACCGACCACGACAACGCCCGCCACCACGAGAAGATGGCGAAGAAGAAAGCCGCCCGCGACAAGATCATGGCCGGCAAGACCATCGAGAAGGGCCTGCTCATCGTCCACACCGGAAAGGGCAAGGGCAAGTCCACCGCCGCCTTCGGCATGGTCTTCCGCTGCGTCGGCCACGGCATGAAGTCGGGCGTCATCCAGTTCGTGAAGGGAGCCTGGGGCACGGGCGAACGCACTGTGCTGGAGAAGTTCCCCGACCTCGTGACGATCAAGGCCATGGGCGAAGGCTTCACATGGGAAACCCAGGACCGCGAGCGCGACATCGCGCATTCCCGTGCCGCATGGGAAGAGGCGAAGAAGATGATCGCCGACCCGGACTACAAGATGGTGCTGCTGGACGAACTCAACATCGTGCTCCGCTACGACTACCTGCCGCTCGACGAAGTGCTGGAGGTACTGAAGAACAAGCCCGCCGACAAGCATCTCATCGTCACAGGCCGCAACGCCAAGGACGAGCTCATCGAGATCGCCGACCTTGTGACCGAGATGGAACAGGTGAAACACCCCTTCCGCTCAGGCGTGAAAGCCCAGGCCGGGATCGAGTTCTGAGACGCCGCTTTCCGGCTTGTGACAAATCCGGGTCGGGACTAGAAGAGGCTTCGCAGCGTCCCCAGCGATGGGACTGAGAGCAAATTCCGGTGCGGCCGACCCAATCGGGGGCCAATGCCGGGGCTGCCTTCCGGACCGGATTTCCCGGTGATGCTGCTTTAACGGAAGGCGGAAGCATGTCTGAAAAACTGGGTGTGATGCTCTGCGGCCATGGTAGCCGCGACAAGGACGCGGTGCGCGAATTCGCCGTGCTGTCCGAGCATTTGAAGCAACGCCTTCCGCAGTATCCGGTCGAATACGGCTATCTCGAATTCGCCACGCCCATCATCCGCACCGGACTCGACAAGCTGAAGGAACAGGGTGTCACCCGCGTTCTTGCTGTGCCCGGAATGCTGTTTGCGGCGGGCCACGCCAAGAATGACATCCCCTCGGTGCTGAACACCTATGCCGCCGCCAACGGCCTCCGCATCGACTATGGCAAGGAACTGGGCATCGACCCCAAGATGATGCGCGCCGCCGGCGACCGCGTGCAGGAAGCGCTCGACAAGGCAGGCCCTGGCGTGCCGAAACACGAGACGCTGCTCGTCGTCGTGGGGCGCGGCGCATCGGACCCCGATGCCAATTCCAACGTCTCGAAGGTCACGCGCCTGTTGTGGGAGGGCTTCGGCTTTGGTTGGGCGGAGACCGCCTATTCGGGCGTCACCTTCCCGCTGGTCGAACCCGGCCTCGAGCATGCCACGCGCCTTGGCTACAAACGTATCGTCGTATTTCCCTATTTCCTCTTCACTGGCATTCTTGTGGACCGCATCTACAATGCAGTTGATGCCGTCGCCGCACGCCACCCTGAGATCGAGTTCGTGAAGGCGCCCTATCTGAACGACCATGACTCGGTGATCGCCACCTTCCAGGAACGAATCGAGCAGATCCTGACGGGCGACATCGCCATGAATTGCCAGATGTGCAAGTACCGCACGCAGGTTCTGGGCTTCGAGGCCGACGTGGGCGCGGTTCAGGAGAGCCATCACCATCACGTCGAGGGCATCGGCACAGCGGAAGACTGCGAATACTGCGACGGCGTCTGCAACTCCATGTGCAAGACCATGCCGAAGAAGGCCAAGGTTCTCGCCGTCGATCCGGACAAGCTGCTGGCCGGAGTTTCAGGCCATCACCACGGCCATGATCATTCACATGGCCATGATCATTCGCACGACCATGGACACAGCCACGACCATGGACACAGCCACGACCATGATCATGGACATACCCACGCCCCCTACCCGCATGCGGATCATCCGCTCGGCCCCAAGAGCATGATGAAGAAGTGATCCCTTATCTCCGCGACCCGCAGGCGATCTACGCGCGCTCCTTCGAGATCATCCGCGCCGAGGCTGATTTCTCGAAGCTGCCGAAGGAGGCGCATGGAATTGCCACCCGCGTCATCCACGCCTGCGGCATGCCAGAGATCGCGGCCGATCTCCGCATTTCACCGGATTTCCTCAAGGCTGCAAACCGTGCCATCCAGAACGGCATGCCGATCTTCGTCGATGCCGAAATGGTTCATCACGGCATCATCGACAAGTCGCTGAATGTCGTCTGCACACTGAACGATCCGAAGGCGCGAGCCATCGGCCTGCAGCGCAAGACCACACGGTCGGCGGCGGCAGTCGATCTCTGGGTGCCGAAATTGAAGGGCAGCCTCGTCGTCATCGGCAATGCGCCGACCGCCCTCTTTGCCCTTCTCGAACTTATCGATAATGGCGCGGCAAAGCCGGCGGCCATCGTCGGCATGCCGGTGGGTTTCGTGGGTGCTGCCGAATCCAAGGCGGAGCTTGTGGCCGATCCGCGCGGCATTCCCTATGCGACGCTGCTGGGCCGCAAGGGTGGCTCCGCCATGGCCGCCGCCGTCGTCAACGCGATGACACGGGATGAGACATGATGAAGTGGCTGACCATCGCCGGGATCGGCGAAGACGGCTGGAAAGGACTATCCGCCAGCGCCCGCCATGCCATCGCCGAGGCGGACGCCCTCGTCGGATCGGAGCGCACACTTGCGATGCTGCCCACCCACAAGGCTGAGGTCCATGAGTGGCCGCAGCCGTTTGCCGCTGTCATCGACCAGTTGAAACCGCTCAAGGGCCGCAAGACCGTCATCCTCGCCACCGGTGACCCGATGAACTATGGCGTGGCGCGGAAGCTGATGGAGTTCATCCCCTTCGCCGAGATGACTGTCATCCCCAACTTGTCGGCTTTCTCGCTGGCGGCGTCGCGCGTCGGCTGGTCGCTGCCCGATTGTGACACGCTAACACTTCATGGCCGTCCGGCGGCCGGCATCGAGCCCTTCATCCAGCCGGGCGTTCGCCTGCTGGTCCTGACCGAGGACGAAACGACCATTGCCGAAGTGGCCCGCCGCCTTGTCGCGCGCGGTTTTGGCAACAGCACCATGACCGTGCTCGAGAACATGGGGGGAGACCGCGAACGGATATCGTCCTTCACGGCTCGCTCCGTCCCCGCTATAGCCTTCTCGCCACTCAACACGCTCGCCATCCAGTGCGTCGCCTCAGCTGATGCGATCATACTGTCCCGGCTCGCGGGCCTTCCCGATGACGCGTACGAACATGACGGGCAGCTCACCAAGCGTGAGGTCCGTGCTGCAACGCTCGCAGCGCTCGCGCCATCGCCTGACAAGCTCCTCTGGGATGTGGGAGCCGGCTGCGGCTCGATCGCCATCGAATGGATGCGCAGCAGCCGCGGCTGCGAGGCCATCGCCTTCGAGCATGACGTCGAGCGCCTTGCGATGATCGCAACCAACGCCGACCGCCTCGGCACGCCCCGCCTCAAAATCATCCGCGGCAAGGCACCGGACTCGCTTGCAGGCCAACCGGCACCCGATGCCGTCTTCATCGGCGGTGGATTGGGTATCCCCGGTGTTTTTGAAACCTCATGGGACCGGCTGAAGCCCGGCGGCACCATGGTCGTCAACGTCGTCACCATCGAGGGTGAATTGCATCTCTACGACCTGCACGAAAAGAACGGCGGCGACCTCGTCCGCATGGAAGTCTCTCACCTCACCCATGTCGGGCGCCTACGGGCATTGAAGCCCCGGATGGCCGTTACTCAATGGCGGACGCGGAAACCATGGTGAAGCGCGGCACCCTCTATGGCGTAGGCGTCGGCCCCGGCGACCCTGAACTGATGACGGTGAAAGCCTGGCGCCTGATCTCGACAGCGCCCGTCATCGCCTATCTCGTGGCCAACGGAAAGGACTCCACCGCCCGCGACATCGCCCTCCCCTTCATTCCGGATGACGCCGAGCATCTCGTCATCGACATGCCCATGCGCGTCGAGCGCGAGCCGGGCGAGAAGGCCTATGACTTCGGCGCCGCCGCGATTGCGGTTCATTTGAAAGCTGGCCGTGACGTGGTCATGCTGTGCGAGGGCGACCCTTTCTTCTATGGCAGCTTCATGTATCTCTTCGCGCGGCTCGCGAGGGATTATCCGACCATCGTCGTGCCCGGCGTCACCTCCATCACCGCCTCAGCCGCGGCCATGGGCCGCCCGCTTTCCGCACGGAACGAAGTCGTCAAGGTGTTGCCCGCAACGCTCGAAGCCGACCGCCTGCGCGAGGAACTGATGACGTCGGAAAGCGCTGCCATCATCAAAGTTGGCCGTCACCTACCCAAGATCAGGAACATCCTCGGTCTTCTCGATCTCGCCACCAGAGCCCATGTCATCATCAAAGCCACGCACGAGGATCAACAAATTATCCCGCTCGCCGATTTCACAGAAGACACCCTGCCCTATTTCTCAACCATTCTCGTCTACACTGGTGCGGAAGCATGGTGAAGCGGGCTGTTGTTATAGCGAGAGGCGATAGCAACGGAGTGCCCTCGCAGGTCGCGGAGGCTGCTGGTGCAGAACTAATTCTTGCGCGCGGTGAGAATCTTGTTCCCGCTCTACAAGCTGCTTACCGGATCGGTCGACCTATCATTGCGATGATTGCAGTGCCGATTGTCATACGCAGTTTGGCACCGCTGCTTGGGAGCAAGTACGACGATCCGCCGGTGGTGGTTTGTCATTACCAAGCCAAATTTGTTATGCCTCTCCTCGGCACCAGCCATGGTGCACATCGTATCGCCAAGCAGATAGCCAAAGAACTTGGCTCTGAGTTTGTATCGTTTGGGGTGACAAACCAACTCTTCAGCGCAGGGAATGCTCTCGACGACCCGCCGGATGGATACTTCCTCTCCAACTACGCAGACTACAAGGACTTTGCGGTACGAGTGCTTGATGGTGAGCCTGTGAGGATTGAAGGTCACGCTCCGTGGCTATCGGAGTTACCGCAGTCTCCTTCCGCGCAACTGAAGATAACAATAACCCATCAGGACATTAAAGGCTCGCCAGATCATCTCGTGTTTATTGCTTCTACGCTGGCGATTGGTATC
Organism: Aestuariivirga sp.; assembly: GCF_041738905.1. GTDB lineage: Bacteria > Pseudomonadota > Alphaproteobacteria > Rhizobiales > Aestuariivirgaceae > Aestuariivirga. Next base: position 36,883 of record NZ_JBGSOZ010000163.1, read on the forward strand.
GGCTGCGTGCGAGGCGCGTCGGCATCTGAAGTCGAAGAACTGATCGAACAGGTTAGGCGCGAGAACAACATTCATTTCGGTGCAGTGGCTGCTTATGCAACAATTGACCTGAAAGAGGACGAACGCGGTCTGCGAACAGAATTCAGATTTGATAGCAGATTTCGATTGTTCAGTGCTGAGGAACTCCAGAAGCAATTGCACAAGGTCAAGAACCCTTCTGAAATTGTCCAGTCAGAAGTGGGTGTCGCAAGTGTTGCCGAGGCTGCAGCTCTCGCATCTATTGGTCCAGATGCGGAGCTCATTGTTCCCAAGACTAAAAGCGCACGCGTCACATGTGCCGTTGCATGTTCGCCTATACCAAATTTCTCGCCCCTGGGTCGACCCGTTGGTCAAATTTGGGTCGTTGGTGTAGGCCCCGGCAATGAAGAAATGCGCAGTCGTGAAGCCGGACACGCGCTGTGGTATGCGACAGACTGGGTTGGATACGGACTTTACCTTGACTTGGTTGCCGACGCAAAGTCAGAACAAATCGAACACCGCTTCCCCCTCGGCGGCGAAGAAGACCGTGTGCGCCATGCCATCAATCTCGCCAAGCAGGGCAAGCGTGTCGCCCTCGTCTGCTCAGGCGATGCCGGCATCTACGCCATGGCAGCGCTCGTTTATGAGATCATCGACCTCGAGCCCTGCCGCATCGAGGTGAACGTCATCCCCGGCATATCGGCGTTCCAGGCCGCTGCTGCCAAGGCGGGTGCGATGATCGGCCACGACTTCTGCTGCATCTCACTGTCCGACTTGCTCACCCCCTGGGAGGCGATCGAGAAGCGGGTGACGGCCGCAGCCGAGGGCGACTTCGTGATCTCGTTCTACAATCCGCGCTCCCTGAAACGCCGCGACCAGTTGGAACGCGCCTTCGCCATTCTGGCACGCCATCGCCCCGCCGATACGCCGGTGATCATCGCCTCCAACCTCGGGCGGCCGGAGGAGAAGGTGCGGATCGTGCGCTTCGCCGAGTTCAATCCGGACGATGTCGACATGCTCACCCTCGTGATGGTCGGTTCATCGCAGTCCAAGTCCTTTCGGCGTGGTGACGGGCAGACCTATGCCTATACGCCGCGCGGTTACGCCAAGAAGAGAGAAGCAGCGGAATGACCGTTCATTTCATCGGCGCCGGCCCCGGCGCACCAGACCTCATCACCGTGCGTGGCCTCAGGCTCATCCAGTCCTGCCCCGTGTGCCTCTATGCCGGCTCTCTGGTGCCGGAGGAGATCGTCAAGGCAGCACCGGAAGGCGCCCGCGTCATCGATACCGCACCCCTGACGCTCGACGATATCATCGCCGAGATCGAGGCCGCGCACGCAAGGGGCCAGAACGTCGCCCGCGTCCATTCCGGAGATCCGTCGCTCTACGGAGCAATCGCTGAGCAGATGCGCCGTCTCGACAAGCTCGGCATCGACTATGACGTGACGCCGGGTGTGCCTGCCTTCGCCGCCGCCGCAGCCGTTCTCAAGACAGAGTTCACCCTGCCGGAGATCGCGCAGACGGTGATCCTCACCCGCACCGCCATGCAGGCCTCCGCCATGCCCGATGGCGAAACGCTGGAAGAGCTTGGCCGCTCGAAGGCGACGCTCGCCATCCACCTGTCGATCCGCAATCTCGGCTATATCGAGCGCGCCTTGACACCTCACTACGGTGCCAATTGCCCCGTTGTCGTCGCCTACCGCATCACCTGGCCCGACCAGATGATCATTCGCGGCACGCTGTCGACCATCGCGAAGAAAGTCCGCGAGGCAAAACTCACCCGCACTGCGCTGATCCTTGTCGGGCAAGTGCTCGACGCGCATGATTTCCGGGACTCGGCTCTCTACGACGGTGCCCATGAGCATGTGCTCAGGAACCGCAAAACCGTTAAGGCTGTGTCTTAACGGAATTCCAAAAACTTCCCGCTAGGTCTGGGCGATCATGAACCAGATCGCCCCGCTTTCGTTCGGCCACACGGAACTCTCGCCGCTCGAGACACTTGTCCGGCAGATCACCGCCGTTCTGGACGCCCGCCCGGCGCCGGAACCGATCGACCCGGAAGCCTCGACGCGCGAACGCTTCATGGAACTGCTCGTACTGTCGCTCGCCAACATGTATGGCAAGACGCCGGTTCCCGTTGCGCCCTTCAGCCGCGCCATCATGAAGTCCGTGACCGAAAACATGGACGACAACGATGCCGGCGCCTTCACCAGCCGTGCCGATGACTGGATCCGTCTCGAAGGCATGGTGCGCGTACAGGAAGGCGCCAAGAATTACGTGCTGAACCGCATGGCGATTGCCGTGCTCTCCACCCCCAGCAGCGAGGGCACCGTCGGCGAGGTGATGGAGCGCATCATGCGCTTCTATGCCGAGCCCGGCCCCTCCGTCGCGGTGCGGAAGCTTACGCGCCAGTTCGGCGGCTACTTCATGACCAGGCTTGGCCGTGGCGGCTAGAACAGCTCGCCCTGACCCGACCCGATTTTCACGCCCTCGTGGGCCAGAAGCCATGTCTTGCGCGCGATGCCGCCGCCATAGCCCGTCATCGATCCATCGGCCCCGATCACGCGATGACAGGGCACCACGATGGCAATGGGATTGCGCCCATTGGCCAGGCCCACCGCGCGCATCGCATTCTTGTCGCCCAGCCGCCGCGCCAGTTCGCCGTAGGATATGGTGACGCCGCATGGAATGCGCTTCAGTTCAGCCCACACCCGCTGCTGGAACACGGTGCCGCCGCCATCGGTCTCGATCCCCTCGATCGCGCCAAGCTCGCCTGAAAAGTAGGTTTTCAAGCGCGATACCAGCCCGAACGGATCATCCGCCGGCTGATGATCGGCCGCGCCGAAGCGCGCCTTCATTTCGCGTGCGACGCGGTCGGCTGCATCCTCGAATTCAAGCAGAAGCAACACGCCATCGCGGGCCAGCAGCACCATCGGCCCGATCGGCGTTTCGAACCGCGCCGAGAGGATTGCGGACGGACGGACATCTGTATCACGTTGCACGGGCATCAAAGCCGGGGTTCCAGACATGACAGGCAAGATTAGGGTAGCATTATTCATCGACGCCGAGAACATGCCGCCGCGCAGCATTGAGTTTTGTCTCGATCACTGCCGAAGCCTCGGAAAGCCGACGGTTGCCCGCTGCTATGGAAATGTGGCGAGCCTGCAAGGATGGGCGAGCGTGATTGCCGAGCATCACCTGATGCCCATGCTGTCCCCCAGCGGCGGCAAGAAGGACAACGCGACCGACTTCGCCCTGACCATCGATGCCGTGTCGTTGCTGCACCGAAACCTGTTCGACTGCGCGGTGATCGCGTCGAGCGACACGGACTTTACGCAACTTGCCATGCATGTCCGCGAACATGGAAAGGGCATCCACGGCATAGGAGACGAGAAGGCGACTGCAGCGATGCGGAAGGCCTTCGACCGGTTTGTCGTCGTGCCCGTTCCTGCCGCGGTCGAAAGCCCGAAACAGGTTCCGCAACAAACCATCACGCCCCAACCAACCCCGCCCTCAAAGGTCGTGGTGAGCCAAAAACTGGAGGCAGAAATCAGGGCGATGATTGCCAAGCTGTCGGCATCTGGCAAAGTCACTCTCCCCGGCCTTGGGTCGATACTCAGGCAGCACTATCCTGAAACTGAACTCGGCAAGGGAAAGTTGAAACCCACGCTCATTCATCTGGGATTCAAGATCACCGACGGGGATAATATCCGCACGGCATAGTTAGTTGCTGCGAGCGATTTCGGGGGCAATCACTCACCGAATGTTGCAAGGGACTTCCGGTAACGGTATTCAGCACAAGTTGAACACGCGCTGGAGACAACTATGACGAGCATTTCCCTCCATCTGCTTGCAGCGGCCACGGTCTCGGTCATGCTGACCTTTGCCAGCGCCGCACAGGCCACAGACGTCACGCGATTCACAGCAAACCCGCCGCCTTCGGTCCTCACGCCGGATTCGATCCAGACGGGCGTCGGCGAACTCAGGTTCAAGGATGGCGCGCGGGGATGTCCCGCTCAATGTAGAAAATTGGAGTGAGGTTGGCGTTGCTCTCCTCGAGCCGTAGGCTCGGGGTGTTCAATCCTGAATGGAGAGCAACACCATGAAGAAAGCTACCACGTCTATCGAGGCGCTTGCCAGT
>NZ_JBGSOZ010000214.1:0-49536 GCF_041738905.1 Aestuariivirga sp.
GAGGCGAGGCCGTCGATGGCGATTGCCGCGCGGCGCGGCGGATAATGCGCATGGACGGCGGGCGCCGACACGGCAAGCGGTATCCGCACCCAGAAGGTCGAGCCCTTGCCGAGCTCACTGCGGACTCCGATGGCACCATCCATGGCTTCCGCCAGCCGCTTGCAGATGGCGAGGCCAAGGCCCGTGCTGCCAAACTTCCGCGTGATGGTCTGGTCGGCCTGCGAGAAGGCCTGGAACAGCTGGTCGAGCTTCTTGCGGGGAATGCCGATGCCGCTGTCGGTGACGGCCATGGTGAGATGGCCCGCCTCGTACTGAAGGCTGATCAGGACATGCCCGCGCTCGGTGAACTTCAGCGCATTGTTGACGAGGTTGGACAGGATCTGGTTGAGCCGGACCGGATCGGCCAGCACCATTCCCGGCATGCCGGGCGCCACGCGAGCCGCAAGATCGAGCCCCTTGGAGGACGCCTTTTCCCAGAACAGGCTGGTGACGTCGTCGGCGACGCCGGCGGGATTGACGGGAATGCACTCCAGTTGAAGCTTGCCGGCCTCGATCTTGGAGAGGTCGAGGATGTCGTTGATGATGGTGAGCAGGCTCTGGCCGGATTTCACGATGACTTCCGCATAGCGCTGCAGCCGCTGGTCGAGCCCGGCGCCCGCGAGAAGCTCCGCCATGACCATGAGTCCATTCAAGGGGGTGCGGATTTCGTGGCTCATGGTGGCGAGGAAACTCGACTTCGCCTCGTTGGCGCTTTCTGCCGCATCGCGCGCATGGCGCAGTTCGAGAGTGCGCTGCTCGACGGTCGATTCGAGGTTCTGCCGTTGCTTCTCGAGGGCATCGTCGCGGGAGCTGATCTCCTCGATCATCGCGTTGAAGCTGTCGATCAGCACGCCTGTCTCGCCTCCTGCCTGATGGACGCCGAGGCCCTGATAGCGCCTGGTGGCGCGAATGTCCTGAATGGCCCCGGTCAGCGACAGGATGGGGCCCGTGATGCGCGAGAGCAGGCGCTTCGCGATGGCGAAGCTGACGCCGATGGCGATGACGGCAATGGCAAGGCTGGTGAGGAGTGCGTTGAGAAGCTGCCGGGACAGGTCGGACACATTGGCGATGAGGATGACCTGGCCGATCCGCTGGCCCGACTTGATGATGTCGACGGCCACCGGATAGACGCCGGTCCGGATGGCTTCCATAAGGCCGATGTCGGACTTGAGGGCTTCATTGCTCATGATGGCGGTGCCGCCAAAGGAGGCGAAGGCATTCCCGTCATTGCCGACCACGGCTGCGTAGGTAATGTCCGGCAGCCTGCTGATGGAGCGCAGGACACGAAGCGATTCCTGCTCGTTGCGCTGGGCCACATGATCGGCGAGCGCCGATGCGAAGACATATCCCGTTGCCTCGAGTGCGCGCTTGCGCTGAGCGAAGTCGCTGGTCACGTCGCCATAGGACGAGATGGCCGTCACCAGGGCGACAGCTGTAAAGATTGCGAGGCCGAGCAGCATGCTGATGCGATGGACGATGCTGCGGCCTCGCATTGCAATCTGAGCGGGTCGCTCCAATTCTCTGGTCGGCATGCAGGCTTGCTTAACCACGAATTGTTAAGATTTGGCTGTGAAACCCGAGATCACCAACCCTTAAAGGTTGCAGACTAAGTCTGAATCCGAAAGGTTGGACTGGATGAATTTGACGGCTCCAGAGACGCGCACGCCGGACACACCGCGCCGCAAGGTGCTTGTGGCCGATGACGACGCGATTCTCCGCGAAGTGATGGCCGGGCAGTTCGCGAGTCTCGGCTGGAACGTCGTGACGGCGGAGCATGGCGAGGCGGCGGTCGCCGTGCTGGCCCGCGAGCAGGCCGATCTCGCAGTCGTTGACATCAGCATGCCGAAACTGGATGGCTTCGGGGTGCTCCGGCATGTCCGCCAGAACCCCCGGACCTCGGACCTGCCCGTCATCGTCTGCACCAGCCACAATGACCGTGAAGAGATCGAGCGGGCCTACAGGCTCGGCGCGTCGTCCTTCGTCACCAAGCCTATCAACTGGCCGCAGTTCCTCCATCATGTGCAGTTCGTGATGCGGAATGGCGAGACCGAACGGGCCTTGCGGGCCGCGCAGGCGGAGGCCATGGCCGCCAGCCGCACCAAGAGCGCCATGTTCCAGGTACTCAGCCACGAATTGAAGACGCCGCTGACGGCCCTGATCGGCCTCACGTCGGTGATGGACCGCACGCTGCGCGCCCGGACCGACCTTGGCGTCGCCCAGGAACTGGAGCATGTCATCGACGCGGCGCGGCGGCTCAACGGCATCGTCAGTGACATCATGCTGCTGTCGAAGGCTGTTGCCGGCAATCCGCGCGACCAGTTCTCGATCTGCATCCTGAGCGAAGTTCTGGAAGATGGACTCGCGGGCCTCAAGGCCAAGGCGGCCCGCAAGAAGGTGCAGCTCGTGGTTCGCCCGCCCGAGAACGACGCCCGCTTTCAATGTGACGGGCGGTTGCTGCACCAGGCCCTGTCGAAGCTGGCCGACAATGCGGTGCGCTTTTCACCCGAGGGCGGCACGGTGGAACTCTGGGGCCATGTGCGGCCCAATGGCTCGATCCTGCTGTCGGTCAAGGACACGGGGCCGGGCCTCAGCCAGCAGAAGCTCAAGGAATGCCTGCAGCCCTTCATTCAGGAAAACATGGGATATGCTCGCTCGGCCGATGGCCTGGGGCTTGGACTTCCCATCGCGAAGGCCATCTGCGAAGCCCATGGCGGCGAGCTGGCGATCCAGACGGCGCCCGGACAGGGGCTGCTGGCAGCCATTGTTCTTCCGCCGTCGCTTCTTGTTCCAGGCAAAGACGCCCAACATGCTTGAGTGCGGGTCCCGCATGCTGGCCGCATTGCGCCGGATGACCTCCGTTTGGCCCATCTGGCGCAGGAACATGAAAGGCGGCATTGCCGTGAGCTTCGCGCTGTCGCTTCCCCTGCTGTTCGGCATCTTCGGTATCGTGACCGACTACGCCTTGATGACGCGGGTCCGGAGCGATTTGCAGAGCACTGCCGATGCCGCAGCCCTGGCGGGCGCGCGCGAAATTCCAATGGCCATGTCGAACGTCAAGCAGGTTGCGAGCGCCGTGAGATCCTTCGCGGCCTACCGGCTGGCCGGAAACTCGGCCGCCAGCGTTTCTGATCTCTCCTCACTGAAACTCAGCCTGGAAGTTGCCGTCATCGAGGACTTCTCGGCCGTGAAGGTGACGATCAGCGAGGCATGGTCGCCCTTCTTCATGCATTTCTTCGACGGCAGCGTGACACCCGTCAACGTCACATCGCAGGCGCGCTTCGTCGGGCGCAACAACATCTGCGTCCTCGGCCTTTCCGGCAGCGGCAATGCCGTCTATCTCGACAAGGGCGCGAAGCTGACCGGCAACAATTGCGGTGCGTTCTCGAACTCGACATCGCGCAATGCGCTGCAGATCGCTGGCGGTGCGGTGGTCAAGGCCATGATCCTGTGTTCGGCCGGAGGCATTTCGGTCAGCGCCTCCGCGAATGTCACGCCCGTCCCCATTACAGACTGCCCGCCAGTCGAGGATCCGCTTGCCAGGCGCATCCCGCCGGATCTTGGCGGATGCGACCACTACAAGACCGTCGTCAACAGCCAGGTGCTGACGCTTCAGCCTGGCGTCTATTGCGGCGGCATCTCGCTGCAGGGGAATTCCGAGGTGACCTTCGAGCCGGGCATCTACGAATTGCGCGACGGTGGTCTCTCGGCGTCCGGCCATGCGGCGCTGAAGGGCGAAGGCGTCGGCTTCTATCTCTCGGGCAATGCCTCCCCGATCGTCTTCGGGTCCGGCACCCATGTCTCGCTGACGGCTCCCACCGAGGGTGCGATGGCGGGATTGCTGATCTTCGAAGACCCCCGGATCACGGTCAAGATGAAGCACAGGATCACCAGTGACGACGCCCGCGTGCTGCTCGGCACCATCTATCTGCCCGTGGGTACGCTGCTGGTCGATGCCAAGCAGCCGGTGGCCGACCAGTCTGCCTATACCGCTATCGTGGCGCAGTCGCTGGAACTGAATGGCGGGCCGAACCTCGTGCTCAACGCCAACTACGACATGACCAATGTGCCGGTGCCCGCCGGCATCGCCGGGTCAAGCCAAGTCATCCTCAGCAATTGAGGCCGGTCGGGCTGGATTGTTTTTCCCGATCAGAGAGACTGCTATAATCTATTTTTCCGATCCATGCCGCGCTGGCAAGGTGCAGCGCGACAGCCTCTGAGGGAAGGGAAACAGCATGCAGTCCGAATCCGGCCTGGGCCTTGGAGCGCCCGCGCGCGACCAGCGCTACGACATCCTGTTCGAACCGGTGAGAATCGGGCCGGTGACAGCCAAGAACCGCTTCTACCAGGTGCCTCACTGCAATGGCGGTGGCTACCGTGATCCCTCTGCCGCCGCCGAAATGCGCCGGGTGAAATCCGAAGGCGGCTGGGGCGTCATCTTCACCGAGCAAGTTGAAATCCACCATTCGTCCGAGATCACGCCGTTCATCGAGCTCCGCATCTGGGATGAGGACGACATGCCGGGCCTGACGAAGATGGCTGATGCCATCCATTCCAATGGTGCTCTGGCGGGAATCGAACTCGCCTACAGCGGCGCCAACGGGCCCAACCTCTATACGCGCGAGGTGCCGCTCGCGCCCTCGCACACGCCGATCCTCACCTTCACGTCCGACCCCGTGCAGGCGCGCGCGATGGACAGGGAGGATATTCGAAATCTCAGGCACTGGCACAAGCTGGCGTACAGGCGGGCGAAGCGGGCGGGCTACGATATTCTCTGCCTTTATGGCGCACATGGCTTCGGCGTCATCCAGCATTTCCTCAGCCCACGGACCAATCAGCGTACGGATGAATATGGCGGCTCGCTGGAGAACCGGTCGCGGCTGCTGAAGGAACTGATCTCGGATGCGCGCGACGAGGTGGGCGACACTTGCGCCATCGCGGTGCGGCTGTCGCTGGACGAGCTTGCGGGCGAGCAGGGCTTCTCCAACGCGCAACTGCGCGACATGGTGGCGATGCACGCTGACCTGCCCGACCTGTGGGACTTCGCGCATGGGACCTGGGAGGCCTGTTCCGGCACCTCGCGCTTCAAACCGGAAGGTGCGCAGGAAGACCTGATCCGCGGGCTGAAGCAATTGACGCCACGGCCTGTCGTCGGCGTGGGCCGCTTCACCTCGGCCGACATGATGGTGCGGCAGGTCAAGCAGGGGCTGATGGATTTCATTGGCGCGGCCCGTCCCTCGATTGCCGACCCGTTCCTGCCGAAGAAGATCAACGAAGGCCGCATCGAGGACATCCGCGAGTGCATCGGCTGCAACATCTGCGTGACGGGTGACATGACCATGTCGCTCAGCCGTTGCACGCAGAATTCATCCTTCATGGAAGAGTGGCGCAAGGGCTGGCATCCTGAGCGGATCAAGGCGAAGGCATCGGAGAACAAGGTGCTGGTCGTCGGCGCGGGGCCGGCAGGTCTCTCCGCCGCGCACAAGGCGGGGCTTCGCGGCTACGAAGTGGCGCTGGCGGAAGCAGGCACCGAGCTTGGCGGGCGTGTGACGCGGGAGGCGAAACTCCCCGGCCTCAATGCCTGGGCGCGGGTGCGCGACTACCGGCAGGGCCAGATCCAGAAGATGACCAACGTCAATGTCTACCGGGATTCGGCGCTCACGGCGGATGACATTCTCGGCTTCGGCTTCGAGCATGTGGCAATCGCGACGGGCGCCACATGGCGGCGCGACGGCATCGCACGCTATAATCTGCTGCCGTTCTCCATCGACCCGGCCATGGCCGTCTTCACACCCGATGACCTGATGGCGGGCAAGCGGCCCCAGGGCCATGTCGTCGTCTACGATGATGACCATTACTACATGGCAAGCGTGCTGGCAGAGCTTCTGGTGGCGAACGGCAACACCGTGACCTTTCTCACGCCCTCCACCAAGGTTGCGGAGTGGAGCGTCAACACGCTGGAACAGGGCGCGATCCAGGCGCGGCTGCTCAATCTTGGCGTCAATGTACGGGTGACGCGCGGTTTGGCGGAAGTGAAGGCCGGGGGTGTCACCTGCATCTGCACCTATACGGGGCGCGAAGAGAATTTCGCGTGTGACGCGGTGGTGATGGTGACCGCGCGGCTTCCCGAAGACCAGCTTTTTCTCGACCTCAAGGCGCGGTCAGAGGAGTGGGCCGACCATGGCATCGCGAGTGTGAAAGTCATCGGCGATGCCAATGCGCCGGCGGCCATTGCATGGGCGACCTATGCGGGGCATCGTTATGCCGAAGAACTGGAAGAACCCGATCGCGGCGACGCGCTCCCGTTCCGGCGCGAGGTTGCGGGATTGAAGGACTGACATGAGACAGGTGAACGTTGCCATCACGCAGATGGCTTCTGAAAACGACTGGGCGAAGAACTGCGACAAGGCGGAAGCGCTGACCCGCAAGGCGGCGGCGGACGGCGCACAGCTCGTGCTGCTGCAGGAGCTTTTCGACGGCGACTATTTCTGTATCGAGCAGCATGCCGATTTCTTCAGCCGCGCCACCGAGCTTGACCGGCACCCGACGGTGAAGCGCTTCGCGGCGCTGGCGAAAGAACTTGGCGTGGTGCTGCCGGTGAGCGTGTTCGAGCGCGCCGGCAACACGCAGTACAATACCACCGTCATCGTCGATGCCGACGGCACGAACCTGGGTTTCTACCGCAAGAGCCATATTCCGGATAATCCCGGTTATCAGGAGAAGTTCTATTTCACGCCGGGTGATACGGGCTTCAAGGTGTGGGATACAGGCGTTGGAAAGATCGGGCTCGGCATCTGCTGGGACCAGTGGTTTCCCGAATGTGCGCGCGCCATGGCGCTGATGGGGGCCGAGATCCTGCTCTATCCGACGGCCATCGGATCGGAGCCGACAGCGCCCGAATATGATTCTTCCACGCACTGGCAGAACACCATGCGTGGGCATGCTGCCGCGAACATCATGCCGGTGCTGGCATCGAACCGGGTCGGCACGGAGCATGCGCGGCGCGGATGGTCGGACACGTTCTATGGCCGGTCCTTCATTGCCGATCAGGTGGGCGAGAAGGTTGTGGAAATGAACAGGACCGAGGAAGGATTCCGGACCGCCACGTTCGACCTCGATCAAATCGCCGAGTTCCGCCGGGGATGGGCCGTATTCCGCGACAGGAGGCCCGAACTCTACGGCGCGCTGATGACAACTGACGGCAAGATGCGGAGTGCTGCCGTTCCTAATTGACAATAGGAAAAAGAAAAATATATCTCCAGTTGAATTTCGCAGAAGTTGTGGCAGATTGCAACCACGCTGAACGGGGCCTTCAGCGCAGGTTCATCTTGCCGATGCAATTTTCGCATCCATGCAATTGGAGAGTGACCATGGCCTCGACCCCTACTTCCGGTGACGACGTTATATTCGGGACAACGTCTGGCGATACCATCGATGCGCTTGCTGGCGACGATGCGATCTTCGGAGGTGATGGCAACGATATCCTGCGCGGAGGCGACGGCGCCGACACGCTCTATGGCGGGCTGGGCCTCGATACGTTGAATGGCGGGCGGTTCGGACCCGACACGGCGAGCTACGTCTTTTCGCTGTCCGGCGTCATCGCGAGTCTCGCCTCGGGCTTCGGCTACATGGTGGATTTCGGAGAAGCGGCCGACAAGGACAAGTACTTCAGCATCGAAAATCTCGATGGCGGCCTTGGCAACGATCTCCTCTACGGCAACGAGTACAATAACCGGCTTCGTGGCAACAATGGCGTCGACCAGCTTTTCGGATATGGTGGCAATGACGTCATCGCCGGTGGCAATGGCGGTGACTACCTCACTGGTGAAGACGGCAATGACACCATCTCGGGCGACGCCGGTAACGACAGGATAGATGGCGGCGCGGGCGCCGATTTCCTGAATGGGGGCAGCGGCGAGGACGGTCTGCTGTATGAAACCTCCGATGCCGGAGTGACCGTCGATCTTGCGGCCAGCACCGCGACCGGCGGACATGCTACGGGCGATACAATTAGCGGTTTTGAGAACATGTCCGGGTCCGGGCACGCCGACATCCTGCGTGGCAATAACACCGACAATAACCTGGGCGGTGGCGGCGGTGCCGACCTTCTCGTTGGCCGCGGCGGGAGCGATGAGCTTTACGGCGAAGCCGGTGCCGATGAATTGCGCGGTGGTGCCGGCGTTGACGGTCTCGCCGGGGGCGGCGAGGCCGACGTGATGTCAGGCGGCGGCGATGGTGATTTCTTCACCTACTTCGAGATCACCGACAGTGGCACGGCGGCGGGCGCGCGCGACATCATCACTGATTTCGCGCAGAGCGAGGACATCATCGACATCACCCGGATCGACGCCAGACCCGGAACCATGACCGAGGATGCCTTTGCCTTCATCGGAACCGACAGTTTCTCCACCGGAACGGCTGGCGAAGTCCGCTACTTCTTCAGCGGCGGCAAGACCATCGTCGAACTGCGCGTTGACAGCAGCGGCGGCGCTGACATGCGGATCGAACTGAACGGCATCATCAACCTGACGGACGCCGATTTCATGCTCTAGCGGCAGATTGCGGGAGGGTCTTCAATCCTTCCGCTTAATTGCCGAAGCCGGACCGTGACGAACTCCGAGCAGGCTCGCAGGTGTCCACGGCCGGTACGTGCCTTCAGTCCTCACTGGAGTTGATCATGGCGGATTTTCCAACCTCAGGCGACGACGTCATCTTTGGAACCTCGGCGAACGAGACCATCGAGGCCCTTGCCGGCAACGACACGGTGTTCGGGCTTGGCGGCAATGACAAGTTGTTTGGCGGCGATGGCAACGACCTGCTCAACGGCGGCACCGGCAACAACAACCTCTCGGGGGGTGCCGGGTTCGATACGGCCTACTACGCGCTGTCCATCGTCTCGATGGATGTCAATCTCACGCGCGGCTGGGGTGCGCCCACCGGCCAGGGCGTCGACGACATCGACTTCTACATCAGCATCGAGAACATCGAAGGCGGATCTGCGGATGACTTTCTCACGGGCACCCGCGGACATAATTTCATCGACGGCAATGGCGGCAAAGACGTCATCAAGGGCAGCAGCGGCAACGATTCCCTGAGCGGCGGCGCAGATGATGACTGGCTTTATGGCAGAACCGGCACAGATATCGTCGATGGTGGCAGTGGCAACGACATCGTCTCTGGCGGCAGCGGCGGAGACCTGCTCATCGGTGGCGATGGTGTCGACAGCCTTGACTATAGCGGGAGCCTGCTTGGCGTCGTCGTCGACCTCGCCGCCAACATCGCCTATAGCGGCGACGCCGAGGGCGACACCATCAGCGGTTTCGAGGAAATCACCGGCAGCGACCATGGCGACGACCTGCTCGGCAGCGCGGTCAGAAATTTCATCTGGGCCGGGAACGAGGGCGACGAGATCGAAGGCCGCGGCGGCAATGACGAAATTTATGGCTGGGGCGGCGCGGACAATATCTTTGGCGGCGGCGGCATTGATTTCATCGAAGGGGGTGGCGGAGCCGACAATATGCGCGGGGGCGCCGGCGTCGATGTATTCTCGTACCGGGCTTCTACCGACAGCGGCATCGTCTTTGCAGAGCGCGACGAAATTCTCGACTTCAAGCAGGGCAGTGACCGGATTTCCTTCTTCAGCCTGTTTGACGGCGAAGGTGTGTTCCGTGGCACAGGTGGCTTCCTCGACAACGTGAGCAACCAGGTCCGTTATGTTGCCACTAACAGCAAGACCGTCGTGTTCGTCGATATCGACGGGCTTAACGGGGCCGATATGAAGATCGATTTGACCGGCGTTTTCACGCTGACGGCGGGCGATTTCGATATGTGACTGCCGGTTACCAGGCGCAGCTAGAACCGTGCTTTCAAAGCAATCACGCAATCAGGAGAACGACATGGCGGACACTCCCACGACGGGCAACGATGTGATCGTCGGCACCAGTGCAAGTGAAACCATCAATGCGCTCGCAGGCTCGGACGAGGTCTATGGCATCGGCGGCGACGACACGCTGATCGGCGGGTCTGGAAATGACATTCTGGGCGGCGGCGCCGGCGAGGATATTCTCACGGGCGGCTCCGGACTGGATTCACTGATCGGCGGAACCGGCTTCGATACGGTGTCCTATGCGCAGGAGAGAACCGGCGTCAAAGTCAATCTGGCGCTCGATTGGGGCTACGTCATTGCGCGCGGCATCAGGGCTGACAAGGACAGCCTCACCTCGATCAGTCACATTGTTGGCGGAAACGGCGACGATCATCTCACCGGGAACCGGGGGTCCAATGACATCTATGGCGGCAAAGGCAACAACACCCTCTTCGGCCTCGAAGGCAATGACAGTCTCTATGCCGGAAATGGCACGAACATCATGGATGGCGGCGGCGGCGCGGACAGTATCTTCGACGGATGGGGCAGCAGCACCTTGCGCGGCGGCTCAGGCAACGACGACATCCATGCCTCGATCGGCGACGATATCCTCAACGGCAACAGCGGCGACGACACCCTGTATGGAGGCGAGGAGAACGACACGATTTCAGGCGGCGGTGACCGGGACTTCATCATAGGCGGTACGGAAGCCGATGTTCTGACCGGCGGCGCTGGCAGCGACGCGTTCTTCTATGGGTCCAATCAGGACAGCCTGACCGGCGCGACGGAGCGCGACCTGATCACCGATTTCGAACAAGGCCTGGACCAAATATGGATCGCGTTCGAGGAAGATCCGATGATGGCCTATTCATTCATCGGGTCACAGACATTCACCGAAGGCGTTTCCGACCAGTTCCGCGCCTTTGTGAAGAATGGCCTTACAATCATCCAGTACCGCTCGTCGGACAACGGTGCGGCCGACTTCAGCATTGCGCTGCAAGGCGCCTACACACTCACCGCCCTCGATTTCCACTTCTGAAACGAGCGGGCTCACAACACCGGGCGCTTGCCCTTGCCCGTGTACCAGCTGCCCAGCGCCTTTTCGTAGGCGAGTGCCGCCTTGAAGACGCGGGCATCGTCCCAGGTGCGGCCGACGATCTGGATGCCAGTTGGCACGCCGCTCGCCGCATGGCCTGACGGCACGGAGAGCACCGGGCAATTGTGCAGCATGTTGAACTGGTGCGTCATCACCCAGCCGAATTCCGGATCGACTTTTTTGCCGTTGACGCGGAATTCCGGGTCCCACGGATCATGGTCGGCCCTTACCGAGGGCGCGTTGTTGGTGGGGCAGATGAAGACGTCGTGAGAGGCCAGCACCGGCCCCAGTGTCTGATACATCTTGTGGGTCCGTTCCCACGGCTTGTGGATGTCGTCCATGGTGGAATTGCGCCTAGCCGCTTCCGCGAATTTCAGCGCGTAGTCGGTCATCAAGTCGGCATTGTCCTTCGACTGCCAGATGGTCTGGCGGCCGAAGTTCATCATGTTGTACCAGTGCAGCGCGTCGTGATCGACGGCCTCGGTCCAGCCGAGATCGACCTCTTCGACCCTGGCGCCCAGCCTTTTGAAAACCTCCAGCGCCTGCATCATGTTCTGGCGCACGTCGCTGTCGACGGGCACATAGCCGAAGTCGACCGAGAATGCGATTTTCATGCCCTTGATGGCGGCGGGCTCGGTGGGCAACTTCACTTTCTGGCGGATGGAATCGTGGTCTAATGGGTGAGGGCCCGACGTGATGTTCTGCATGAGTGCCGCATCCGCCACCGTGCGGGTCATGGGCCCACAATGGTTGAAGCGGTCGAAGTTGGATGGTGGGCCATCGGGGTTGCGGCCATGCGGCGGCTTGAAGCCGACGACACCGCAGGCGGATGCGGGAATACGGATCGAGCCGCCGATGTCGGTTCCGGTCGCCAACGTCGTCAAGCCCGCAGCCAGTGCCGCACCCGAACCGCCGGACGAGCCGCCCGGGCCCCAGCCGGTATTCCACGGATTGCGGGTGACGCCCCAGATGCGCGATGCCGTGATGCCAGAAAGGCAGAACTCCGGCGTGGTGGTGCGCGCGAAGATGATTGCCCCGGCCTGCTGCAACCGCTCGATCATCGGATCGGAATGATCGTCCACCGAATCCTTGAAGATGAGCGAGCCGTGGGTGGTGCGCTTGCCGCCCACGCGCTGGGCGTCCTTCACGGCCAGCGGAATGCCGTCGAGCGGTGCCGTCTTCGCGCCCCGCTTCATGTAGCGGGCCTCCGACGCCTTCGCCTGCGCCAGGGCTTCATCGTGGTAGCGATCCGCAAAGCAGTTGATCTTGGGGTTCACTTTCTCCGAACGCGCCACCATCGCCTTCAGGAGTTCCACAGGCGAAAGCTTCTTCGTCCTGAACAGTTTCAGGACCTCTATGGCGGGGAGATAGCAGATATCGTCGTTGCTCATGGACAAGTCCCGCAGTGAGGCGCTAGTGAAGACCACCATTTGAACAGGATCACGGGAGAGAAGTCCATGGCCGGCAGGCTTTCAGGCAAGACCGCAATCGTCACATCCGCAGGCCAGGGCATTGGCCGCGCCTCCGCCATCTGCCTGGCGAAGGAAGGAGCGAAGGTCTGGGCGACCGACATCAATGCCGAAGCCCTGAAGTCGCTGGAGGCCGAACAGGCCGGGATCGAGACCTTCACGCTCGACGTGCTGAAGCAGGATGAGGTCGACGCTGCCGCAAAGCGGGTCGGCACGCCTGACATTCTTTTCAACTGCTCTGGCTACGTCCACGCCGGAACGCTGATGGACACCGATGACAAGGCCTGGGATTTTTCCTTCGACCTCAACGTCAAGGCGCATTTCCGCATGATGAAGACCTTCATGCCGGCCTGGCTGGCGCGCGGCAATGGCACCATCATCAACATGGCTTCCGCTGCGTCGTCGATCAAGGGCGTGCCGAACCGCTTCGTCTATGGCGCCACGAAGGCCGCCGTCATCGGCATGACCAAGGCGCTGGCCGCCGACTATACGTCGAAGGGCATCCGGGTGAACGCCATCTGCCCGGGCACGGTCGACAGTCCGTCGCTGATGGACCGCCTCAAGGCCACCGGCGATTTCGAAGGTGCGAAGAACGCCTTCATCTCGCGCCAGCCCATGGGCCGCATGGCGCGTGCCGACGAAATCGGCATGCTGGTGGTTTATTTGGCAAGCGATGAGGCAGCATTCATCACCGGGCAAACTTTCGTGATCGACGGCGGCTGGTCCATCTGATCCCGCTTGGCAATGCCGCAAATATCGGCATAGGATAGCCTTCGCAACCGCAACACAAGAATATGCGGGGGAGGGGAAACATTTTGGCCGAGAGCCAGTCCGCCATCGAGGCGCGGGGGGTGACGAAAGAATTTGCGGGCGGCGTGACGGCGCTCGACCGCGTATTCGTCACCATTCGCGAGAACGAGTTCTTCACGCTGCTGGGGCCCTCGGGTTGCGGCAAGACCACGTTGCTCCGCCTCATTGCCGGTTTCGAATATCCTACCGAAGGCGAGATTCTTCTTCATGGGCAGGACATCGCGCATCTGCCGCCGGACAAGCGGCCGGTGAACACGGTGTTCCAGCACTATGCCCTGTTTCCCCACATGACGGTGGCGGAAAACGTGGGCTTTGGCCTGCGCATGCTGGGCAAGTCGGCAGCCGAGATCGCCAAGACCGTGAAGGAATCACTCGCTCTCGTGAAGATGGCGGACTATGGCGCGCGCAAACCCTCGCAGCTTTCGGGCGGCCAGCAACAGCGCGTGGCCTTTGCCCGCGCGCTGGCGCCTCACCCCAAAGTGCTGCTGCTCGACGAGCCGCTCTCGGCGCTGGACCTCAAGCTGAGGCAGGCGATGCGGGGCGAATTGAAGACGCTGCAGCGCGAGACCGGCATCACCTTCGTCTTCGTCACGCATGACCAGGAAGAAGCGCTCACCATGTCCGACCGCATCGCGGTGATGTCGGCAGGCAAGGTTCAGCAGATCGGCGCGCCACATGATGTTTACGAAAGCCCGGTCAATCATTTTGTCGCGGACTTCATCGGCGACACCAATTTCGTCGAGGGCCAGATCGAAAAGCTGGCGGGCGATGAATCGATCGTGCGCGTGGGCGAGGGCTTCGCCATCGAGACGCGGCTCAATGGCCCGCACAAGACGGGTGACAAGGTTTCGGTGGCGCTCCGCCCCGAGAAGATCATGCTGAAGATGCCGGGTGCGGCAAGCCTCTCCGGAACGGTGCGCGATGCCGTCTATGTGGGGACGGGAACGACCTATGCCGTGGCGCTGCCGCATGGCGTGACGGTGAACGTGCGCGATCTCAACAGCCTGTCGGGACAGGGGCGCTTTGCCGTGGGCGAGACGGTATCCGTCGATATTCCGGCGGGTGCCGCGCGGATGCTGGCAGACTGATGCAACGCACCGTTACATCGCGCTGGCTCGGCGTCGCTCCGGCATGGTTCGTGATCGGAATCTTCGGCGTGCTGCCGATGTTCATCATGCTCGCCATCTCGTTCATGGTGCAGGACCCCTATGGCGGCGTCGACTGGGGCTACAGCCACGAGGCCTATATCCAGTTCCTGTTCGAGCGCGATCTCGACGATTCGCTGATTCTCAACCCGATCTATATCAACATCGTCATGCGCTCCATCGGACTTGCGGCGATGACGACGGTCCTGTGCCTCATCGTGGGGCTGCCGGTCGCCTATTTCATCGCGCGGCAGCCGGAGGACAAGCGCAACCTCTTCATGCTGCTGATCACCATTCCGTTCTGGACCAACCTGCTGATCCGCACCTATGCGTGGATCCTGATCCTGACGCGGAACGGCGTGGTCGATGCGCGCCTCCAGTGGTTCGGCTTCGAGCCCGGCACATTCGACCTGCTGTATACCAATACCGCGATCTTCATCGGCCTCGTCTATTCCTATCTGCCCTTCATGGTGCTGCCGCTCTATGCCAGCCTCGAGAAGATGGACTTCCGCCTCGTCGAAGCGGCGAGCGATCTCTATGCGTCGAAGTGGCAGGCTGCGCGCCATGTGATCCTTCCGCTTGCCAAGCCCGGAATCGTGGCGGGCTCGCTGCTCGTCTTCATTCCCTCGATCGGCGCCTTCATCGCGCCTGAACTGCTGGGCGGCGGCAAGCGCATGATGCTGGGGAGCCTCATCTACTTCCAGTTCGCCACGGCGCGGAACTGGCCCTTCGGTGCCGCTGTCTCGATCCTGCTCATGGCCTTCGTGATGATTGCGCTGCTGGTCTATGCCCGTGCCTCGAAGGGGCAGGGCCTGCCGGCGGGAGGCCATTGATGCGCCAGCCGGTCGGGCAATATCCGGGCCTCAAGCTGTGGACGGCGCTATTCTTCGTGTTCCTCTATGCGCCGATGGTCGTGCTGGTCGCCTATTCCTTCAACGAGAACAAGCTCGCCATGATCTGGGGCGGGTTTTCGCTCAAGTGGTACGTCAAGATATTCACGGGTGGCGCCATCGGCGAGGCGGCGATGAATTCGCTGTTCGTGGCGGTCATCGCAACCTCGATCGCCGTGGTGATCGCCATCGCTTCGGCACTCGTGCTGGTGCGCGAGGCGAAGTTCAAGGGAGCAGGCGCCTCGAACGCACTGATCTCCATGCCGCTCATCGTACCGGAAATCGTGACGGCGGTGGCGACGCTGATGTTCTTCGTCATGCTGAAGAACCTGACCGGCTTCGATCTCGGGCTTGGCAACATCGTCATTGCGCATACTGTGTTCTGCATACCCTTCGCCTTCATGCCGATCCGCGCGCGGCTGCAGGACATGGACATGGCGGTGGAATATGCCGCGCGCGACCTCTACGCCAGCGCGTGGAACGCATTCCGGTACGTGACGCTGCCGCTGCTGATGCCGGGCGTCATAGCGGGCGCGATGCTGGCATTCGTCATCTCGCTCGACGATTTCATCATCACGCAGATGATCTCGGGGCCGGGCACGACGACGCTTCCAGTCTACATCTATTCGATGATCCGGAACGGCATCACGCCAGAAGTGAATGCCGCCTCCACGATCCTCATCGCCGTTTCAACGGCCCTCGTCACGGTCTACTGGTATGTGTCGCGGCCGAAGAAAGCTTGAACCAGAAACAGGAAGGAAACTTGACATGAAGAGATTGCTGCTTGCCCTCGCCGCCACCACGGCACTTAGCCTGCCGGCCCATGCCGAAGGCGAACTCAACATCTACAACTGGGTCGAATACACGTCTCCCCAGCTGATCGAGAAGTTCACCAAGGAAACCGGCATCAAGGTAACCATCGATACCTATGACACCAACGAGACGCTGCTCGCCAAGCTGAAGGCCGGCGGCACCGGATATGACGTCGTTGTGCCCAGCCAGCACTTCGTCGAGATCATGGCGAAGGAAGGCCTCCTCATGGAGACGGGCGTCGGCCAGATGTCCACCTACGCCAATGTCGACAAGCGCTGGCAGAAGCCCACGTGGGACCCGGAAGCCAAGTATTGCGCGCCCTGGCAGTGGGGCACGGCGTCCATCGCCTACCGCAAGGATCTCTATGGCAAGGAAATGACGTCGCTGAAGGAGTTCTTCGAGCCGGAAGAGGCACTGAAGGGCAAGGTGCAGGTCTTCAAGTCGCCGGACGAAGTCTACAACATGGCGAACATCTACCTGAACAAGCCGTTCTGCTCCGAGAACGCCGAGGATGCGAAGGCGGTGCAGACACTCTTCGAGGGACAGAAGCCCGCGGTCGTCACCTACAACTCCGAAAACCAGAACGACAACCTGGCCAATGGCACAGCCATCATGGCCAACAACTGGAACGGCTTCTCGATGCGCGCCCGCATGGATTCGAAGACCGACATCGTCTATGCCTATCCCATGGAAGGCGTTGTCGGCTGGCTCGATTCGGCCTGCGTGCCGGTGGGCTCGAAGAACCCCGAGAACGCCAAGAAGTTCCTCGAGTTCATCATGAAGCCCGAGAACATCGCGCTGCAGACCAACTATGCGCGGTATTCGAACGCCATCGTCGGGTCGGAAGCCTTCATGGACAAGGACCTTGTGGAAGCCGCGGAACTGAAGGTGCCGGAGTCGGTACCAGTCAAGTTCGGCCAGGCCTGTTCTCCCGCAGCGCAGAAGCTCATCGATCGCGTCTGGACGAAGCTTCTTCAATAGTACACCGAACGGCAAAGAGGCCCGGAGTAATCCGGGCCTTCACTGTCCTAAAGTCAGCCATCCGGGCTAATCGAACCCATTGGCAAGCAGCCGGTTCTCGGCATAGGATGTTGCCAGCAACCGCCGGACTTCAAGAAGCGCGGGGAGGAGATATCTTGGCAGCAGGCCAGTCCGCCATCGAGGCGAGAGGCGTTACGAAATTATTCCAGGGTGCAGGCCAGGATGCGGTGAAAGCACTGGACAATGTATCGGTCACCATCCGCGAGAACGAGTTCTTCACGCTGCTAGGACCATCAGGCTGCGGCAAGACCACGCTCCTCCGGCTGATCGCCGGCTTTGATTTTCCAACAGATGGCGAGATCCTGCTGTACGGCCAGGACATCGCGCCGCTTCCGCCCTTCAAGCGGCCGGTCAACACCGTCTTCCAGAACTATGCGCTGTTTCCCCACATGACAGTGGGTCAGAACATCGGCTTCGGCCTCGAGATGCTGGGCAAGCCCAAGGCGGAGATCGAGGCGCGGGTGAACCAGATGCTGAAGCTGGTCCGCATGGAGGAACTCAAGAACCGCAAGACCAGCCAGATTTCCGGCGGACAACAGCAACGCGTGGCGCTGGCCCGCGCGCTGGCACCCGCGCCCAAGGTCCTGCTTCTCGACGAGCCCCTGTCAGCCCTTGACTTCAAGCTGCGCAAGGACATGCAGATCGAGCTGAAGCGGCTGCAGAGCGAGACGGGCATCACCTTCATCTTCGTCACGCACGACCAGGAAGAAGCGCTCACCATGTCGGACCGCCTCGCGGTCATGTCGAAGGGCAAGATCCTGCAGATTGGAAGCCCGCGCGACATTTACGACAGGCCGTCCGAACGCTTCGTGGCCAATTTCATCGGAGACACGAATTTCCTCGAAGGCGATGTGCAGGCCGTGAACGGTGCGGAAGCGCAGGTGAAGCTGGCAAGCGGTGCCGTCATCGCCGCCGGACTTCCCGAAGGTGTCAAGCCATCGGGCCGGGTCACTGTTGTCGTGCGGCCGGAGCATGCGGACCTCGTGAAGCCCGGAGATGCCGCTGACCTAAGTGGCAAGCTCGAAACGGTCGTCTATTTCGGCACCGACACGCATTACCATCTGAACATCGACGGTGGCGTTCCCTTCATCGTCCGCCAGCAGAATTCCAAGGGTGCGGGAACCGGCTTCTCGGCTGGCGATGCCGTGGGGGTGAAGCTCGAAGCGCACGCGGCGCAGGTCTTGAGGGACTGATCATGGCGAGCGCGCAAGAAACCGCCGTGGAGATGGAACGCAACGAAGCCCGCACGCGCTGGTTCCTGCTGTCGCCGTCGCTCATCATCCTGACCGTTGCCTCGATCGGCCCGCTCTTCATCATGCTGGCCTATTCCTTCCTGCTGAAAAACCCCTATGGCGGCGTGCAGCCTGCATTCTCGCTCGATGGCTGGTCATCGGTGTTCCTCGAACGCGACATCTTCGACGATACGCTCACGGTTGCCGACGCGCATGTCTCGATCTTCTGGCGATCGGCGACGCTGTCGCTCTACACCACCATCCTGTGCCTCATCTTCGGTTTCCCCACGGCCTATTTCATTGCCACGCGCGGGGAGAAGTGGCGCGATGTGTGGCTGTTCCTCATCACCATTCCGTTCTGGACCAACCTGCTGATCCGCACCTTTGCCATCCAGGAGGTGATCCGCAACGAGGGTATCGTAAACTCGCTGCTGATGTGGCTCGGCGTCATCGACCAGCCGCTGCAGATCATGTTCACCGATTTCTCCATCATGCTGGGCATGGTCTATGTTTATCTGCCGCTGATGGTGCTGCCGCTCTATGCGAGCCTCGAGAAGCTCGACTTCCGGCTCGTCGAGGCGGGCTATGATCTTTATGCCACCCGCTTCCGCGTATTGCGGCGGATCATCATCCCGCTGGTGAAGCCCGGCATCATCGCGGGTTCCATTCTCGTCTTCATTCCATCGCTCGGCGCCTATGTCACGCCACGCGTGCTGGGCGGCGGCAAGAACCTGATGATCGGCAACCTGATCGAATTGCAGTTCGGGCAGGGCCGCAACTGGCCGCTCGGCGCCGCGCTGTCGATCACGCTGATGGTGATCGTCATGCTGGCGCTGATCGTCTATGTGCGGCAGGCGGCGAAAGCGGGTGCGCGTCATGGCTAGCACCTTCTCCGTCCGCCGGCAGACCGGCTTCACCACGATCGCGCTTTTCGTCTTCGTGGTGCTCTACGTGCCGATCGTGACGCTTGCCGTCTATTCCTTCAATGCCGGCGTCAACATCGCCATCTGGGAAGGCTTCTCGCTGCGCTGGTACGAGAAGGCCTTCAGCAATACCGACGTTCAGTCCGCGGCCTTGCGGTCGCTGCAGATCGCGAGCGTCGCCGCCATCCTTGCGACCATCTTCGCCACCATGGCGGCATTGGCCACCACGCGGACGAGGCCCTATCGCGGCCTCACCACCGCTTATGCCTTCATCAACATTCCGCTGATGGTGCCGGAGATCGTCACCGGTATCGCGCTCCTGATCTTCTTCGCATCGATCAAGGTGGCGACAGGCTATACCGGCATTGCCTACCTGATGGCGGCGCACACGGCCTTCTGCATTCCCTTCGCCTACATGCCGATCCGTGCCCGGCTCGAGAGCATGGACCTGACGCTGGAAACGGCGGCGGCCGATCTCTATGCCACGCCGTGGATGGCCTTCCGGCGGGTGACGCTGCCGCTGCTGTGGCCCGGCATCGTCGGCGGACTCATGCTCGCCTTCGTCATCTCGCTCGATGATGTGGTCATCACCGAACTCGTCAAGTCTGCTGGACAGGAGACGCTGCCCACCTACATGCTGGGCCAGCTCCGCCGCATCGTCACGCCAGAGATGAACGCCATATCCACGGTGTTCCTCGGCCTTTCCATCATCGTCGTCACACTGTTCTTCTTCTTGACTCGGAAGAAGGACTAGTTCGCATGTGCTTGAGTCAGAAAACAGGGAGAAACAACATGAAACTCGGATTTGCCGGCCTTCTCGCAGGCGCCGCGATGCTGCTGTCGAGCACGGCTGCACTCGCGGAAGGTGAACTCAACATCTTCAACTGGGGCAACTACACCAACCCCGACCTCATCAAGAAGTTCGAGGAGCAGTACAAGGTCAAGGTGACGATCACCGACTACGACTCGAACGACACGGCGCTGGCCAAGATCAAGGCCGGTGGTCACGGCTTCGATATCGTGGTGCCGAGCGCCAGCTATGTTCCGATCTTCGTCGGCGAAGGCCTGCTGCTTGAATCGCGGCCCGACCAGATGGAAAATTTCAAGCACATGGACCCGGCGTGGGTGGACGTGAGCTGGGATCCGGGCCGCCACTATACGGTTCCGTGGCAGTGGGGCACCACGGGCGTGGTCGTCAATACCAAGTACTACAAGGGTGACGTCAACACGGCGGCGATCTTCATGGACCCGCCGAAGGAGCTCGAAGGCAAGATCAACGTCGTGCCGGAAATGCAGGACGTGATGTCGATCGCCATCCCCTACATGGGCGGCAAGCCCTGCACCACCGATCTCGAAGTGCTGAAGAAGGTGCGCGACAAGCTGCTTGAGGCAAAGCCGAAGTGGCTCGGCCTCGACTATGGCAACATCGAGAAGTTCGCCAAGGAAGACATGTGGGCGGGCGTCAACTGGAACGGCTCCACCTTCCGCATGCGGCTTGCCAACTCCAATATCGTCTATGGCTACCCGAAGGACGGCTATCCGATCTGGATGGACTCGGTCGCCGTGCTGAAGGACGCAAAGAACGTCGAGAACGCCAAGCTGTTCCAGAACTTCATCATGCTGCCTGAAAACGCTGGGCTCATCTCGGCCTTCGCGCGCTATGCCAACGGCATCAAGGGCTCGGAAGCCTTCATGCCGGCCGACATGAAGGACGCGCCGGAAATCGTCATTCCGGAGCAGTTCAAGGCGGCAGGCACGTTCAATATCTGCCCGCCCGAAGCCAACGAGATCTACACCAAGATCTGGACCGAGCTCCTGAAGTAAGCATCACCCACCCGGCCCCGGCGGACCAACCGCCGGGGCTTTTTTTCTTGAAGGGAACGCATGTCCTCCTACCGCAATTCCGATCCGCGCCTGCCCATCATGCAGGGCTCGCCGCCAGCACTCGTTCCGCCGAAGATGGATTGGGACCGCCCGCCGTGGAACCGCTGGGCTTTCCAGAACGTGCGGCAGTTCCTGCCGACGGCAGAGGTGTGGCGCGGATGGAACGGCATTCGCATCCTGCCGCGTGACGACCGCGACCTCGACGGGATCGAAGTGGCCTCCGCCCACGGCGGCGCCACGACGCTTGCAGGCCTGCTGGACGAGACCTACACCGATGGTTTCATCGTCATCCGCAACGGCGCCATCGTCTTCGAGCGTTATTACAACG
Source organism: Aestuariivirga sp. (assembly GCF_041738905.1). GTDB lineage: Bacteria > Pseudomonadota > Alphaproteobacteria > Rhizobiales > Aestuariivirgaceae > Aestuariivirga. The sequence goes on from NZ_JBGSOZ010000214.1 coordinate 21,533, forward strand.
GCATGGAAGGCCGCACGCTGCATCTCTCGCAGTCGGTTGCGAAGTCGGTGACGGGCTCGGCCGCGGGCGCGCTTGTCGGCAAGGGGTTGCTCGACGTCAATGCGCGGATCACGGACTATCTTCCTGAACTGAATGACACCGCCTATCGCGGCGCAACGCTGCAGCATGTGCTGGACATGACGAGCGGCGTGCGGTTCGACGAGACTTATACCGACCCCTATTCCGACATCGGCAAGTCCGACGTCGCCTCTGGCTGGAAGCCCATCCCGCCCGAAAGCGACCCGACCTTCCGCTGGCCGCGCCACATGTTCGAACTGATCCTCGGGCTGGAAACGTTAGAGCGCCGCCACGGCGATCTGTTCGCCTATCGCTCGATCGAGACGGACGTGCTCGCCTTCTGCATGGAACGCGCCGCCGGAAAACGGCTTCCGCAGATCGTGGCGGATGAAATCTGGGGCCCGATGGGGGCCGAGGAAAATGCGAGCTTCACTGTCGATGCCGCGGGCTATGCCCTGGCGGACGGTGGCTTCAATGCGTGCTTGCGAGACTATGCGCGGCTCGGGCTGCTCTATCTGGAACACGGCGCGGGCATCATGCCTGCGTCATGGGTGGAGGCCACCCGCAACGGCAACCACGCGATCTTTGGCGCGCCCTACAACACGTCGTTGCCGCACGGCGCTTACAAAAACAAGTGGTGGATCGAGGACCCGCAGTCGCGCGCCATCTATGCGCGCGGCGTGTTCGGGCAGATGATCTACGTGAACTGGGATTACAACATGGTGGCGGTGAAGCTTTCGAGCTGGCCGGACTTCCTCAACACTCAGTTCAACATCGTAACACAAGCGGCCCTTCACACCATCGCGGGACATCTCTGATGAGCGTCACCGATCTCTGCTACATGCCGGCTTCCGAGGCGCTCCGCCTGTTCAAGGCAAAGAAGCTCTCGCCTGTCGAACTGATGGAAGCGACCATCCGCCGGGCCGAGGCCACGAAAAAGAAGATCAACTGCCTCACCTACACGCATTTCGACGAGGCGCTGGACCTCGCAAAGAAGGCGGAAGCGAAATATGCGAAGGGCAAGAAGACCGGCGCGCTCGAAGGCCTCCCCATCGGGATCAAGGACGAGAGCTTCATCAAGGGCAAACCCACGTCGGGCGGCTCCCTGATCTACAAGGACTATGTGGGCGAGCATACGTCTCCCATGAACGAGCGCATCCTGAAGGAAGGCGGTATCGTGCATGCCCGCACGGCGACGCCGGAATTTTCCTGCGCGGGCTACACATGGTCGAGGTTGTGGGGTGTCACGCACAATCCGTGGAACCCGAAGTTCACGCCGGGCGGTTCTTCGGGTGGCACCGCTGCTTCGCTAGCATCCGGCACGTCGGCAATTGCCACGGGCTCCGACATCGGTGGATCAATCCGCATTCCGGCATCGGCCTGCGGGCTCGTCGGCTACAAGCCGCCCTATGGGCGCAACCCGGATGACCCGCCGTTCAATCTCGATTTCTACTGTCACACGGGCCCCCTCGCGCGGAACGTCGAAGACGCGATCATCCTGCAGAATGTGATGTCAGGGCCGAGCCCGCTCGACATTTCCACGCTGCGGCCCAAGCTCACGCTGCCCACAAAGTATAAGTCCATCAAGGGCTGGAAGATCGCCTTCTCGATGGACTTGGGCTTCTATCGCGTCGACAAGGACGTGCAGAAGAACACGCTGGCTGCGCTTGACGTGTTCCGCTCGCTCGGTGCGAAGGTGCACGAGGTCGATCTTGGCTGGACGGAAGAAGTGCTCGACGCATCCATGAACTATCTCGATCATCTCTTCGGCGCCGCCGTCTCGCGGGTTCTGAAAGAGCATGGCTCGAAGATGACGACCTATGCGCGGGCCTTTGCGAAGAAGGGGCAGAAGTCGAAGGCGACCGACTTCCTCGCCGCACTCGACATGGCCAACAAGATGTATTCGACGCTGGGGCCGATCCTGGAACAGTACAACGTGCTCATTTGTCCGACGACAGCACTTCCCGCCGTTGCCGCCGATTTCGACCAGTCGAAGGACAGCGTGAAGATCAACGGCAAGACGATCTCGAACCCGTTTCTCGGCTGGGCCATGACGACACCCTTCAATGCCATGAGCCGCTGCCCGGTTCTCTCCGTCCCTTCGGGCCGCGCGAAGAACGGCGTGCCCACCGGCATCCAGATCGTTGGCCGCACCTATTCGGATGCCGACGTGTTCCAGGCCGCCATGGCTTATGAGACAGCGCAAGGGCAGTGGTTCCGCGATGCCGGCACGAGGCCGAAGCTGTGATGCTGGAAGAGGCCATCGCGAAACATGAATTGCGGCGCGGCGGCGCTCCGCCCGCCCGTGCCAAGGGCGTGGTGCTGCTGATCCATGGCCGGGGTGCGACGGCCGAGAGCATGCTGCCTCTGGCAGATGTCATCGCCATGCCTGACCTGTGCTATGTGGCGCCGCAAGCTGAGGGCTACACCTGGTATCCGCAGAGTTTCATGGCGCCCACGGCCAGCAATGAGCCTTACCTTTCGGCGGCGCTTGCGCGGATCGCCGCGATCATTGCGGACATTCTCGATGCCGGTATGGCGCCGGAGAAGCTCTCCATCATCGGCTTCAGCCAAGGCGCCTGCCTAGCCTCCGAGACGGTGCTGCGCAATCCGAAGGCCTATGGCTTCATCGGCGTGCTGAGCGGCGGCGCCATTGGCCCGCCCGGTACGTCGCGTGACTATGCGGGATCGCTCGACGGCGCGAAGGTCTTCCTCGGCTGCTCCGACCACGACCCGCATATTCCGCTGACACGCGTGAAGGAGACCTCGGGACTCTTCATGAAGATGGGTGCTCACGTGACGGAGCGCATCTACAAGGGTTCTTCGCATGGCATCAATGATGACGAGATCGGGCATGTGCGCGCGGGTCTTGCGCCCCTGACGGCCTGAGCTGGAACCGATCCACCGTCCGGCGTGTTTCGTAGGCAAACATGTCGTGACCGTGGAGACCCGAGAATGAAACGCCGTGCCTTTCTGGCCGTTCTGGCCGCCACCCTGGCCGGGGCGGGCGTGTGGAAACTGCTGGGCAGGTCGCGGCCTTCCCATGCCGGGCCGGGCGGGTTCAGGCTTGAGACGGTCGCGTCGGGGCTCGATCATCCGTGGTCCTTTGCCTTTCTCCCCGATGGCCGGATGCTGGTGACGGAACGTGAAGGCCGGCTGCGCGTGGTGAGCGCTGACGGCGCGCTGTCCAGTCCTGTGGAGGGCCTCCCGGAGGTTTCGGCAGTTGGGCAGGGTGGCTTGCTCGATGTGGTGCTTCACCCGCAGTTTTCATCCAATCGGTTGGTTTATATGTCATTTTCTGAACCGCGGGACGGCGGCAACGCGACATCGGTGATGCGGGGGACGTTATCGGAAGACACCCGGAGACTCGAGGGCGTGGAGGTGATCTTCCGCCAGCAGCCGGCATTCGATGGCGGTCATCATTTCGGCTCGCGTCTCGTTTTCGACCGGGCGGGCGCCCTGTTCGTGACCACGGGCGACCGCAACAGACTGCGTGACCTCGTGCAGCAGACCGACAATCACATCGGCAAGATTATCCGCATCACGGATGACGGAGGCATTCCCGAAGACAACCCGAAACCTGAAGGCTGGCTGCCGGAGATATGGTCGGTCGGGCACCGGAACATTCAAGGCGCTACGCTCCACCCCGATACGGGCGAGTATTGGACAGTGGAGCACGGCTCACGCGGCGGTGACGAATTGAACCGGCCACAAGGCGGCAGAAACTATGGCTGGCCGGTTATTTCTTATGGCAAAGAGTATTCCGGCGGACAGATCGGCGAGGGCACGGCGAAGGACGGCATGGAGCAGCCGGTCCATTACTGGGACCCGTCGATCGCGCCCTCGGGCATGGTCTTCTACACCGGGGACAAATATCCGGACTGGCAGAGCGACCTCTTCGTCGGCGCATTGGTGCAAAAACATGTGGCGCGCTTGACGCTGGAGGGCGGCAAGGTGGTGAACGAAGAGCGCTTGTTCGATGGTGAAGCCCGCTTCCGCGATGTGCGGCAAGGCCCTGACGGATATCTTTATCTCCTCACCGACGAAGGCGCGCCAGATGGCCGCGTGCTGCGGGTGGTGAGCGCGGACTGAGCGTCAAGGGGCCGGGCTGATCTCGTCGGAGACCTGAATGATGGTCGTGATACCGTCCACCTCGGGCGTCGCCACATAGGTGTTGTCGGGCGTGAAGAAGCGGATGCGCTCCTGCCATGTCGCATCCACGAAGACGATTTCGAAATTCTCGTAGAGCCGCCAGGCGGTGACTTCGCCCATCACCGGAAACTCGTCCAGGCAGGCATTCTCGATTCCGATTGCGAGGCCGCCGATCGTGTCCTCGCGAGTCAACTCCACATCGCAGATTTTAGAGCCATCGGCATTCTGCACCTGCCATGTGCCGAAGAAGCCTTCCAGCAGCGACGGGTCGACGCTGCTCAGATCGAGGAGCTTCGTCGATTGCGCCGCTGCAAGGCCGCACAGCCAGAGGCAGGCCGCAAGCGAGATCGCCGTCAGGCGCAGGACGTGCCGCATGTGTTTCGGCCTCGATGGATCGCGAGAGTAAGGACGGCCGAGACTAGACGGTGATGCCCGGCAGCTTCAAGCCCTGTTCCTTCGCGCAGTCGACCGCGATTTCGTAGCCCGCATCGGCATGGCGCATGACGCCGGTGCCGGGGTCGTTCCACAGCACGCGCTCCAGCCGGCGGGCGGCATCCTCGGTGCCATCGGCGACGATCACCATGCCGGCATGTTGCGAGTAGCCGATGCCGACGCCGCCGCCGTGATGGAGCGACACCCAAGTGGCGCCGCTCGCGGTGTTCAGAAGCGCATTGAGCAGCGGCCAGTCGGAGACGGCATCCGAGCCGTCCTTCATCGCTTCCGTCTCGCGGTTCGGCGAGGCGACGGAGCCTGAGTCGAGATGATCGCGGCCAATGACGATGGGGGCCTCGACTTCGCCGTTGCGCACCATCTCGTTGAAGGCAAGCCCTAGCCTGTGGCGTTGCCCCAGGCCCACCCAGCAGATGCGCGCGGGCAAGCCCTGGAAGGCAATGCGTTCGCGGGCCATGTCGAGCCAGTTGTGGAGGTGGGGGTCGTCGGGGATCAGTTCCTTGACGCGCTGGTCGGTCTTGTAGATGTCCTCCGGATTGCCGGAGAGTGCCGCCCAGCGGAACGGGCCGACGCCGCGGCAGAACAGCGGGCGGATGTAAGCCGGGACGAAACCCGGAAACTCGAAGGCGTTCTTGAGGCCCATTTCCAGCGCCATCTGGCGGATGTTGTTGCCGTAGTCGAGAGTCGGTACGCCCATGTGCCAGTAGTCCAGCATGGCCTGAACGTGAACCTTCATCGAGGCCATGGCGGCGGCCTTGACGGCTTGTGGATCGGAGACGCGCTTGTCCTCCCATTCCGCCAGCGACCAGCCGGCGGGAAGATAGCCGTTGATCGGATCATGCGCGGATGTCTGGTCGGTGACGGCATCGGGCCGGATGCCGCGCTTCACCATCTCCGGCACAAGCTCCGCCGCATTGCCCAGCAGGCCGACGCTGATCGGCTTTCCGGCCTTGTGGCTGCGGTCGATGATCTCGAGCGCCTCGTCGATGGTTGAGGCCTTGGTATCGACGTAGCGGGTGCGGAGGCGGAAATCGATGCGGGATGGCTGGCATTCAATCGCGATCAACGAGGCACCGGCCATCGTCGCGGCGAGGGGCTGCGCGCCGCCCATGCCGCCCAATCCCGCCGTCAGGAACCACTTGCCCTTCAGGTTGCCGTTGTAGTGCTTGCGACCCAGTTCGGCGAAGGTCTCGTAGGTGCCCTGCACGATCCCTTGCGTGCCGATATAGATCCACGAGCCGGCCGTCATCTGGCCGTACATCATCAGGCCCTTCTTATCGAGTTCGTTGAAATGGTCCCACGTGCCCCAGTGCGGCACGAGGTTGGAGTTGGCGATCAGCACGCGCGGCGCATCCTTGTGGGTGCGGAAGATGCCCACGGGCTTGCCCGACTGCACCAGCAGGGTTTCATCATCCTCGAGTGAGCGAAGGCCCGCGACGATGCGGTCGAAGGCTTCCCAGTTGCGTGCGGCGCGGCCGATGCCGCCATAGACGACGAGTTCCTCGGGACGCTCGGCCACGTCGGGGTCGAGGTTGTTCATCAGCATGCGGAGCGGCGCCTCGGTGAGCCACGACTTGGCGCTGAGCGTCGAACCGGTTGCGGCCTTGATGACGCGGGAATTGTCGCGGCGGGTGTCCATGGAAATCTCCTACTGGGTAAGCGTGCCGCGCGCGCTGGTGCGGTAGCGGCTGTAAAGGGCATAGCGGCTGGCGGGATAGGTGAGGGTTGCGACAGTGGCAACGCGTGACTTGCTCCACGAGCGGCGGTGGAGTGCCAGGCATGGCTCCAGCGGGCCGATGCCCAGAAGCCGCTGCTGCTCAATCGTCGGCAGTGCCGCCTCGACCGTGTGCTCAAGTTCATCGACGGGCGTTGCTTCGACCAGCACGGCGGTGGGCGTCGTGATGGTGAAGTCGCGTGAGAGGAAGTCAGGCATGACGGCGGGGTTCACGTAACGGTCTTCGAGCTGAACGGGGACGCCGTTCTCCTCGTGGACGATGACGATGTGAAACAGCTTTTCGATACCACGCTCCTCGAAGTCCTCGGCGAGGGCGGGATTGGCGGACATCTCCGCCTTGCTCACGACACGCGATGAATAGCGGTGGCCGCGTTGCCCGATCTCATCCGCGATGTTGCGAAGCTCCATGAGGCTCGTGAGTGCCGGCGTCTCCTTCACGAAGGTGCCCACGCCGGGCACGCGCGAGAGGAAGCCTTCGGCGGTGAGTTCGCGGAGCGCGCGGTTCGCGGTCATGCGGCTGATGCCGAAGCTTTCCACGAGTTCGTTCTCGGAGGGCACGCGCTGGTCCGGCTCCCACGCGCCGTTCCGGATGTTTTCCAGAATGTGGTCCTTCACCTTGGCATAAAGCGGCTGGGCGTCGCTCATGACAGTGTACCGCGCACGGTCTTGCCGTTCTTGATGACGGCGGTGAGCGGATTGTAGCCGATGGGATAGCAAAGGTCCCCCGGCCGCTCGGCATCCCAGATCGCGAGGTCAGCCTTCATGCCGGGGACGATCATGCCGCGGTCATTGAGGCCCAGAGCCCTTGCGCCATTGACGGTGACGCCGCGCAGCGCCTCGTCCGGCCTCAGGCCAAACAGTACGCAGGCCATGTTCATCGTGGTGAGAATTGAATGAATCGGCGAGGAGCCGGGGTTGAGGTCCGTCGCAATGGCCATCGGCACGCCGTGATGGCGCAGCGCCGCCACGGGCGGGGCCTGCTTTTCGCGGAGGTAATAGAAGGCACCCGGCAGCAGCACGGCGACGGTTCCGGACTTCGCGATGGCCTCCACGCCGCTGTCATCGAGATATTCGATATGGTCGACTGAGAGCGCGTTGAAGGATGCCGCCATCTTCGCGCCGCCAAGGTTGGAGAGCTGCTCGGCATGGAGCTTGATGCGCAGGCCGTGGGCCCTGGCGGCTTCGAAGACGCGGGCCGTCTCCTCGACCGTGAAGGCGATCTTCTCACAGAAGGCATCGACGGCATCGGCAAGCCTGAACTTGACGACGGCGGGGATCACCTGCTCGCAGATGAGCTTCACATAGCCTTCGCGGTCGTTATGAAATTCAGGCGGGATGGCATGAGCGCCCAGGTATGTGGCCGCGACATCGACGGGACGGAGCTTGTCCAGTTCGCGGACCACGCGAAGCATCTTCAATTCGGTGCGCTCGTCGAGGCCATAGCCCGACTTGATCTCGACCGTCGTGATGCCTTCGGCCAGCAACGCGTCGAGGCGCTTCAATGCGGAGGCGACAAGCTCGCCTTCGGACTGGGTGCGGGTGGCGCGGACGGTGGAGGCGATGCCGCCGCCCGACTTGGCGATGTCGGCATAGGCGATGCCGCCGAGACGCATCTCGAACTCATGCGCGCGGTTGCCGCCATAGACGAGGTGGGTGTGGCAATCGATGAGGCCGGGGGTGACGAGGCGGCCCTGGCAATTGATGCCATGCATGCCGGACGGCGCTTCGGCACGGGGGCCGACCCAGGCGATGCGGCCATCCTCGATGAGGATCGCCGCATCTTCGATGAGGCCATAATGGTCGCGCATGGTGGCGGCGTTGAGATTGGTCAGGAGCATCTGAAAATCCACTTGTATAAGGTTGTATATACAGTATAGTTCAAGCCATGGAAAGCAGGAAATTGCATTTTGCCTCGGCGCTCACATCGCAGGGCTGGCAGGAGGATGTGACGGTTGCGGTGGATGCGGCGGGGCTGATCACTTCGGTCGAGTCCAGTTCCCGCGCAGGCGAGCGCGTTCCTGGCATTGCCATCCCCGCGATGCCCAACGTTCATTCTCATTCCCATCAGCGCCTCATGATTGGCCTTGCGGAACGCGCTGGCCCCGGCGCCGACAGTTTCTGGACGTGGCGCGAGACGATGTACGGGTTCGCGCTTCGCTTGTCGCCCGATGATCTCGAAGCCGTGGCCGCCCAGCTTTATGTCGAGATGCTGAAGTCGGGATTCTCCGTCGTGGGGGAATTCCAGTACCTCCATCACCAGCCGGACGGCACGCCATATGACAATCCCGCAGAAATGAGTCTTCGCTGCATGGCGGCGGCGGAACAGTCAGGGATCGGCATCACGCTGCTTCCGACGCTCTACGCTTTTGGTGGATTTGGAGGGCAGCCCCCCGTCGAAGGCCAACGCCGGTTCATCAACGATGCGGAGCGGTTTCTCGGCATATACGAGCGGCTGGAAGCGGAGTCGAAGGGTCATGCGTTGAGGCGCGTGGGGATTTCGCCGCACTCGCTCCGCGCCGTCACGCCCGAACTGCTGCGCGAGGAGATTGCAGGGATTGCTCCCGATGCGCCTATCCACATCCATGTCGCGGAACAGGTGAAGGAAGTCGATGACTGCCTTGCCTTCTTTGGCAAGCGGCCGGTGGAAATGCTGATGGCGGAATTCGACGTGTCCGACCGGTGGACGGCCATTCATGCAACCCACATAACGGTTCGTGAAACCAGCGCGTTGGCGTTGAGCGGCGCCATTGTAGGTCTGTGCCCCACCACGGAAGCTAATCTGGGCGATGGCATCTTTCCCGCCGTCGACTTCATGAAGGCGCGCGGAGCCATTGCGATCGGCTCCGACAGCCATATCAGCGTGTCTCCCGCGGAAGACCTGCGGATGCTGGAATATTCGCAGCGCCTGCGCGACCGTACGCGCAATGCGCTCGCCGGTGAGCCTGGGCAATCAACAGGCCGCACGTTGTTCGAGGCGGCTTGCAAGGGCGGCGCGCTGTCCATGAGGCAGCCGGTCGGAGCCATCGAAGTGGGCAAGCGCTGCGACATCGCCGTACTCGACAGCGATCATCCGTCGCTCATCGGCCGTAGCGGGGACGCCGCTCTCGACACATGGATATTCTCGGGCGGCAGTCCTTGCGTGAAAGACGTTTTTGTGGCTGGCCGCCACGTCGTGAGGGACCGCCATCACATCAGCGAAGAACAGATCGCCGCGCGCTTCCGCGCCGCCATCGGGAGACTGTCGTCATGATTCATATCGGTGGACGCGCACTCGACCTGTCCGACGTCCGCGCAACGCTGGACGGCCCGATAGCGGTCGATCTCACGGAGAAGGCACGCGGCCTCATCGCGCGCTCGGCGGAGACGGTGGCGCGGCTGCTCGGCACGGGTGACGCGATCTATGGCGTCAACACGGGCTTCGGCAAGCTCGCCAAGACCCGGATCGCGGCGAAGGATCTCAACGCTCTGCAGATCAATATCGTCAGGTCGCATGCGGCGGGCGTCGGCGCTCCGCTCGATCCAGCGGTCGTCCGCCTGATCATGCTGATGAAGCTCAATTCGCTGGCGCAGGGCGCGTCCGGCATCTCGCTCGGGGCCATGGAGGCGCTTGCCGCACTCATCAATGCGGACGTGCTGCCGGTCATTCCGGGGCAGGGCTCGGTTGGTGCATCGGGCGACCTCGCTCCGCTCGCCCACATGAGCCTCGTGCTCATCGGCGAAGGCGAGGCCTTCGTGAAGGGTGCTCGCGTGTCAGGGGCAAAAGCTCTGGAAGCAGCAGGCGTGAAGCCGGTGGCGCTGGGGCCGAAGGAAGGTCTGGCACTCCTGAACGGCACGCAGGTTTCGACGGCGCTCGCTCTTGCGGGCCTTGCTGCAGCAGAACGCAATGCGGAGGCCGCGGTCCTTGCGGGCGCCATGTCGGTCGATGCCGTGATGGGTTCCGACACGCCGTTCGATGCGCGCATCCATGCGCTTCGCTCGCATCCGGGCCAGCAGCTCGCGGCCTCGCATTATCGCCGGTTGCTGGCAGGGAGCGGCATCCGCGCCTCGCATCTCGAAGGCGATGACCGCGTGCAGGACCCTTACTCCTTCCGCTGCCAGCCGCAGGTGATGGGGGCCTGCTTCGATCTCCTCGCTCATGCTGCGCGCGTGCTCACCATCGAGGCCAATGCGGTGTCCGACAATCCGCTGGTCTTCGCGGAAGATGGCGCCGTGCTGTCGGGCGGCAACTTCCATGCAGAGCCAGTGGCGTTCGCCGCCGACATCATCGCCATGGCTGTGGCCGAGATGGGATCGCTGTCGGAGCGGCGCATCGCGGCCTTGATCGACACCACGATCTCGCTCCTGCCGCCCTTCCTCATCCGCAATCCGGGCCTCAACTCGGGCTTCATGATCCCGCAATGCACGGCCGCCGCGCTGATGAGCGAGAACAAGCAGATGTCTCATCCGGCATCGGTCGATTCGGCACCCACCTCCGCCAACCAGGAGGACCACGTTTCGATGGCGACGCATGGCGCGCGGCGCCTGACGCCGATGAACGCCAATCTCGCTCGCATCCTCGCCATTGAACTGATGGCTGCGGCTGAGGGAATCGATTTCCGCAGGCCGTTGACCTCTTCCGGTCCCATCGAGGAGGCGCATGCGCTGGTGCGATCCAAGGCCGCCAAGCGTGACGAGGACCGCGAGTTTTCGACCGACACAGAGGCAGTTGCAGCACTGATCGAGCAGGGTCATTTTGCCCGCTTTGTGCCCGATCTTCTCAGCGATCTTGGTTGCCGCTAAAGAGGGCGCCCATGAAGCTCTTCGATCTCACCGGCCGCGTGGCGGCTATCACCGGAACGAGCCGCGGCATCGGCCGCGAACTCGCCCATGGCTTTGCCGAAGCGGGAGCAACCGTGGTCGGTTGTTCCCGGAGCTATGAAGCAGCCGACAAGACCGCGGCCGAACTCCGCGCCAAGGGACATGATACGCTGCCAGTCCTCGCAGACGTCACGACCGAAGCGGGTGCCGAGGCCCTCGTTCAGGCCGCGGTGCGCCGCTATGGCCGCCTCGATATCGCGGTCTGCAATGCCGGGGTCGATATCAAGAAGAGGGCGATCGATTTTACCTCCGCCGAGTTTGACTATGTCATCCACGGCAATCTGCGATCGCATTTCCTCACGGCGCAAGCTGCCGCAAGGCAGTTCATGCGGCAGGGCAGCGGTGGCGTGATCGTCATGACGTCTTCCAATGCTTCCGTCGCTGCCTTCGAGGAACTGACGCCCTATTGCGCGGCCAAGGGCGGCATCGACATGCTTGTGCGCGGGCTTGCAGCCGAGTGGGGGCCGCAGGGCATTCGCGTCAATGCCTTCAATCCGGGCTATACGAACCACGCCATGACCGAAAGCGGCCAGGAGCAGCTTGCGGTGGAGGCTGAAACGATCATTGCCCGCACGCCGCTCCGCCGCATGGCCGAGATGCGCGAAATGGTTGGCCCCGCCGTCTTCCTGGCCTCGGATGCCGCAAGCTTCGTGACGGGAACCATCCTGCTGGCAGATGGTGGCTGGTGCGCCCTGTGACCTTCGATCACCCCTGGCCCGCGCTTGAACGGGCGGCATCCGTGTGGCCCGATGCGGAAGCGCTGGTATTTTCGCACCAGCAGGCACGGCGGACGTTCCGCCATTATCGCGATGAGGCACTGGCGCTGGCGGGTGCTCTGTCGGCAAGAGGGCTGAAGGCCGGAGACCACATTGCACTTCTGGCGGAGAACCGCGTGGAATGGGCCGTGGTGCAAATGGCCTGCGCCGCGATGGGGGCCGTCTTCGTTCCGCTCAACACACATTACCGGAAGGACGATCTGGCCTATGCGCTGAAGCAATCGGATTCGCGGGCCCTGATCTGTTCCACAAAGTATCGCTCCAATCCGTATCTGGAAAATGTTACCGCGATCCGGGGCGAGTTGCCGCTTCTCGATCATGTCTTCACGCTGGAGGATGACTATCCGCGACTTGTGGCGGGGCGCCATGGTTTCACGCCTGCCACCACTGAACCATCGTCAGTTGCATCGCTTCTCTATACATCGGGCACGACGGGGTTTCCCAAGGGGGCGCTGCTGTCGCACCGGGCGATGATGATGGATGCGCGCGGTGCCGCCGCGCGTCTCGGGCTGGAAGCGGGCGACCGCTGGACGTCGATCATCCCGTTGTTTCATTGCGCGGGCTGCATCCTCAATCTTCTGGGCTCGCTCCAGAAGGGCGCGGCCTATGTGGGCGTTCCGAGCTTCGATCCGGAAAACATGTTCAGGATAATCGAAGCCGAACGCTGCACCTTCCTCTCCGGCGTTCCGACGTCCTATCTCGCCATGCTCGATCATCCGGCGCGAAAGAACCACGACCTCTCATCGCTGAAGGCGGGAAGCTGCGGTGGCGCGGACTGCAATCCCGATGTGCTGAAGCGTTGCGCGGAAGAGTTTCCCATGCCCGGTCTGGCCCAGGTCTATGGCCAGACGGAGGGTGCCACGCTGTTTGCCTGTCCGTCATCACATGATCCGTTGCGCTGGGAGACGGCGGGCGAGCCTCTCCCCGGCTATGAGCTTCGCATTGCAAACCCGGAGACGCTTGAACCCTGCGGGCCGGGTGAGATCGGCGAGATACAGGCGCGCGGGTCCATGGTGATGGAGGGCTATTACAGAAATCCGGAAGCCACAGCCGAGACGATCATCGATGGCGGATGGTTGCGCACGGGGGACCTCGGATATCTGCGTGACGATGGCAGGCTTGTCATCGCGGGCGGGCGCCTTCGCGACATGATCATCCGGGGCGGAGAGAATATCTACCCGGCCGAAATCGAGAACGTGCTGCAAGAACATGACGCCGTGGCGCAGGTTGCGGTGTTCGGTGTGCCGGATGAGTATTATGGCGAGATCGTCGCGGCGGCGGTGAAGCCCATCGGCACTGTCACCACGGCGGTGCTTCAGGCTCTCTGTGCTGCGCGCATCGCGAAGTTCAAGGTGCCCGCCGTGGTGTTCCGGGTGGAGAATTTTCCACTCACGCCATCGGGCAAGATCCGCAAGGTGGAGCTGCGGCAGTGGGCGAAGGAAAACCGCATGGAGCGCCTGCCATGAGCCTCACCTTCTGGTTCGACGTGCATTCGCCGTGGGTCTATCTCGCGGCACCGCGCGTCGCCGATCTGGCGCGGAAGCACAAGCTGGACCTGCTGTGGCGGCCGCTGCACCTGCCGAGGCTGCTTGACGAGATCGGTGGCGTGAAGCCATTGGAGGCGGCGCCCGCGCGTGTTGCGTGGTTTCGGCAGGACATTCTCGACTGGGCGGAGATTCAGGGCGTGCCCCTCCGCACCCATCCGAACTATCCCTTGAGGAATTCGCGTGCGCTGCGTGCCTGCCTGCTGGCGCAAGACGAGGGCAAGGCAGAGGCTTTCGTGACACGGGTGCTGAAAGGCTATTGGGCGGAGGAAGCCGACATCACCGACCTCGATCAACTGGCGCGCTGGGGCGAGGCCGCTGGGCTTGATCCGGACGCCGTGCGCGAGGCCGCGTCCAGCGAGGTCCTCAAGGCGCGCCTCGATGCCAACACGCAGGAGGCGGTGGCCCGCGGCGTGTTCGGCGTACCCACGGTTGATACCGGCACGAAGCTCTACTTCGGCAATGACAGGCTTGATCTTCTGGATATTCATATCTCGCGCGGGCAAATCCCGGTAGCCTGACGCGATGAGCAACACGCTGATCGACAGGGTGCGGGCGCTGACGCCACGGATGGCCGGGACGAACCTCCGTGAACGGACGATTGCCTGCGTGGGAGTCATGGTGGGAGTCGCGCTGGTGGGCCTGATTTCAAGCGCCCTGATAAGTCCCAGACCGGGTTTGCCTTTGCTGATGGCGCCGCTCGGCGCTTCGGCGGTTTTGCTCTTCGCGGTGCCCGCCAGTCCGCTGGCGCAGCCATGGTCCATCGTTGGTGGGAACACGATTTCAGCGCTGGTCGGAGTTCTCGTCGCCCACGTCATTCCGGAATCCGCAATTGCAGCGGCACTCGCCGTGGCTGCTGCCATCGCTGTCATGTCGATCTTCCGTTGCCTGCATCCGCCGGGTGGGGCCGTCGCCCTCTCAGCCGTTCTCGGCGGCCCGGCCGTCGTTGCGGCTGGCTACAGTTTTGCGCTGGTTCCGGTGGCGCTCAACTCCGCATTGCTCGTGGGGCTGGGGGTATTGTTCCACCGGCTTTCCAGTCATTCCTATCCGCACCGCCCCAAGCTGGTGCTGGCGAAGACGCACGGCACGTCCGACACGCCGCCTCAGCTTCGCGTGGCGCTGACCGAGGCCGACATCGATGTGGCGCTGGCCGAAGGAGGCGAGCCTTTCGACATCGCGCGGGACGACCTGAACAGGCTGGTGCGGCGCGCCGAGTTCGCGGCACTCGAACGGACGGCAAAGGTGCCGTCCTGCGGCGATATCATGTCGAAGGACGTGCTGCGCATCCGCGACGACGCATCGTGGGCCGAAGCACATGCGCTGCTTCTGGCGCATGACTTGCGCATCCTGCCGGTGGTGGATGCTGAACACCGGCTGGCGGGCATGGTCGAGATGCATGAGCTGGACCATCCGGCGAAGACCGTTTCAGACATGATGAGCGATGCGGCAACGGCAATGCCGGATGACAGCATGCTGCGCCTCGTCGATCCGTTGTCAGATGGACGTCACCACGGAGTGGCGATCATTGACGGTGCAGGGCAGCTCATGGGGCTCGTCACCCAGACCGACATGATTGTGGCATTGGCCCGGTTGGCCGTGACGGGTGCCGCGCGGCCTCACTGAGGCAGCCGCTTCAACGCATGTGGTGCATGTTGTCGGCAAGCAGGGCCGCGGCGATCTGCGACTGCGCTTCAGCCTCGGCCCATGCTGCCGCGTCGAAGGCCGGCGCGGTGATCCAGGCCGAGACCGTGACAACCGCGAAGAATGAAAATCCCAAAGCCGACTTCAGCATGTTCGCTTCCTGAATTGATCAGTGTTCAATTATATGCATTGTTATTGAACGCTGGTCAATATATTTCTTCAGCATGGCAAGGCGCTCCGACCACACACGCGACGAACTCACCCGTCTGGCGCTGGATGCGGCACGGAAAATTGTTTCCGAACAAGGATTAAAGGGACTTTCAACGCGCGGCGTCGCGAAGCTCATCGGCTATTCGCCGGGCACGCTGTACCAACTCTTCGCGGATCAGGACGAACTCGTCATGAGGCTGAACGCCGAGACGCTGGACGGGCTGATCGCCAAGTGCCGGTCCATCGACTTCAAGATGGAGCCTGCGGACACGCTTATGGCACTGGCGCGGTTCTATATCGGCGATGTACGGGAAAAGCGGAGGTTGTGGAACGCCGTGTTCGAACACAGCCTGCCGGAAGGGCGCGATACCCCCGTCTGGCTGGCCGAACGAAGGCAGACGCTTCTGGGCTTTGCCCAGCAGGCGATTGCTCCCCTATTCGAGCCGGGTGAGGAGAGCGCCTGCCGGCATCAGGTGCAGGTGCTGTGGGCCGGGCTCTATGGCATCGCGTCACTTGCCACGGCGGGCAAGTTGCCCGGAACCGAAAGTGCGGAGGCGATGGTGCAGACGCTTGTGCGCAACACCATCGCCTCTCTTGTTGCGAGAAAGGCCTAGACCTTCGCGATGCGGCCTGAGTCCTTCAGATACTGGACGATGATGTCGGCGGCACCTTCCGCCGTCACCTTGCCGGTATCGACGCGGATTTCCGGATTTTCCGGCGCCTCGTAGGGTGACGAGATACCCGTGAAGTGCTTGATCTCGCCGCGGCGTGCCTTGGCGTAGAGGCCCTTCACGTCGCGCTTCTCGGCTTCCACAAGGGACGTATCGACAAAGATCTCGATGAACTCGCCATCCTCGACCAGTTCGCGCGCCATGAGGCGCTCGGACTTGAAGGGAGAGATGAAGGACACGAGCACGAGTAGCCCCGCATCGACCATCAGCTTCGAGACCTCGCCGACGCGGCGGATGTTCTCGACGCGGTCGGCATCGGTAAAGCCGAGGTCGCGGTTGAGCCCGTGGCGCACGTTGTCGCCGTCGAGAAGGTAGGTCATGTGGCCGGACGCGTGGAGCTGCTTTTCGACCAGGTTGGCGATGGTCGACTTGCCCGCACCCGAGAGCCCGGTGAACCACAATACCGCCGGCTTCTGGTTGGCCAGCGCGGCGCGGGCCTCCTTGTGCACGTCGACGGCCTGCCAGTGGATGTTGGCGGCGCGGCGGAGCGCGAAGCGGATGAGGCCCATGCCCACCGTATTATTGGTGAAGCGGTCGATGATGATGAACGAGCCGAGGTGGCGGTTCTCCAGATAAGGCGCAAAGGCGACGGCGGAGTCGAGTTCAAGGTTGCAGACGCCGATCTCGTTCAGCGTCAGAGTCTTCGCCGCGACGTGCTCCATGGTGTTGACGTTGACCTTGTACTTCAGGTCATCGAGCGTTCCGGGAACGGTCTTGGTCGACGACTTGAAGAGATAGGGACGGCCGGGGAGCATGGGCTCGTCGCTCATCCACAGGATTTCCACCTGGAACTGGTCGGAGACCTCAACCGGATCATTGGCCGTGCAGATCACGTCGCCGCGGCTGATGTCGATCTCGTCCTTCAGCGTGATGGTGATGGACTGGCCGGCGACACCGGCTTCAAGATCGCCATCATAGGTGACAACGCGCTCGACCACGGAAGTGCGGGCCGAGGGGAGAACCTTGATGGCATCGCCCGGCTTGACCGTGCCCTGGACGATGGTGCCGGAGAAGCCGCGAAAGTTCTGGTTGGGGCGGTTCACCCACTGCACTGGAAGGCGGAAGGGCTTGGAATCCAAGTCGTCGCCCACCGGCACGGTTTCGAGATGCGCCATCAGCGTCGGCCCGTGATACCAGGGCATGTTCAGCGAGCGCGTGATCATGTTGTCGCCCATCAGCGCCGAGACCGGGATCACGGTGATCTCATCAGCGCCGACCGATTTCGCGAAAGTACGATAATCCAGCTCGATCTTCTCGAAGACTTCCTGGTCGAAGCCCATCAGGTCCATCTTGTTGACGGCGACGACGAGGTGCTTGATGCCGAGCAACGTGCAGATGAACGTGTGCCGGCGGGTCTGGGTCAAGACACCCTTGCGCGCGTCCATCAGGATGATCGCGAGGTCGGCGGTGGAGCCGCCAGTCGCCATGTTGCGGGTGTACTGTTCATGGCCGGGCGTGTCGGCCACGATGAACTTGCGCTTGTCGGTGGTGAAGGCGCGGTAGGCGACGTCGATGGTGATGCCCTGCTCGCGTTCGGCTGCGAGGCCGTCGACGAGGAGCGCGAAGTCGAGGTTGCCTCCCTGCGTGCCCATCTTCTTCGAATCGGCTTCGAGCGCCGTCAACTGGTCTTCGAACAGCATCTTGGCTTCATAGAGAAGCCGTCCGATCAGGGTAGACTTGCCGTCATCTACGGAACCGCAGGTAATGAAGCGGAGAAGATCCTTCTGCTCCTGCGCGTGGAGATAGGCTTCGACGTCGCCGCCGGTGAACTCGATGAAACGGGTCATCAGAAATACCCTTCCTGCTTCTTCTTTTCCATGGAGGCGGAGGCGTCCTTGTCGATGACGCGGCCCTGCCGTTCGGAGGATGTGGCGACGAGCATTTCCTCGACGATGTCGAGCAGCGTTTCGGCATTAGAGTCGATGGCGCCGGTCAGCGGATAGCAGCCCAGCGTGCGGAAGCGGACCTTCCGCATCTCTGGCGTCTCGCCGGGATTGAGGCGCATGCGCTCGTCATCGACCATGATCAACTGGCCATCGCGCCAGACCACGGGGCGCTCCGCTGCAAAGTAGAGCGGAACGATCTCGATGTTCTCCTTGTAGATATATTGCCAGATGTCGAGCTCAGTCCAGTTCGAGATCGGAAAGACGCGGATCGATTCGCCCTTGTTCTTGCGGGCGTTGTAGAGGTTCCACAATTCGGGGCGCTGGTTCTTGGGGTCCCAGCGGTGGCGATTGTCGCGGAACGAGAAGATGCGCTCCTTGGCGCGGCTCTTTTCCTCGTCGCGGCGTGCGCCGCCGAAGGCCGCATCGAAACCATACTTGTCGAGCGCCTGCTTCAAGCCATCGGTCTTCATGATCTGGGTGTGAAGAGCCGAACCATGGTCGAAGGGGTTGACGTTCTTGGCAACACCTTCGGGGTTCTGGTAGGAGATCAGCTCCCAGCCATGCTTCTTCGCCGTCTCGTCGCGCAGCTTGTACATCTCGCGGAACTTCCAGCCGGTGTCGACATGCATGAGCGGGAAGGGCGGCTTCGAGGGATAGAAGGCCTTGAGCGCCAGATGCAGCATCACGGCCGAGTCCTTGCCGATGGAGTAGAGCATCACCGGCTTCTCGCACTCGGCGGCAACTTCGCGAATGATATGGATCGACTCGGCTTCGAGGCGCTCCAGATGGGTCAGGTCGTGTTTCTTGGGACTGGACACGTGGGTCGTCTCTCCTGTGAGGGGGGCGGGTTTCGACGAGGATTTCTGCTGCTGCATCCAGCTGCGCACCTTGTCGATGGTGCGGGTGGAGGGCGAGCGGCCCTTGCGCAGGTCAAAGACGAAGGACGGGTCGCTCAGCGCCTGCTTGCCGAGCGAGGTTGGCTCAAGGCCGGCGGTTTCAAGAAACCGCTCCACCTCTGCCAGAAAGGATTTGGCCACGTTATCCACGATAGGATCTTACCTTTGAGTGGTGTTATTGGGTCACGCTTATCCTATTTCCTATCGGTTGCGAAGGAAAATTGCGGTGATCTGCTAATAAAATGTAATGCAGGCAATCGGAAATATCCGAATCCCGATGGAGCGAAGTACCCTTGAGCCACCCTTCAGTCCATTATATGGTTTTTCCTTGGAGGAAACATCTTGGACAAGGCCGACAAGAAGAAACCCGCAGCCGCGCCAGAACTGCCGTTCCAGGACCCCCACGGTCATGGCGAGGTTCAGGGCAAGTTGCTGGAGCAGGCGATTGGCCGCGAGGTGAAGGGCTTCCGCGAGAAACTCGGCCTCACCATTGCAGAACTGGCCAAGGCCGCCGAGATGTCGGCGGGCATGCTGTCCAAGATCGAGAATGGCGCAACGTCACCGTCGCTTGCCTCATTGCAGGCGCTGGGTCGGGCGCTACAGGTTCCAGTCACGGCCTTCTTCAAGGGATTCGAGGAAATCCGCGACGCCACCTTCGTGAAAGCTGGCCAGGGCCTGACCATCGAGCGCCGGGGCACCCGTGCCGGGCACCAGTACCAGTTGCTGGGCCACAGCCCGCACGGACCGGTGATGGTCGAGCCCTATCTGATCACGCTGACCCACAAGTCTGACGTGTTCCCCACGTTTCAGCATCCCGGCCTTGAATTCCTCTACATGCTCGAAGGCAATGTCGTGTACCGGCACGGCGACAAGACCTATGACATGCATCCGGGCGATGCCCTGTTCTTCGACGCCGACGCGCCACATGGACCCGAGGAGTTGAAGGAATTGCCGATCCGCTATCTCTCGGTCATTTCCTATCGCCGGGAGGAATGAACCCCGCGCAGGGCGTCATTCCTTTCGTGAAAAAATAGTTCCTCATAGTTGAATGCCGTGAAAGGGACTGATAAGGTCCCCGACCATAACCCAGAGGAGGGTATGGACCATGTGTGGTATCGTCGGACTTTATCTCAAGAACCCCAAGCTCCAGCCGCAGCTGGGTGCCATGTTCAAGCCCATGATCATCGAGATGACCAATCGCGGGCCGGACTCGGCTGGCGTTGCAATCTACCGAAACCCGGTGAAGGCGAACGAGGTCAAGTTCTCGCTTGCCCATGATGACGCGGGCTTCGACTGGAAGCAGATCGATGCCGGCATCGAGCGCGCCTTCAAGTGCGAGGCGACCGTCTCGCAGATCGGCAATCACTGCATTCTCGTCACCACCGCCAAGGAAGACGATGTCGTGCAATGGCTGAAGAAGAACTTCCCCGCCGTGCGCGTGGTGGGTTCGGGCCACACGATCGAGATATTCAAGGAAACCGGGCTGCCGGAGAATGTCTACAGCAAGTTCGACTTGTCGTCTGCTTCGGGCACGCACATCATCGGCCATACCCGCATGGCGACCGAGAGCGCGGTGACGACTGCGGGCTCGCATCCCTTCGCCACCGGTGCCGATCTTTGCCTCGTGCACAATGGTTCGCTGTCGAACCACAATCGCCTGCGCGAGAACCTGAAGCGCGAAGGCATGGAATTCCAGACCGAGAACGACACCGAGGTCGCCGCCGCCTACATGACATGGAAGTTGCGCAACGGGTCTTCGCTGAAGGAAGCGTTGCAGGACGGCCTCAAGGATCTCGACGGCTTCTATACGTTCCTGGTGGGCACCGCCGACGGCTTTGCCGTCGTGCGCGATCCCATTGCCTGCAAGCATGCGGTGATGGCCGAGACCGACGACTGGGTGGCGATGGCGACCGAGTACCGCGCCATCGCGCATCTCCCCGGTGCCGACGACGCGAAGATCTGGGAGCCTGAGCCCACCACCATCTACACCTGGGGCGGCAACGCCTGATCTCGAACTCTCAATGCCGGGGGCCGGTAATGCGATCGGCCCCGGATCTCCTTCCAACGTCCCTCATCCCGCGCCAACGCAGTCAGCAATCACAAGGGGTGAGGTCTTGCCATCAAGGGACGGAAAACGAATGAACGAGCTTGACCTCAAGGCGATGGGCATCACGGCCATCAACCAGAAACTCTACAAGTTGCCCAAGGACACAAACGAGCGGCACTGGATCATCCGCAATCCGATGGGCCAGCACTCCATTGCCTGCGGCCTCGATGCGCCGCTACATGTCGACATCCAGGGCCACGTCGGCTTCTATTGCGGCGGCATGAACCAGCACGCCGAAATCACCATTCACGGCCATGCCGGTGTCGGCACCGCCGAGAACATGATGTCGGGCGTCGTCTGGGTGAAGGGCAACTCGTCCGAATCCGCTGGCGCCACCGGCAACGGCGGACTGCTCGTCATCGAAGGCGATGCGTCGTCCCGCTGCGGCATTTCGATGAAGGGCATCGACATCGTGGTGGGCGGTTCCGTCGGCCACATGTCGGCCTTCATGGCGCAGCGCGGCAACCTCGTGGTCTGCGGCGATGCTGGCGAGGCGCTGGGCGACTCGATCTACGAAGCGCGTCTCTATGTGCGGGGCAAGGCCGACAATCTTGGCTCGGACTGCATCGAGAAGGAAATGCGCGCCGAACATCTCGAGGACCTCGCAAAGCTTCTGGAACGCGCCAAGATGAAGCACAAGCCTGAGTCCTTCCGCCGCTACGGTTCTGCCCGCAAGCTTTACAACTTCAACGTCGATCACGCCGACGCTTACTGAGGCACGCACACCATGGACGCCAACATTCCACGTACCCCGCCGCGCAAGTCCGCAACGTTCGACGACTATACGCTGGCCGAAATCCGCCGCGCCGCAACGACCGGTATCTATGACATCCGCGGTGCCGGCACCAAGCGCAAGGTTCCGCATTTCGACGACCTGCTGTTCCTCGGCGCCTCGATCTCGCGCTATCCGCTGGAAGGCTACCGCGAGAAGTGCGGCACCGACGTGGTGCTCGGCACGCGCTTCGCCAAGAAGCCGATCGAACTGAAGATCCCGATCACCATCGCCGGCATGAGCTTCGGCTCGCTCTCGGCACAGGCGAAGGAAGCCCTGGGCCGTGGCGCTTCGGCTGCGGGCACCTCCACGACGACCGGCGATGGCGGCATGACTCCCGAAGAGCGCGGCCAGTCGAAATATCTTGTCTATCAATACCTCCCTTCGCGCTACGGCATGAACCCCGACGATCTTCGCAAGGCAGATGCCATCGAAGTCGTCGTCGGCCAGGGTGCCAAGCCCGGCGGCGGCGGCATGCTGCTCGGCCAGAAGATATCCGACCGTGTGGCGCAGATGCGCTGCCTTCCGAAGGGCATCGACCAGCGCTCGGCCTGCCGTCATCCTGACTGGACCGGTCCGGACGATCTCGAAATCAAGATCCACGAACTCCGCGAAATCACCTCGTGGGAAAAGCCGATCTACGTGAAGGTCGGCGGCACGCGACCCTATTACGACGTGGCGCTTGCGGTGAAGGCGGGTGCTGACGTTGTCGTGCTTGACGGCATGCAGGGCGGCACGGCGGCGACGCAGGACGTATTCATCGAGCATGTCGGCATACCGACGCTGGCGTGCCTTCGTCCCGCGGTGAAAGCGCTGCAGGATCTCGGCATGCATCGCAAGGTGCAGCTCATCGTCTCGGGCGGCATCCGCTCGGGCGCTGATGTCGCCAAGGCGCTCGCGCTTGGTGCCGACGCCGTGGCGATCGGCACCGCAGCCCTCGTGGCGCTGGGTGACAACGATCCGGTGCACGAGGAAGAGTACAAGCAGCTCGGCACCACCGCTGGTGCCTATGACGACTGGCACGAAGGCCGCGACCCGGCGGGCATCACCACCCAGGACCCTGTGCTGGCCGCTCGCCTCGACCCCGTCAAGGCCGGACGCCGCCTTTCCAACTACCTCAAGGTCATGACGCTCGAGGCGCAGACCGTGGCGCGCGCCTGCGGCAAGAGCCACCTGCACAATCTTGAGCCGGAAGATCTTTGCGCGCTCACGCTTGAGGCCGCGGCGATGGCGCAGGTGCCGCTCGCCGGAACCAACTGGATTCCAGGCAAGGGCGGGTTCTAGAATAGACTTCGATCAAACCCTCCGGGCCGCGTAGGGGCGGTACCCGGAGGGATTTCAAAAACAAGATCACGGGAGTGAAACAGACCATGGGCGATCTCGCCTCCTACGCCAAGGAAAAGGGCGTCAAATTCTTCCTCTTCAACTTCACCGACCTGTTCGGTGTGCAGCGCGCCAAGCTGGTGCCGGCCGAAATGGTCAACCGCATGCAGAAGGCGGGGGCGGGCTTTGCCGGCTTCGCCACCTGGCTGGACCAGACGCCCGCACATCCCGATATCCTCGTGATGCCGGACCCGAGCTCCATCATCCAGCTGCCGTGGCGCCCTGAAGTTGCTTGGATGGCGGGTGAGCCGTGGATGAACGGCGAGCCGCTGCCGCAGGCGCCGCGCGTGGTGCTGCGCAAGCTTCAGGAAAAATATGCCGCCAAGAACATGAAGCTGATGGCGGGTGTCGAGCCCGAGTTCCATCTCATCAATGCCGATGGCTCGGCAGTGTCCGACCATCGCGATACCCAGGAAAAGCCTTGCTACGACCAGGCCGCCATCATGCGCCGGCTCGATGTCATCGCCGAAATCTGCACGACGATGACGCAGCTCGGCTGGGGCCCGTATCAGAACGACCATGAAGATGCGAACGGCCAGTTCGAGATCAACTGGAACTTCAACGATGCGCTGACCACCGCCGACCAGGTCGCCTTCTTCAAGTTCATGGTGAAGTCGATCGCCGAGAAGCACGGCCTTCGCGCCACCTTCATGCCGAAGCCCTTCATCAACCTCACCGGCAACGGCTGCCATGTCCATCTCTCGGTGTGGGACAACGACCGCAAGACCAACCTCTTCGAAGACGAGAAGGGCGAGCTCGGCGTCTCGAAGCTCGGCTATCATTTCATCGGCGGGTTGATGCACCATGCTGCCGCCATGACGGCCATCACCAATCCGACGGTGAACAGCTACAAGCGCATCAATGCGCCGCGCACCATCTCGGGTGCCACCTGGTCGCCGTCGTCCATCACCTATGGCGGCAACAACCGCACCCACATGGTTCGCATTCCCGATGGTGGCCGTGCCGAGTACCGGTTGCCGGACTGCGCTGCGAACCCCTACCTGCTGCTGGCCTCGATCCTCGTTGCCGGCATGCACGGCATCGAAGAGAAGATGGACCCGGGCAAGCGCCTCGACATCGACATGTATGCGCAGGGCCATACCGTGAAGGACGCCAAGAAGCTGCCGCTGAACCTCCTCGACGCGCTCCGCAACTTCGAGGGCGATGCCTATCTCCAGGACGCGCTCGGCAAGGATGTGTCGACCGGCTACCTGAAGCTGAAGCACAACGAGTGGAACCAGTATTGCCGCCATCTCACCCAGTGGGAGCGCGACTCGACACTGGACTGCTGAGAGCATCCTCTCACGCTCTCTCAGGTCTCGTCATGGCCGGGCTCGTCCCGGCCATCTTCGTTTCCTCGGCAGGGATGCCCGGAACAGGTCTGGGCATGACGGGTGGGGTGGAGATCGTTACACCGCCCGTCGCTCACTTGCGGGCGTGATTCCGAAGGCCTCGCGGTAAGCTCTGCTGAAATGGCTGGCGCTGGAGAAGCCGCAGCCCAAGGCGATCTCGGTGATGGCGATTGAGGATTGCCGCAGCAGGTCGCGGGCACGTTCCAGCCTGATTTGCCGATAATGCTCCGAATAGCTGCGGCGAAGCTTTTCAGAAAACAGGCGGTCAAGCTGCCGGGTCGACAACCCGATGCGGCGCGCGGTTTCGCCACGCTTCAAGGGATCGCCGGGATGGCTCTCCATCAGTTCGAGGGCTGCCGTCAGCCGCTCGTCGTGGATGCCGTGGCGCTCTGCCAGCGAGGCGCGCTGCGAGCTTTGCGCCGGGCGGATGTCGGTGTGCATGAACCAGTCGGAGACGCGGCGCGCGAGGTCTGGTCCGTGGGCCTCCGCGATCAGCGCGTGCATCATGTCGAGGGGCGCGGTGCCGCCCGCGCAGGTGAGCCGGTTGCGGTCGACGATATAGATCGAGCGCGTGAGCATGATGTTGGGGAAGGCCTCCGCCACGGCGGGTGCGTGCTCCCAGTGAACCGTCATGTGGTGGCCATCCATGATGCCGGCCTTCGCAAGGATCACCGGGCCGCCCGACACGCCGCCAATGCGCAGGCCGCGCGCGGCAAGGCTCCGGAGCCATTGCAGCGTCTTCCTGTCCTTGAAGGCCGTCGGATTTCCGCCCGCGCACACGAGCAGCAGATCGAGGTTCAGGGCATCTCCCGACTTTGCCATGCAAGGCACGGTCGCACCGCAGGAGGCGGCAATCATCTCAGGTCCAGGCGAAACATGCACCCACCGATATAAATCCTTCCCGGCCAAAAGGTTGGCGGCGCGGAGCGGCTCCACCACTGAGGCATAGGACATCAGCGCGAAGCCGGGGATCAGGAAAATTCCCACAGTCTGTGGCGAAGGGCTCATGGCGCGAATCTAACAGAATATGGCTTGAAACTGCAAGACGGCACCACGGCATGCGCGTACCTATGACCGTCAAACGATCAGGACCGGCGCATGCGCTACAACGTTTTCTCACTGCTCAAGAATTCCTTTTCCGGCCACAAGAACTGGACGCCCGCGTGGCGCGAGCCGGAACCTCAGAAGGAATATGACATCGTCATCGTCGGCGGTGGTGGCCATGGACTTGCGACGGCCTATTACCTCGCCAAGGAACATGGCCTCAAGAATATCGCGGTCATCGAAAAGGGCTGGCTCGGCTCCGGCAACATCGGCCGCAACACCACGATCATCCGTTCCAACTACATGCTGCCCGGCAACAACCCGTTCTACGAATGGTCGATGAAGCTGTGGGAGAACCTGGAGCAGGATTTCAACTTCAACGCCATGGTCTCGCAACGCGGCGTTCTCAATCTCTGCCACACTGATGGACAGCGCGACGCCTACGCGCGGCGCGGCAACGCCATGCGGATCGACGGCGTCGATGCCGAGTTGCTGGACCGCGCCGCCGTGCAGGAGATGTATCCCTTCTTCGACTATGGCAACGCGCGCTTTCCGATCAAGGGTGGCTTGCTGCAGAAGCGCGGCGGAACGGTGCGCCACGATGCGGTGGCCTGGGGCTTTGCACGCGGCGCCGACAGCCGCGGCGTCGACATCATCCAGCGCTGCGAGGTCAAGGGCATCAGGATCGAGAACGGCAAGGTCACCGGCATCGATACCAGCAAGGGCTTCATCAAGTGCAATAAGCTCGGCCTCGCCACTGCAGGCAACTCATCTGAGACCGCTGCGATGGCGGGCCTCAAGCTGCCCATCGAAAGCCATGTGCTGCAGGCCTTCGTATCGGAAGGCTTGAAGCCTTACATCGACGGCGTCGTGACGTTCGGTGCGGGGCACTTCTACGTGTCTCAGTCCGACAAGGGCGGCCTCGTGTTCGGTGGCGACATCGACGGCTATAATTCCTATGCACGGCGCGGCAACCTGCCGATGGTGGAGCATGTGGTGGAAGCGGGCGTCGCCATGATCCCTTCGATCGCGCGCGTGCGCGTGCTGCGCTCCTGGGGCGGCATCATGGACATGTCGATGGATGGCTCGCCCATCATCGACAAGACGCCGGTCCAGGGCCTCTATCTCAACGCCGGCTGGTGCTATGGCGGCTTCAAGGCCACGCCGGCGTCTGGCTGGTGCTTCGCGCATACGATCGCCAAGGACGAACCCCACAGCTTGAGCGCCGCCTTTCGTCTCGACCGGTTCCGCACCGGTCACATGCTCGACGAAAAAGGCCAGGGCGCCACGCCCAACTTGCATTGAGGCTGAACAGATGCTGATCCCATGCCCCCATTGCGGAACGCGGCCCGTCGAGGAATTCACCTTCCTCGGAGACGCCTCCGTCGAGCGGCCCACAAGCAACGATCCATCCTCGATGGAGCAATGGTATGATTATGTCTACTTGCGCGACAATCCGCGCGGGGCTTTCGATGAATATGTCCATCATTCAGGCGGCTGCCGTGCATGGCTCGTCATCTCGCGCAACACCGAGACACATGAGGTCTATGGCTGCATGACGACGCGGGACTATGCGGCATCGAAGGGAGGTGCTGCATGACCTCGTTCCGTCTTCCCAAGGGCGGCCTTGTCGACCGCGAAAGCACGCTCAGCTTTAATTTCGACGGCAAGGCCTTCACCGGCTTGCAAGGTGACACACTCGCCTCGGCGCTGATCGCCAACGGCGTGCATCTCATGGGCCGCAGCTTCAAGTATCACCGCCCGCGCGGCGTGATCTCGGCGGGTGCGTCCGAGCCCAATGCGCTGGTCGAACTGCGCGAGGGCGGACGCAAGGAAGCCAATACACGCGCTACCATGATCGAGCTTTACGACGGGCTGACCGCGCAGAGCCAGAACCGCTGGCCATCGCTCGACTTCGACGTGGGCGCAGTCACGTCGCTTGCGTCCTCGATCTTCGTTGCGGGCTTCTACTACAAGACCTTCATGTGGCCGAAGAGCTTCTGGGAAAAGATCTACGAGCCCCTGATCCGCAAGGCCGCAGGCCTTGGCACGGCATCACGCCTGCCTGACCCTGACAAATACGAGAAGGCCTATGCCCATTGCGACCTGCTGGTGATCGGCTCGGGCCCCACGGGCCTCATGGCGGCGCTTTCCGCCGCGCGGTCGGGCGGCCGGGTGATCCTCGCGGATGAAGGCTCGGCGCTGGGCGGCTCGCTGCTGTGGGAACACGAAGAAATTGCCGGCGTGTCCGGCCTCGACTGGGCTTTGGGCGTTCTGGCTGAACTCGGCTCCATGCCGAACGTGACCCTGATGCCGCGCACCACTGTGGCGGGCTGGTTCGACGGCAACATCTTCGGCGCCATCGAGCGTGTGAGCGATCATGTGGCCGTGCCCGACCCGCACGCGCCGCG
>NZ_JBGSOZ010000056.1:0-5323 GCF_041738905.1 Aestuariivirga sp.
GCGCGGCGGGAGTTCTCGGCAGCAACGGCAACAGCCTTCGGCGCAGCCGCCCGCCGCACCTTTGCGCGGGCCGTGCTGACCGCCGCCATCATTGGCGTGGCCGCGGGCTCGATCGTCATGCTGCTCTGGTACGGCGCCAGCGAAGTGATTTCCGGAGGAATGTCGGCTGGCACGCTCAGTCAGTTCCTGATCTATGCCATCCTGGCCGCAAGCTCTCTTGGGCAATTGTCGGAAGTCTGGGGCGAGGTGCAGCTCGCTGCCGGCGCTGCCGAACGCATCTCGGAACTTCTCGACGAGAAGCCGGAGATCGCGGCACCTGACCAGCCCCTCCCGCTGCCATTGCCGCCCAAGGGCCAGATCGCGCTCGACCGCGTCAGCTTCGCTTATCCCACCCGGCCGGGAACCCTCGCCCTCGACGGTGTGTCCTTCGCCGTCAAGACCGGTGAAACCGTGGCCATCGTCGGCCCGTCAGGTGCGGGCAAGACCACCATCTTCGCACTGGCCCAGCGCTTTTTCGATCCGCAGCTTGGCACCGTCGCGGTCGATGGCGTGGACGTTCGCAAGGCCGATCCGCAGGCGGTGCGTGAACGGATCGCCGTCGTGCCGCAGGAGACGATCATCTTCTCCGGAACGATCCTCGACAATATCCGCTTCGGAAAGCCCGAGGCCTCGACGGAGGAGGTGCTGGCCGCGGCCCGCGCCGCGCGAGTCGACGAGTTCGCCGAGCGCCTGCCCAACGGCTACGACACCGAAGTCGGCGAACGCGGTGTGACGCTGTCGGGCGGACAGCGCCAGCGGATTGCCATTGCCCGCGCCATTCTCCGCGATGCGCCGATCCTGCTGCTCGACGAGGCAACGAGCGCGCTCGACGCCGAGAGCGAAGCCTTCATCCAACAGGCAATCGAGAAGCTCACCGCCAATCGCACGACGCTGGTCATCGCCCACCGGCTCGCAACCGTGCGCAACGCCGACCGCATTCTCGTTCTTGAGAATGGCAAGCTGGTGGCCGAGGGCAAGCACGCCGAACTCATCAACACCAGCCCGCTCTATGCCAGGCTGTCGAAACTGCAGTTCACCGCCCCTGCGAACTGAACCGGCTGATTACGCCGCGAGGCCGACGCGCGCGGGATAGAGCCCTTGTTGCATGGGTTCGGCATAGTTCGGGTCGAACCAGTCCGACAGATCGAGCCCGGAGAGCAGCGCCGTGTCCTCCATGTCGTTCCGGTAGATCGCATCGAGATCTGCCCGTTCATCCGCCGACATCGGCGCCAGGTCAGCGGGCTTCAGGGGAATGACATATTCCTTCTGCACGCTCCCGAATCCCCGCGCGTCGATTCCGAGGAAACCGGCAACCCGGGCGAAACTCTGTGCCGGATCGCGCCACAGGTCGTCGGTTCGCAGGAACAGCACGTTGCGCAAAGGAAAGTACCGGAGGATTCGCGCGATCTGCACGGAATAGAACCCGCGCTCGACATACGAGAACACCCGGTGCACGCCGTTTGGCTCTGCCTTGATCCGCAACCGGCCCACGTCGGCGATGGCGAGCCGGAACGGAAAGTCTTCCTTGCCGCGCACAACTTCCATCTTCCAGTGCGAATGGGCACGGCAGGCCGGGTGGCGCAGCAGAACAACGATCTTTGCTTCGCGGTTATAGGCCCGCAGCCGCTCCAGCGATTGTGGCCAGTACATGTAGATGGGCGTCGACTCCCCGCGCAAGACACCGGGGCGGTTCCAGTCGTAGCAAGCGTTCAGCGCCGTATAGTCGGGCGATCGCCAGTCCACCTTCTCGTTGTCGAAGAAATGAAGCTCCTTCTTGCGCCCCATCTCAACCTCCGGATGAGACCGGAGAAATGTATCAAGTGCCGTGGTGCCGGCCTTCTGCGCGCCAACCACGAAAAAATCCAGCCGTCCGTTCAAGATCGCCCCGCTACGAGGCCACGAAACCGCCTGCACCAAGCAGGCGAATCAGCTTCGCGACATTCCCCGGCACGTTTCTATGACGTGGTTAATGATTCGTTAACCTTAGGGAACGATTGCAGTAGGAAAATATGTTATCCACAGTGCTGCCCGCCGCCACTCTCCTCAACAGTCTTCGTCCAGCGTGAGGTCCTGCCAATTGCTCAGGGGACTGACGAAATTTGCCAGGTGGCTGCCTGAACCGGTGAGCACGCCGGTGATCTTCATGCCGTCTCCGGTCCTGATGAGGATGGGTCCACCCGAATTGCCCAGGTGGGCATCGCAGGTGGTTGCCACCAATGTGTCGATGATGATCGACACTTCGCAGCCCTCATGCAGCGAGAGGATGTGGCGGCGGTCGGCGGAGTACCCCGCATGCGTGATCGCCGTTCCAGCCTGAAGCGGTGCTCCGCCTGCGACGGCAAACGGCGTTATGCCCTTGATCGGCTCGTTCAGGACGATGACCGCGAGATCCTGCTTGAAGGCCTCGAGAGGGACATATTGCTCTGACAAGTCCGGGTTCGGCTTTGCAGGTCCGATGAACGTGTAGCCCTTCGGAAACTTCAGGCATCTGGCCGTGGAATGACCGGCGTTGCGGTCACGATGCACGCCCGCGGTGAAATGAACGCGGTCGAGATTATAGGGCACGCCGCGGGCCATATCGATCACGCAATGGGCAGCCGTCAGAACCACGCGCGGCGAAACCAGCGTTCCGGTGCACGACCCGCGCTGGCGGTAGCCACCGACATTGACCTGCCCGATCGCCTGCCAGCGAAGGTCGCCATCCTTGACCGGAACCCGGTCATCCTTTCCGATGATGCCCGGAAGGGTTTCGTCCTGCGCAATGGCAGAACCGCTGCCATGAGAACCCGGAAGCAGGCTGCAACAGGCCGCGAGAGCCGAGCAGGCCAATCGCGGCCCCATGCCGGCCCGGCCTCGCTTCGTCGCCGTCAAATCTGAACATCCCCCTTGATGTGCCTGGGTTGAACGGATGTGAGCGTTTCTATCGCTCGGTGAGCTTGAGCTCGATGCGGCGGTTGCGGGACTTTGCTTCCTCGGTCGAGCCGGGATCGATGGGCTGGAACTCGCCGAAGCCCGCCGCCACCAGATGCTGCGGCTGCACCCCATTGGCGATCATGAAGTTGACGACGGCGATGGCGCGGGCCGAGGACAGTTCCCAGTTCGACTTGAAAGCCGCGGACGTGATCGGATCGGAATCCGTGTGCCCATCGACACGCAGCACCCAGGCGATGTCAGATGGAATTTCGCGCTCAAGCTGTTTCAGGGCATCCGCCAGTTTCAGCATCTCCGCTTCGCCCTCGGGGTTCAGCGCCGCCTGGCCCTTCTCGAACAGCACCTCGGCCTGGAACACGAAGCGGTCGCCCACCACGAGAATGTCCGAGCGCTGCGACAGGATCTGCCTGAGCCTGCCGAAGAACTCCGAGCGATACCGCGTCAACTCCTGTACGCGCTGCGCAAGGGCCGAATTCAAGCGCTTGCCGAGATCGGCGATCTGAGCCTCCGAAGAGCGGTTCTTGGTCTCCGCATCGGTCAGGAGAGAGTTCAGTGTCTGCAACTGGCGGCGCATGGCGGCGATCTGCTGGTTCAGCAGTTCGACCTTGGCCAGCGCCTGGGAGGAGATCACCTTCTCCTTGTCGAGCGACGTCTGCAATCCGGTGATGGTGATCCCTGCCGAACTCCCCTTGGCATTCTCGCTGGCGAGCATGGCGGACAGATCGTCTTTCTGGGCTTTCACGGCAGAGAAATCGTCCTGAAGCGCCAGCAGTGACGATTCGACATCCTGCTTGGCCGCCGTTTCGAGCGCCAGCAACTGGGTCAGTTCGGCGATCTGCGAGCGCAATTGCCCAAGTGCCGAATCCTGGCCGGAGATCTGCCTTGCCAGAAGGAACTGCGCGACCATGAAAACCGAAAGCAGGAAGGTGATGACGAGAAGAAGCTGCGCCATGGCATCGACAAAGCCCGGCCAATAAGCCTCGTCGCTCCGGCCGCGTCCGCGCCGTGACAGCGATCCCGCCATTACGAGCGCTCGTCCTCGGTGCGGGCACGCGCCACGCCACGCGCCAGCGGGCCGGTGGCCCGCATCAGGAGGCGCTGGATTTCATTCTGCTGGGTCTGCTGGCCCTGCGCCCACTGGCGGACGGTCTTCTGCTCCTCGCGCATTTGCGTCACGAGGCTTGCCACGGCGTCGGCGAGCTGTTCGATCGAGTCCGCGTGTGCAGGATTGAGCGGGGAACCCGAACCAGCCGCAGGCCTGGGATTCTCGATGGCGAAGGTGAGCTTCTCGACGGCGCGCTGCAGCGACTGGACTTCGGCGCGGAGCAATTGCGGGGCAATGCCCTGCTGCTGCGGGACGGATTGCCCCTCGCCGGCGGCGATATCGGTCATCGAGGAGAGCCAGTCTTCGAGATCGGTATAGAAACGGTTCTGCGCCTGCGACGCCTTGAGATCGAGGAAACCCAGGATGAGCGATCCGGCAAGGCCGAAGAGCGAGGACGAGAAGGACAGCCCCATGCCCTTTAGCGGAGCCTGCAGGCCTTGCTTCAGCTGGTCGAAGAGCGTTGCCGACTGTGAGGAGTTGACATCGAGGCCATCGATGGCGCCGCCGATCGACTGCACGGTCTCCAGCAGGCCCCAAAACGTGCCCAGCAGGCCAAGGAAGATCAGAAGCCCCACGAGATAGCGCGCCATGTCACGTGATTCATCAAGGCGGGAGGCCAGCGAATCGAGCAACGAACGCAGGGAGAGCGGAGAAAGCACCGTGTCCTGCCGGTTCTTCAGCAGCATCGCCATGGGCGCCAGAAGCTGCGGCGGCCGGCCGGTGTCACCACCCTTTTCCGAAGCGCGGAAGCGGTTGACCCAATTCACCTCGCGGAACAGCCGTCCCACCATCCGATAGGTGTGCAGCATTCCGAGGACCAGGGTTGCGATGATGACACCATTCAGCACCGGATTCGCCATGAAGGCATTCTGCAGCCCAGGCAGGATGACTGCGACGAGTATGCCCACCATCATGGTGAAGACAACCATGTGGACGAGGTAGACCCGGGGCGGGTCGAGTCGTTGAGATGCTGCCGATTCAGCCATGCCGATGCCTGTCGCCTTTCGCGAGAACTCGCTTCTTCACGGCAAATCTAGACGATTGCGTGGCGGAACGGGAGTGGCTTGTGCGATCCGGGCCTGGGACACCAAAATGCAGCTCGTGTGTCAAACGCCAAAGCCCGCCGTTTCATTTCTGGAACGGCGGGCTTTGCATGAGAGTCGTGATGAAGGTTTGTTTTCCGTTGCTTGCCTTGACCAGGAAGCCTGACGGCTCTTGGGGGCAAGCTTCTCTGTCTTTCGCAGGCCT
>NZ_JBGSOZ010000099.1:0-19467 GCF_041738905.1 Aestuariivirga sp.
GTGTTTGGGCCAGGAAGACGCTGCCGACCTGCGGGCGCCGCTCCGGGCCTCCGAGGGCAATGAACTGCTGAATGCCGCCATAGACGAGGCCATCGGCCGCAAGCCCAAGGGCCACGACTTCATCATCGACCGCCGCCACAACAAGCCTGCCGTCGCCCGCCACATGAGCGTTACAGGCGGCTGAAAAGTAACTGGGCTCATGGTAGCATCCGGGCTCTTCATTGTTGTGAGTCTCGCGACTTGTCTCCCAGACTTTTCTATGCGTTCTGTGCTGGCGCTGTTGTTGGCACCCTTGGAGGTCTGATCGGCCTTGGCGGGGCTGAATTCCGGCTGCCCATCCTCATCGGTTTCTTTGGTTTTGGCCCACTGATCGCCGTGATCCTCAACAAGGCAATGAGCTTGGTTGTGGTGGCTTCGTCGCTCCCGTTCCGGACAGGCATTATTCCTTTGTCAGCGATACTGGAACACTGGCCTGTGATTGTGAATCTTCTCGCCGGAAGTCTGTTAGGTGCCTGGTCCGGGGCTTCCTGGGCGCTGCGGCTGAAAACATCGACCTTCTATATCATCATTTCGGTCCTGCTCATCGCCATGGCTGCTGTGCTTCTTGTTGGGCATGGCGTCGGGTCGCTCGGGCATCCTGCTCTCCAAGGCATCCCGCTGCTGCTTGCAGGCGTGATTGCCGGTTTTGGGATCGGCGTCGTCTCCTCGCTCATGGGCGTTGCCGGCGGCGAGTTGCTCATCCCCACACTGGTGCTGCTCTATGGGATCGACGTGAAACTCGCCGGAAGCCTGTCACTGGTGGTGAGCCTTCCGACCATGATTACGGGCTTCTTGCGCTACAGTCGGGACGACAGCTTCAAGGTTCTCAAGTCGCAATGGAGCTTCTGCCTCAGCATGGCGTCAGGCTCTTTGCTTGGCGCCTTCCTCGGTGCGCAGCTTCTGCATGTTGTGGACGCCCGCTTTCTGCTTCCAAGCCTCTCTGTGATTCTTTTGATCTCCGCCTGGAAGGTTGCAAGACATGCTCGTGGAGGGTTCTCGTAATACTATAATTCTGGAAATATGGATTGACAACTGAAGCAGGCAGATTTATTTCCTGCCGCATGACACTCGATGATGCAGCAGCACAGCTTGAAGCCCTAGGAAATCCCACGCGGCTGAAGATCTACCGCACGTTGGTGAAAGTGGGCGAGGAGGGCATACCTGTTGGCCAACTGCAGAACAGGCTGGGCACAGCTGCCTCGACGCTGTCGCATCATCTGCAGAAGATGATCCAGGTCGGATTGGTGACGCAAGAACGGCAGGCGACCACGCTTATTTGCCGCGCAAACTACGCCACCATGAAGGGCCTCGTAGGCTATCTCACCGAGGAATGCTGCGTGGAGCAAACGAAATCGTGCCGCTCCAATGCAGCGTAATGGATTTTTTTGCGCGCATTAATTCGATAAAACGAGAAATACGAAAGGAAACGCGATGACTGAATCACTTCCTGTCGCTGTGATTGGTGGAGGACCTATTGGTCTTGCCGCTGCCTCTCACCTTGTCTTGCGTGGAGTTTCCGTAAAGCTGCTGGAGGCAGGGCAATCAGTTGGCCACAACCTCCGGGACTGGGGGCACGTCAAGCTGTTCTCTGTCTGGAGCCAATGCGTCGACGAAGGCGCACGCGAG
This sequence comes from Aestuariivirga sp., assembly GCF_041738905.1. Lineage (GTDB taxonomy): Bacteria > Pseudomonadota > Alphaproteobacteria > Rhizobiales > Aestuariivirgaceae > Aestuariivirga. The sequence continues at coordinate 1,666 of NZ_JBGSOZ010000099.1, forward strand.
CTGCTGGCGCGAGCTGGCTGGGAGGGCGTTCCCGAAGACCAGCTTCCCACAGGCCAAGACCTTGTGCGCGACTATCTGGAACCATTGGCGGCCACGCCGGAACTCTCCAGCACCATCGAGACCGATTCCAGAGTCGTGCAGGTCGTCCGGCAAGGTCTCGACAGGCTTTCATCGAAGCAGCGCGACGGCCGCCCATTCGAAATCACCATCGAGAATGGCAAGGGCGAGCGGCGGAGGATGCTGGCGCGTGCGGTGATCGATACATCCGGCACATGGCAGAACCCCAACCCATTTGGCGCCAACGGCTGGCCGGCTGAGGGCGAAAGAGAACTGGCGAGCGTCATCCGCTATGGCATTCCGGATATCGGCGGCGCCGATCGGGCGCAGTATGCTGGCAAGCGCGTGGCGGTGATCGGCGGCGGACATTCGGCAGCCAACGCTCTGCTGGATCTTGCGCTCTTGGCTGAACATGAACCGGGCACATCCATGACGTGGGTCATTCGCGGCAATTCGCTTGCAACTGTGTTTGGTGGCGGTGAAGCCGACCAGCTTCCCGCTCGTGGTGCGCTGGGCCGCCGCCTCAAAGCTCTGACGGACGCGGGCCGCCTCAACATCGTGATGTCCTTTGCGGCAAATGACGCGAGGCAGACATCGCATGGGATTGTTCTGTCAGGACTCATGAAAGGCGAACCGAGCACTGTCGGGCCCTTCGACCGCATCATCGTTGCCACAGGCCAGCGTCCTGACTTCTCTTTTGCGCGCGAGCTGCAGCTCGATCTGCATCCCGCTGTGGAAAGCACGCGCGCGTTGGGCCCGCTGATTGATCCCAACTTTCATTCCTGCGGCACTGTTCCGCCTCACGGCTGGCGTGAGCTTGCCCATGCCGAGCCCGGTTATTTCGTCGCCGGTGTCAAAAGCTATGGCCGTGCCCCGACTTTCCTGCTGCTGACCGGTTACGAGCAGGTGAGATCCATCGCTGCTCATCTTGGCGGCAATCATGTGGCCGCAGATGACGTGCGGCTCGTGCTGCCCGAGACCGGCGTGTGCAGCGCTACACTGGAACAGGTGGCGCCTGGCGGCGGCGTCTGTTGCGGCGGCTCGGCAGCGGAAGAAGCCGAGGCTTGCTGCGAGAAACCGCATATCAAGACGGCACCGGGATGCTGCTTTCCCCAACCAGCAAACGTTGTGAGGAGCAATACGATCGCGTGTTGCGGATGACAGCGATCCCGGCGGCCCAGCCAATACCTTGGCCGCGCATCATCGGGCTGTCCGTATCGCAGCTCGTCGCATGGGGTGTGCTCTACTACGCTTTTGCCGTCATCGTTGAACCGATGGGTGCCGAGACGGGGTGGACCAAGCCGCAGATACACGGTGCCCAGTCGCTGGGCCTCCTCGTTAGTGGTCTCTCGGCCTATACCGTGGGCCGTCACATCGATCGCGCTGGAGGGCGCGGCGTGATGCTCATGGGCGCCCTTCTGGGGGCCGTGGCGGTCGTGCTCTGGTCGCAGGTGACAAGCCTCTGGCAGCTCTATGTCGTCTCCGTCTTGATTGGCGTTGCATCGGCCATGGCGCTTTACGAAGCAGCCTTTGCCGTAGCCGCGCGGCTGGCGCCGGGAAATTATCGCCGCGCAATCACGGTCATCACGCTGTTGGGAGGCTTCGCCAGCACGGCCTTCATTCCGCTCACGCACTGGCTCGTCGGCCAATTGGGATGGAGGGATGCCTTGCTCGTTCTCGCATTGATCGAAGTTGCAGTGTGCGCAGCCATTCCTCTTGTCATGTTGGGCGAGAACGCAGACAGCCGCGTTCAAGTGAAGTCCGGCGTTCGGCCATCTGTGTTCCGACTGGTGCGGCGGCAACCCGTCTTCTGGCTGCTTCTCGTCAGCTATGTTTGCTTTGCCTTCTTCTATACGTCACTTCTGTTCAACCTTCTGCCACTCCTTGGCGCATACGGGATGAGTGCCGCAGCCGCCGTGGGTCTTTACGCGCTCATTGGGCCTTCACAAGTGACTGGCCGCCTTGGGATGTTCGCTATCGACAGGTTCATCCCCACAGGCGCTGCCGGTGTATTTGCGACAGCCTTGCCAGTGCTGGCCATGCTGGTGCTGGTCAGTGTTTCGCCAATGTCGACGTGGTTTCTCGCCTTCCCCATCCTGTTCGGTGCTGGGATGGGCATCAAGACCATCGTGCAGGCGACAGCTGCTCCGGAGTTCCTGCGCATTCAGGAATACGGCGCCCTTCAAGGACTCCTCGCCATGCCGGCACAGATCGTCCAGGCCGCATCTCCCTTCTTTGCAGCACTGCTGTGGCAGTGGAGCGGTGGCTATGAGGCATTGGAATTCGTGCTCCTGGCCACCGCCACAGTTTCGGCGCTGTCGTTCGGACTGGCGGCGTGGCTATCGCGACATCGCGGGTTTTGATGACGGAATGCCGTTGAGAGAACTGAATTCGGGAGCATCACGTGTCGGTTGCCCCGGCAGGTTCAATGGATTGATCTCAATCAAGGACTGAGAGAGCGGCGAGGAACAGTATGCGCCTAAACGGATATGCACATGGACAACCTCATTTCTCTTATGACGACGCTTTCGGAACCTACGCGGCTGCGTGCTCTCCAGTTGGTCTGGGATGGACAGGAGCACTGTGTTTGCGAATTCATGCGAACCTTGGGTGTTACCCAGTCCCGCATGTCGCGCCATATGGGTGTCTTGAAGTCAGCGGGCCTTGTGTCCGACCGGCGTGATGCCCAATGGGTTCGCTATCGGCGCAAGCCGGACTTGCCGGAACAAGTCGTTGCCATTGTCGATGCGGTCCTGGCTGCTTTGCCGGATCACGCTTCACAGGCGGAAAGACATGCAGCATGAGCAGTGACACGTCCTTCGAACTTCACCCCAAGCCAGCGTGGACCGACTCCACAGTATTCTGGATCGCCGGGACGGTGGCTTTTGTCGTCGTCTGGTATGCGATTTATGGTCAGCTCGTTCCATTCTCCGAGTGGTTCGTGTCGCTTCTGCCGCTGGTGCGTGGCAGCCACCTTGAGGAGGCGATCAAGTTCTTCGTCTATGATACGCCCAAGGTTCTGATGCTGCTGACGCTCGTGGTCTTTGCCATGGGTGTCGTCCGCAGTTTCTTTTCGCCAGAACGCACCCGTGCCCTTCTGGCGGGGCGCCGGGAGGGGTTCGGCAACATTGCAGCAGCAACGCTCGGTATCTTCACGCCATACTGTTCCTGTTCTGCCGTGCCATTGTTCGTCGGTTTCGTCTCGGCCGGCGTGCCGCTCGGCGTGACCTTCTCTTTCCTCATTGCGGCGCCTATGATCAATGAGGTGGCGCTCGGCCTGCTGTTCGCGCTGTTGGGCTGGAAGGTCGCTCTCACCTATCTGGGCTTTGGCCTCGGCGTCGCCATCATCTCGGGCTGGGTGATTGGCCGGCTGCATCTTGAGGGATGGCTGCAAGAGTGGGTGCGCAACGTGAGGTCTTCAGCCTCTGATTATCAACCAGATCAGATCACGATAGTGGATCGTATCAAGGCGGGCATCGAGGCAGTCCGGGAGATCGTGAGCAAAGTCTGGATGTGGATCATCGCAGGGATTGCGGCTGGCGCTTTCATTCATGGTTATGTCCCGGCTGACCTGCTGGCGACCATCATGGGACGCGATGCCTGGTGGTCAGTCCCGGCTGCGGTTCTCCTTGGTATCCCGATGTATTCGAATGCCGCAGGGATCATTCCGGTTGTCGAGGCTCTGCTTGGCAAGGGCGCCGCCCTGGGCACCGTTCTGGCCTTCATGATGTCCGTCATCGCGCTCTCGCTGCCCGAAATGATCATTCTGCGGAAGGTGCTGAGCGTGAAGCTTATCATTGTGTTCGTCAGCGTGGTTGCCTTTGGCATTCTCGCAATCGGTTTTCTGTTCAATGCCCTGTTCACATAAGGAAGGAACGATCAGATGAAGGACATCAAGGTGCTCGGATCCGGTTGTGCAAACTGCCGGAACACCATCGCACTGATAGACCGTGTGGCAAAGGCCAAGGGCGTCGCCATCTCACTGGAAAAGGTGGAGGATATTCAACAGATCACGACATACGGCATTGTCTCGACGCCTGGCGTCGTCATCGATGGCAAGGTCGTTCACGCAGGTGGCGTGCCTGCACAGTCGAAAGTCGAGCAGTGGTTCTTGTGAGGCATATCTTCCAGTCACATCATTCCCTTGAAGAAGGCTGACGTGATGGCCCACGACCATACGCACGCTGCTCCTGTCAACGGCGACATCGGAATTGCCTTCAAATGGGCCGTCATCCTCAATGTGGCTTATGTGCTTGTGGAAACGATCTCCGGCTTCGCAATCGGTTCGCTGGCGCTACTTGCGGATGCTGCTCATAATCTGACCGACGTTGCCGGCCTGCTGATTGCGTGGGGTGCGGCCGTCATGTCGAGGAGGCCCCCTTCGGAGTTGTTCACCTATGGTCTGGGCCGTTCTACCATCATGGCGGCCTTGGCAAATGCCGCGGCAATACTTGTTGGTGTTGGCGCCGTGGTTTGGGAGGCGGTGCAGCGGTTCTCCGAGCCCGTGACGATACAGGCGGCGCCGGTTCTAGTTGTCGCCCTGATCGGCATTGCCGTTAACGCCGGAACGGCACTGCTCTTCCGGAAGGAGCGCCAGCATGACCTAAATGCCGAGGGAGCATTCCTTCACATGGCAGCAGATGCCGCCGTATCTGCTGGCGTCGTGCTTGCTGCTTTTGGAATGCTGATAACGGGATGGGCGTGGCTTGATCCACTGGCCGCAATTCTCGTCAGCCTGGTGATTGGCTGGAGTTCATTCGGTTTGCTGAAGACCGCACTCGGCTTGTCACTCGACGGTGTGCCGCACTCGGTAGACCGGAAGGCAGTTGAGGCCTGGCTAGGACAAAGGAGAGGCGTCAGTTCCTTTCATGACGTTCATATCTGGTCGCTCAGCACCACGAAGATCGCCATGACCGCGCATCTCGTGATGCCGGGAGGTCATCCGGGTGACGGATTTCTGGAAGAAACGGCCGAGGAACTCGAACATCATTTCGGCATCGCCCATGTCACGTTGCAAGTGGAAACCGGTGACGGAAACATTTGCAGGCTGGCGCCGGCCAACACGGTTTGAACAACGCACGTTACCGAGGAGTTTTGACATGGAGGCTTCTCCGGTTCGGGAGCAAGACGTCAATCCAGCCGCCGACAGGTTGAACCAGAGTTGCCTTTGCCTCACCCTTGACCGCAAGGCGTTGTGTGCCGCGCTGGAGCAAGAGGCTGGTGATCCGGAGTTCTGCCGCACGCATGTTGCGCCCCGGAGCAACCTGTTTTCCAATGTTCCGGTGTTTCTGCCCACGAGCAGCATCGATGCGATGCAGGGCATCGTCACAGCAATACACGCTGTCAGCCAGTTGCCGGCCTATCAGGAACAGGTCTTGTCGTGGGCGCCCGAGATCGCAAGAATTGATCATGGTCCTGCGGGAGCCTTCATGGGATATGACTTCCACCTGGCAGACGATGGACCGAAACTCATCGAGGTGAATACGAATGCAGGCGGAGCCTTTCTCAACGCCTTGCTGGCGAAGGCGCAATTCGCTTGCTGTAGAGAGATGGAGCATCCGCCGAGCCTTCGATGGGGTGGCAGCTTCAACGCGGATGTGGACTCGATGCTCGAGGAGGAGTGGAAACTGCAGAATGCAAGCCGGCCCTTGAACCGGATTGCAATTGTCGATGATGAGCCAGAGACACAGTATCTCTATCCGGAATTCATCCTGGCGCGTGCGATGCTGGCGAATGCAGGATATGATGCGGCCATTGCTGCACCGGAACAGTTCAGCTTTGCTGATGACACACTCATGCTGGACGGCAAGCCCGTCGACCTCGTCTATAACAGGCTGGTGGATTTTGCGTTCGAGCAGCCGGAACATGAGGCGTTGCGGCTTGCCTATGAGTCAGGTGCTGCGGCTTTCACACCGAACCCGCGTAACCATGCGTTGCTGGCCGACAAGCGGAACCTGGTCCTGCTCTCCGATCCAGAAGCACTGGAGAGGCTGGGCGTGCCATCCAGCATACGGGAAGTGCTGAAAGGTATTCCCCGCACCAGGATGGTGAGTGCGGAAAATTCGGATGAGCTGTGGCGGCAGCGCAAACACCTGTTCTTCAAACCCGCACGCGGCCATGGCAGCAAGGCGGTCTATCGCGGCGACAAGGTGACGCGTGGAGTGTTCGAGGACATCGTGCAGGGCGAATATGTGGCGCAAGAGTTCGCTCCGCCCGGTCAAAGAATGATGCGGATCGACGGGGCCGAGGCTGCGCGAAAAATCGATGTGCGGCTCTATTCCTATGCCGGGCGCACCATGCTGGCAGCCGCACGGCTCTATCAGGGCCAGGCAACGAATTTCCGCACACCTGGCGGTGGCTTCGCCCCAGTGTTCGCCATTGATTGAACATCTGATGGCTCGATCACTTTGAGTTCAACACAGGAGAAGGCAACCATGATCAATACCCGCTACAAGAAGCTGACGGGATGCACGCAGGACACGTTTACAAGGTGATTGAGCTGTCAAGCGAGATCGACAGCCCGATGCGCTGGGTGCTTCATTGCGAAACTGTCAAGTACGAGACACTCATCGTCAGCGAAGCTGATCTGGCCGGTGCCAAGCTTTGGTAGCCGCTTGACTAAGAGTCCCTTTCCAGCGGCAGGAACAACGTTGTGAGGAAGCATGCCGCCAGCATGAGGGCGGAGCCTGTGAGGCAGGTTGTGATGCCACCCCACTGATAGAGAAGCCCGGACAGAAGTGTGCCGCCGAAGCGGCCAGCGGCGTTTGCCGCATAATAGAAGCCGACGTCCTCGGCCGCCTTCTCCGAGCCCGCATAGGCGAGGATGAGGTAGGAGTGAACGGAGGAATTGATGGCGAAGGCCGCGCCGAACAAGCCAAGGCCGGCAACGAGGATGATGTCAGGACTGATGCCGCTGTCGAGACCGAGGGCGGCGATGATCAAGGCCGGCACCAACGCCAGCACGGCCGACCACAGACGCGCTGCGGGCACTTCCCGCGACAGGCCATCGGGGCTGCGGCGGATCACGGCGGGTGCGGAGGCCTGCACCAGGCCATAGAAGATCGTCCACACGGCCATGAACCCGCCAACCATGGTGAAGGTCCAGCCATTGGCATAGAGGAACACCGGCACGCCGACGACGAACCACACGTCACGCGCGCCGAACAGCGCGATGCGGGCCGCCGCCAGAAGATTGACGCCCTTGCTCTTGCCGAACAGTTCCTTGGCCGAGGAACTGGCCTTGGCTTTCCCCATCATCGGCGGCAGCGACAGCACGACGCCCAGCAGGATGAGGCCAAGGGCAGCGGCCATGACCCACAGCGACAGGCCGAAGCCGAGGACCTGGAGCAGCACGCCGCCGAGGAAGAAGCCGAAGCCCTTCATGGCATTCTTGGAACCGGTGAACCACGCGACCCAGCGGAACAGACGGCCCTCCGCATCCTCGGCGCGGGCTTCCTTCTCGGCCACCTTGATCGCCGACTTGGACGCCGTCTTGGTCAGGTCCTTGGCCACGCCGCAGATCCCTTGTGCCGCCACCACCCAGGCCACCGAGAGGGCCGCGGCCCAGTCCGGAGAGAGTGCGGAGAGGATGAGGAAGCCGATGATCTGGGTCGAGAGCCCCACCGTCAGCATGCGGGTGATGCCGAAGCGCGTCGCCAGCCAGCCGCCGATGAAGTTGGCGGCGATTCCCGCTGCCTCATAGAGCAGGAAGAGGAAGGACAGCACGAAGGGCGAATAGCCCAGATGGAAAAAATGCAGCAGCACCAGCATGCGCAACGCGCCGTCGGTCAGGGTGAAGCCCCAGTAGGCGGCCGTCACGATGGCGTAGTTGCGGGTGCCCGGTGTCATCAGATGCCCACCTGCTGCATGTGGCAGGCGAGATCCACCATCCGGCATGAATAGCCCATCTCGTTGTCATACCAGGCATAGACCTTGAGCAGCGTTCCGTCGGTGACGAGCGTCGACAGGCCGTCGATGATCGAGGAGCGGGTGTCGCGGGCATAGTCAGCGGAGACGAGGGGGCGCGGCTCGAAGCCGAGAATGCCCGCAAGATCGCCAGATGCAGCTGCCATGAAGAGCGCGTTGACCTCTTCCTTCGTCGTCTCGCGCTTCAGTTCGAACACGCAGTCGGTGAGCGAGGCATTGAGCACGGGTGCCCGCACGGCATGACCATCGAGCTTGCCCTTGAGTTCGGGATAGATCAGCGCGATGGCCGTCGCGCTTCCCGTGGTCGTCGGCTGCAGCGACAACATGGCGGAGCGGGCACGGCGAAGATCCTTGTGCGGCGCATCGACCACCATGTTGGTGTTGGTCGGGTCATGGATCGTGGTGATCTGGCCATGGCGGATGCCCAGGTTCTCGTGAACGACCTTCACCACGGGGGCGAGGCAATTGGTGGTGCAGGACGCGGCGGTGACGATCGGGTGCTTCGCCGGGTCATAGAGATGATGATTGATCCCGACGACGACATTGAGAACATCGGGCTCCTTCACCGGGGCTGCCACGATCACCCGCTTCGCGCCGCGCTTCAGGTGGCCATCGAGCGTTGCATGGTTGAGGAACTTGCCGGTGCATTCAAGCACCACGTCAATACCGAGATCGCCCCAGGGGATTTCGGCAACGGTCGGATGGGCGGAGAAGCCGATCTTCCGGTCACCGATGCGGATGGTGTCTTCGCCAACCGCTGCAATCGGCGCGCGCCAGCGGCCTTGGACCGAGTCGAATTCGAGAAGATGGGCCGATGTTGCGGCACCTCCCTTGATCTCGTTCACATGCACGATCTCGAGGCGGTTGCCATTGCGCGGATCATCATGGCCGCGTTCAGCAGCGCCAAGGGCTGCCCTCAGTGCCAGCCGGCCGATACGGCCCATGCCATTGATTCCGACGCGCATCGTTAAGGCTCCTGTTCCGTTCAGACTTCAGTGTGACTGCAGAGTTGGCCGAGCCTTGAGGCCCCGTTCATACCAGTCCTTCGAGCCGTTCACGATCCTGACCAGCGACAGCATGACGGGCACCTCGATCAGGACGCCGACTACAGTTGCGAGGGCCGCGCCCGAGTTGAGCCCGAACAGGCTGATGGCGGCGGCAACGGCGAGTTCAAAGAAATTGCTCGCACCGATCAAGGCGGATGGAGAGCCGATGCAATGTGCCTCGCCTGCGTATCGGTTCCAGAGATAGCCGATCCCGAAGATGGCATAGGTCTGGATGGCGATGGGAACCGCCAGCAGCGCGATGACAAGGGGCTGCGCGATGATCTGCTCGCCCTGGAAGGCAAAGAGCAGGACAAGCGTCGCCAGCAGGGCCAAGAGGGACACAGGCGCAATGGCGTTCAGGAAGCCCTCGAGCCCGCCCGACGCCACGAGGCTGCGGCGGATGACCTGCGAGATGATCACCGGAACGACGATGTAGAGCGCGACCGAGAGCAGCAGCGTCTCCCACGGGATGGTGATGGCGGAGAGTCCCAGGAGCAGCGCCACGATGGGCGCAAAGGCCACCACCATCACCGCATCGTTCAGCGCCACCTGGCTCAGCGTGAAATGCGGCTCGCCCTTCGTGAGATTGCTCCACACGAAGACCATGGCCGTGCAGGGCGCCGCGCCGAGCAGGATCAGCCCAGCGATGTAGCTCTCGATCTGCACCTCTGGCAGAAGGGGCCGGAACAGCCAGCCGATGAAGAACCAGCCCAGCATCGCCATGGTGAACGGCTTGATCGCCCAGTTGACCGCCAGCGTGATGCCGATGCCGCGCCAATGCTTCGTCACCTGGCCCAGAGCGCTGAAGTCGATCTTCACCAGCATCGGTATGATCATCAGCCAGATCAGCACCGCGACGGGAATGTTCACCTTCGCCACTTCCATGGCGCTGATGGCGCCGAAGACGTCCGGCATCGCCTGGCCCAGCACGATCCCCGCAATGATGCAGAGGAAGACCCAGACGGTAAGGTAGCGTTCGAAGAGGGACATAGGGGAAATCCAGTCAGCTCTTGCCGATCTCGTCGAGCTTGTTCTTGAGGCTCAACCGGTCAAGGGAGGCGACAGGGAGGCTTGTGAAGGCGGCGATCCGGTTCTTGAGCATCCGGTAGGCTTCGGCATAGGCAAGGCGGCGTTCCGCTTCGGTTCCCTCGACAGTTACAGGATCAGGCACACTCCAGTGTGCGCTCATCGGCTGGCCTGGCCAGATGGGGCAGACTTCCCTCGCAGCATCATCGCAGACCGTGAAAACGAAATCGAGACTGGGAGAGCTGGTCGAAGCGAATTCGTTCCAATTCTTGGAACGTAAACCTTCCACGGGGTGATTGAGCCGCCGAAGCAAGTCTACGGCGTAAGGGTGCACCCTGCCGCTTGGTTGGCTCCCGGCGCTGAAGGCCCTGAATCGGCTACCTCCTTCGCGGTTGAGAATTGCTTCTCCGAAAATCGAACGCGCGGAATTGCCGGTGCAGAGGAAAAGCACGGTATAAGAAGGTTCAGTCACAGCAGGCTCCGGTTGTTGTGCAAGACTTCGAGATGTCTTTGAGGAGAGGCGCGCAGAGTTCAGGCTGCCCGTTGCAGCAGTCCTTGAGGAGGAACATCACGAGTTGCCGGACCGCATCGAGTTCGACCCGGTAGATCAGGCTGCGGCCGTGCCTTTCGACAGAGATCAATCCTGCGCGATTGAGGATCGCGAGATGGGTGGACATGGTATTGTGCGGCACATCCAGCCGCCGCGCAATTTCGCCCGCGGGAAGACCGCTTGGCTCCTGCTTTACCAGCATGCGGAAAGCGTCCAGGCGTGTGGGCTGTGCGAGAGCGGACAGCGCCTCAATGGCAGAATCGTTTTTCATATGTCGAGAATTATCGACGTCTTGTATGACAGTAAAGTGACGGTTCTGGATCATGTGGAATGAAGCGGTAATCCCCTCCAAAAGCGGGGGGATTACCTCAAGACTGGTCCGAGTTCGAATGGAAGGCGATCCATAACTGGCACGCCTGTTGTTAAGATGCTCCGCTACTGAGGATCATGTCCGATGCCTTTTCGCCAATCATGATCGTGGGAGCGTTGGTGTTGGCCCCGACCAGCCTCGGCATGATCGAGGCATCCACCACCCGGAGATTTTGCAGCCCATGGACCTTCAGGCTCTCATCGACGACTGCGTCGTCGTCCTGGCCCATCTTGCAGGTGCCAACCGGATGATAATGCGATGATACGAATTTCGACATGAAGGCATCGATGTCGCTGTCGGTCTTGCAAGTGTTGCCCGGATCCAGTTCCGCGCCGCGCAGGCCGTCGAAAGCAGACTGTGCATGCAGTTCCCGTGCGAGGCGGAAGGCGTAGCGGTTCAGCCTGCGGTCGCCTTCGGTCGACAGATAGTTGTGTGTGACCCGTGGAAGATCGCCCGGCTTGGCAGACTTCAAGCTCACATGCCCACGCGATTCCGGGCGTAAGCCGCACCAATGGATGTTGTAGCCGTGATAACTCGGAAAATAGCTCTCAGAGCCATTGGGGTTCATGGCATTGGGCACGAGATAATACTGGATGTCCGGACGTTCCAGGGCGGGGTCGCTCTTGAGGAATGCCATCGCATTCATCGGAAACACCGATAGGGGGCCACGTCCAGCCAGGAAATAGCTGGCGATAGCGCCAGCCAGTTTCAGGGGATGCTTCAAGTTATAGTAAGTTACGGGCTTGAGGCATTTGTGCTGGACATAGGAACCCACATGATCCTGCAGGTTCTTGCCGACGCCGGGCAGGGCGTGACGGCATTCTATGCCATGCGCCCGAAGCTCGGTTGGATCGCCAATGCCGGACAGCATCAGCAGATGTGGAGAATGATAGGCGCCCGCCGAAAGCAAGACCTCCCGGTCCGCCAGAACCGTTACCCTGCTGCCGCCGTGCTCGACCTCTACTCCCGTTGCACGCTTGCCATCAAAGAGCAGGCGGAGCGCGCGGGCTCCGGTCCAGACCGTCAGGTTCTTGCGCCTCATGGCTGGCCACAGATAGGCGCGGGCCGCCGAGCAGCGCATCGGGAAACGGTGCGTATGCGTATATTGCGTATAGACGAAGCCTTCCTGCTCCTTGCCGTTGTAGTCGGGGTTGTAAGGGTAGCCGGCCTGCTTTCCGGCCTCGATGAAGGCGTCGAACAACTCCATCTTGTAACGGCCGAAGGTGGTCTTGAGCGGGCCCTCTGACCCCCGCAGATCATCGCGCTGGCCTTTCCAGTTCTCGGCCTTCACGAAGTAGGGCTTGACGCTGTCCCAGTCCCAGCCCGCGTTGCCGAGCTGGCGCCACTCATCGTAGTCACGGTGGTGGCCCCGGCAATAGACCTGACCGTTGATCGAGGAACTGCCGCCGAGAACCCGGCCGCGCGGCAACGGCACCTGATAGCCGCCTAGTTGCTGCTCCGGTTCAGACCGGAACTGCCAGTCGACGCTGCTGCCCACCATGAAGATTTCGCCGGTGGGCATATGGATCATCGGATGCCAGTCGCGCGGGCCTGCTTCGAGCAGCAGGACCTTGTTCTCCGGCGCTTCGCTCAGCCGCGCGGCAAGGACACAGCCTGCGGAGCCGCCGCCGACGATCACATAGTCAAATTGAGAGTCCGCTCTGGAAGACATGGGTCCACCCGATTCCTGGAAAGATTGATGTTCAGGCTGCTGTCGAAAGGGCCTTGTGCACCTCGGCGTGCAGGCTGTGCTGTATGCGGCGTTTGAGTTCCACGAAAGCCGGTTCGGTTGACAGTTCGTAACTGCGTGGATGCGGGAAGTTGACGGGAATGGTGTCGATGATGCGGCCCGGCCGGGCCGACATCACATAGACCTTCTCGCCCAGATAGAGCGCTTCGTCGATGTCGTGCGTGACGAACAGAACGGTCTTGTGCTCCTTCTCCCAAATTCCGAGAAGAAGCTGCTGCATCACCACGCGGGTCTGGCTGTCCAGCGCGCCGAAGGGCTCATCCATGAGCAGGACTTCAGGATTGTTGGCCAATGAGCGGGCAATCGCCACGCGCTGCTTCATGCCACCCGAAAGCTGGTTCGCGTAGGCGTTCTCGAAGCTCGAAAGGCCGACTGCATTGACATAGTGCCGTGCACGCTCGGTGGTTTGCTTCTGCGGCATGCCTTGCAGCGAGAGGCCGAACTCGACATTTTTCAACACCGTCAGCCATGGAAACAGCGAATAGTTCTGGAACACCATGCCGCGTTCCCGGCCGGGGCAGCTGATCGGCTTGCCGTCAAGCCGGCACACCCCGCCGCTCGGATCCTTGAGGCCTGCGATGATGTCCAGCAGGCTGGACTTGCCGCAGCCCGAAGGGCCGACGATGACCGCGAACTGCTTGTCCGGAATGGTCATCGACAGATTGTTCAGTGCGATGACATCGGCGCCACTGCTGGTGGGAAAGCGGAGATCGATACCTTCAACGGTGACAGTGCCCATGGTGGTCTACCTCTGCCGTGCCCAGGGGAGGGCCACGAGTTTGATCCACTTGAAGATCTGGTCCGTGACGAGCCCGAGGAAGCCGATGACGAGAATGGCGACGAAAATGAGATCGGCATGGAGGCCGCGCATGGCCTGCATGCTCATGTAACCGAGGCCTGAACTCGACGCGACGAGTTCGGCAACGACAAGATAGGTCCAGGCCCAGCCCATGGTGACGCGCAACGTGTCGATGACGCCGGGGAGCGTGGCCGGAAGCAGGACGCGGAACACGATCTGGCGCTTCTTTGCTCCCAGCGTATACGCGGCGTTGAACAGTTCCTTCGGGACCTGCGCCGAGACATCGGAGAACATGACAATCTGCTGGAAGAAGGTGCCGAGGAAGATGACGGCGATCTTCTCCTCGATGCCGATGCCGATCCACAGGATGAGCAACGGGAGCATCGACGTGACGGGCAGATAGCGCATGAAGTTCACGACGGGCTCAAGCGCTGCCTGCACGATGCGGAAGCTTCCCATCATGATGCCCAGAGGGATGGCAATGATGGATGACAGGACGAACCCGACGTTGATGACGACCAGGCTCGACCACGCGTTCTTCAGGAGCGACCCGTCCATCAGCGTCTTCCAGAAGGCGGCAACGACCTGATGGGGTGGCGGGCAGAATGTCGTATCGACAAGCCCGCCATAGGTGGCGATGCACCAGCCGAGAACGATGGCCCCGGCAACGGCAATCCCAGCGCCGTTGCCAAGGGCCGCGGAGATTTCCCTCCGCGGTGTCAGGATGCGGTCCAGTGAGCTGGTCATCGCCACAGCCGGTGTCATTTGACGAGGAAGCTGTTGTCGACGATGTCTTCGGGCTTCACGTCCACCTGGATGCGGTCGAAGCCCTTCCAGATGTCGATGGCGGTCCCGAGTGTCTTGTAGATCGGGCCGGGCGCTTCCGGAGTCCCAAAGAAGGCGATGTTCTTGTCCTTGTCGAGATACTCGATGCCCGCAAGCGTCTCGGCGAAGACTGCCGGATCGCTGAGCCAGCCGCCCACGCCCTGGGCCATGATGGCGTTGGCCTCGTCCGGATTGGTCTTGATGAAGTCGAGTGCCTTGTTCCAGCCGCGCACGAAGCCCGCGAGGTCATCCTTCTTCGCCGCGATCGTGTCAGTGGTGACGGCAACGACATCGGTGATCAGGCCCGGCTTGTCGCCACTGGTCAGCAGAATGTGGCCGTGCTCGGCCTTGGCGCCCTGGCTCAGCGCCGGCTCCCAGGTGACGGCGGCGTCCACCTGCTTTGCTGCAAACGCCACGCCCGCATCGGTTGCCGCCATGTTGACGGGCTCGATGTCGGCTTGCGACATGCCGGCATCCTTGAGGAGGGCGTTGAGGAAGAACTGCGATACCGAGCCTTGCTCGAAGGCCACTTTCTTGCCTTTCAGCCCCTCGACGCTGGTGATGTCCTTGTTTGCGACGATGCCGTCGCCGCCCTTTGAATTGTCGACGGCCAGAATGTAGTGCAGCCCGATGCCGGGCTTCATGTAGATGGGGAATTCATCGACGGTGGAGGCCACAAGGTCAAGCTGGCCCGCCATGAGGGCTCCCATCTTGATCGGCGTGTCTTCCATGATGACAAGTTCGACGTCCACGCCTTCTTCCTTGAAGAAGCCCTTGTCACGGGCGATGTAGAAGGGTCCGTAGCCCACCCAGGTCGAATGTCCGAGCTTCAGTTCACCGGCATCAGCCGTGGTGGCCAGCGCCAGGAGTGATGTCGCGGCAGCCAGTCCAAACAGTTTCTTCAACATGGGGTTTCCTCCGTTACGGCTTTTGTTTGCGTTGATGCATGATGCGGCCGATGAAATTGAGCAGGACCTGCGCGGCAAGAATTGCCGTCGTGCCGGTGTGGTCGTAGTCGGGCGCGACCTCGACGAGGTCCATGCCCACGACGTCGCCACGCTTGGTCAGGCCTGCGAGCAGTTCCAGAATCTCATAATAGAGGAAGCCGCCGTGGCTCGGCGTGCCGGTACCGGGTGCGATCGACGGATCGAAGCCGTCGATATCGATGGTGACGTAGTAGCGCTTGCCTGCGGGGATGCGCTCGAGGACGTTCTCGACGCCGAGCTTCCGGAACTGGCGCACCGAGAGGATGTCCGACCCCATCTGGCGGGCCGCCTCGTAACCCTCGCGGGCGGTCGACGACACATTGCGTATGCCGACCTGCGTCAGTCCGGTGACATGGTCCTTCTCTGCCGCGCGCCGCATGGGGTTGCCATGGCCGAAGCGGACGCCGTGGCGAACGTCGACGAAATCCAGATGCGCGTCGATCTGCACCATATGGATCGGGTTCTGGTCGCTGAAAGCGGCGACACAGGGGATGTTCACCGAGTGGTCACCGCCCAGCACCACGGGGAGGGCACCTGCCGCGAGAATCTTCCGCACTGCATGTTCGATGTTGGCGTGGCTGCTGACCGTATCGGTGTGCACGATGTCGGCGTCACCGATGTCCACCATCGAGATGTCAGCGAGATAAGTGACATCGTCTTCGTGGTCGTAGGCGCCGGCATGGCCGAAGGAGAACAGCGTGGAGGCCTCGCGGATGGCCCGGGGCCCAAAGCGAGCGCCCGCCCGCCATTGCGTGCCGAAATCGAAGGGAGCGCCGACGACAGCCACATCCGCTTTGATGCTGTCCCAGTCCAGGCAGAGCGGCGATTTGCCGAACGTGGAGATCCCCACGAACGGCAGATTGAGGCGGCCAGACTCGTAACCGTGAGCGGACATGCGCGCGTCTCCTTGTGAGGGCAGGTTAGAGGCGGCAAATACCTATGAAAAATAACTATGTTTCATGCGACACTATGATATTTATCATTGTATGACGCGCAAGCCCGCCAACATCACATTCTCCCCGACCGACCTCCGGCTGCTGCGGATATTCCAGGCGGTGGTGCGCCACGAGGGGTTCGCCGCCGCTCAGGACGAGTTGGGGCTGACGCCCGGAACGATCAGCAATCACATCACGCATCTCGAGACACGTTTCGGCGTCAGGCTGTGCGAGCGCGGACGGCGTGGTTTTTCGCTGACCGCAGACGGAGTCAGAATTCATGAAGCCGGAGAGAGCCTGCTGCGGTCTGTCGAGAATTTCGCCAGCATCGTTGGGTCCGTAAGGGGGGAATTGGCAGGCACGGTTCATCTTGGGACTGTGGACGCAATGCATACGAATGACGAGGCGCCCCTGGATCGCGCAATTGCGAAGTTCAGCGGACTGGCGCCCAAGGTCATGCTGCATGTGGAGATCGCATCCCCCCAGGACTTGCTTCAGCGGCTGCTGGATGGACGCTACTCAGTGATACTCACTCCAACAGCGGATCCGCACCCTTCAGTTGTTTCGATACCGCTCTACGATGAGGAGCAACGGCTCTATTGTGGAAAGAACCATCCCCTCTATGACATTGCTGGAGAGTTGAGCCTGGCCGCTGTGCGCAAGCAGCCCTACGTCGGCCGCACCTACATGCAAGGATTGAACAATGACCGCGACAGCGGTTTTGACCATCGCGCCATGACCTCTCACATGGAGGCGATCGCAATTCTAATCAAGTCGGGCCGCTACCTCGGCTATCTGCCTGTTCACTTCGCTCAGCCGTTTGTCGAGAGGCTCGAAATGACAAGCCTGTTGGACCACGAACTCTCCTATAACGACACGTTCAGTTTGGTGCTCCGCAAGGACGAAAGGAATCGAGCTACTATGCTTCTTTCTCGCTGTCTGCAGGAGGAGTTGGGAAAGAATGCAAGTGCACTCTGATTCTGACGTTGACTGAGCGAAGCGAATTGCTTCCTTGAATTTCGAAAGCTGGCAGTGTTTCTCATCCGAAGTTCAGGTGCAGAAAGCCTCATGAACTGTCATTATGAAAGCTCGAATGATCGGTGGTAGTCATCATTTCGCCCTTGTGATGAGCCGCCATAGTCTTCAGGCGGAACATGAATCCATGTTCTTCGAGATGGAGTGGCTGGATCATGATAGCTCTGTTTCATGGTCATGCCGCCGCTTCTGGATTGTTTCTCACTTCGCTCAGATGGCTCCCTGTAACATCCCCGGTTCGATGTCAATCTCTTCTCTGGGTCCGATCGCGGACCGCAAATGCCGCGTGATTGCGGTCTCTTAACGTCGTCTTGTCAATAACGGGAAACTGCATCAAAGTGCTTTTGGCACAGGCTCGCGGGGATGTCCCGCTCAATGTAGAAAATTGGAGTGAGGTTGGCGTTGCTCTCCTCGAGCCGTAGGCTCGGGGTGTTCAATCCTGAATGGAGAGCAACACCATGAAGAAAGCTACCACGTCTATCGAGGCGCTTGCCAGT
>NZ_JBGSOZ010000100.1:0-11118 GCF_041738905.1 Aestuariivirga sp.
GGCGCAAAATCACCGTCATTGCCAACCGACATCACAAATGGTGTCCATCATCAGATAGTGGACACGATCATCGCGCCACTCTTCAGACAACTATCTCCAACATCGAAATCAATGCCAGGCGGCCGCTAGCGAAGGGATACGTTGTTTCACCCTCTGACCACGACGGCCAGGCTCTCCTGCAGCAGGACGGCGATCCGTTCCTCATCCATACGCTGCCGCCAGCGTGTGAGGGACGACCGGTCAAAGGGAAGCTCATGGAAGAAGAACTCCTCGCCGCAGAAGAACTGGAAATAGGGGTTCTCCACCCAGCGGGCGCTGAGTTCCTCGTCCGAGAGATTGAACGTGTGCTTAAGGATCGCCGACCCGCCATCAGCCGGGTCGGCAGCCGCGGCATGCCGGGCCCATCGCTGTAGACCTCACTGCACCTGGCTTCGATCGTCTCCCATGACACCGTCTTCGCCAGCCGCACGAGTTCGTGGTTCATGTTGATGATCTGGTCCAGACGGGATCGGAAAAGGTCCTGCGTTCCCGTCTCACGGCGCTCGCGTGGCAACATCCGCGACTCTCCCAACTGGCCTCTCAGCCGCAGTGAATCACGCTTCTCGCCGCTGGTGAACCGCAAAATGAACTTGCCAGGAAACCACTGTCCTCCCCATGCAATCGTGCCAAATCGAAATCTCGGAAGATCGCAGTCAGACTCACAAATCAAGGGGTTGGGAATAGTTGACGGGGGACCATTGAGACGCGCCGCCGATAGATCGCCTGCCACGGCAGCCCATGCCTCACAGACGCAGGATGACGTGCGCGACCTTCAGGCAGGTGGCTTGAGACCTCCCAAAGCAAGAAGCGCTTCAACGATCTTATGGATGCGGCTTCCAATCGGCCTCGACGCACGGACGCGGCGGATGGAACGCGGTACATCGCCTTTGATAGCCGCCAGCAGAAGGGCCTGGTACTGATCGAAGAGCATGGGGCCCCCCTCATAGGCCGGCTGCCACAACTCCCGGGCTTTCCAGGCGGATACGTCATCGCGGCATAGCGTCTTCACGGCCCGCAGCACCCGGCGAAGTTCGATCGTGTTGGGCGGAGGTACTTCTAAACAGGTGTCGGCCGGTGATGGAACAAGTTCAGCGCCAGCCCTGGACTCAGTCGCTGCCCTGGCCAAGATGTTCATTCGAGCGTGACCCAAGTAAACCTCCCAAAATTCGAAGGTGTAGAATCCCGGTTATTCCGTTGGATTCGAGTAATCTCTCCCCGAGATCGACATCCACCACATGACCGGACTGGCGACAGTGAGTTTTGCGCTAATTGGCAACATTGGCAAGATCAAGCCTTGGCATGCGTCATCATCAGCCGGCCAAAGCCGTGATGTTTCGCCGTTGCTGCCCGAGACGACCGCAAACTGTGATCATGTTACCGAGATTGATCAGTGACCCGTCGTCTGGTCATTCCGGCGTACCTCCTGACGTCCAGGCTCTCGCTGAATGGGCTGTTTCGCGCAACCTTCTATTCCTGCAGGCGCTGCCATAGCAGCATGACAGGTTGAAATCGCATCAGAATACATCACCAACAGAGTCCGGATCAGCACCGGATTATCAAAGAGCCTCTCTTCGAATTCGTGGCCTTCGTGCCAGTCTTCAAGCACTACGCCTGCCCAATCGGCTATCTCTACAGTTTCGGCTTCCGACAGTGCGTCCACAGGCCGAGCAAACTTCTGCAGCGCCAATGCCTGATACAATTCAACTATGATGTTGCCGAGACGCAGATGGTATTCTTGAACCATGAGGGATTTTCGCACGCAAACGTTTGCGCTGCGTTAACCGATTTTAGGTCATCAGCTAGCGCCATTCTCCCGTAGGCAAAGATATCAAGAAGGCGGCCGGCTCAGCCTCTTAAACCGGCCGCCCCAGCATATCCGCTGGATGATCTCGGCGGCGTCGCCATCAGCATTCCCCAGGTCCGGGGCACTGGCGATCACATAGAAGGGCACCGTGGCTTCCGGCTTCAGGTTCTGCCGGTAGGCCACCATGCGCTTCTTGAAACCCGTGGCACCTTCCGCCGTGATGTAGACGACGGCACCGGCCTGCATGGCCTTACCGGCCCAGACCCAGCCTGCAGCAATGTGCATGGCCATGCCATCCCAGAACGTCAACTCCAGCGAATTCAAACCCCAGAAATCCACAACGCCACTTGAGGCGGCAATCGCTTGTGCCTCAATTGCCGCATACTAATCAGTCTACTGACAATCTCTGTACTGGTGAATAGATCGGGCTAGGCAGGTATTTGCAGGAGAGTGACATACTTCTGGCTTGCGATCTTGCCCAAGCCCTGAGCTGCTCCGGGTTCACCGAAATAGAACCCTTGAAGCTGATGACAGCCCGCGAGTCTCATGATCTGAGCCTCTTCCTCGGTCTCCACTCCCTCAGCAATGATATCAGCGGAAAGCCCTCTGGCAATAAGGATTGTCCCCTGAACGACCTGCTGTGTGGCAGGATCTCTCAGTATTGCCTGGGTCAGTGAACGGTCGAGTTTGATCTTGTCGAAGGCATAGTCGCGCAGGTAGCCGACACTTGCGTAGCCTGTGCCAAAGTCATCAAGCGCGACAGTCACACCAGATTGCTGGAGTTCCTCGATGGCTCGCTTGGCGCGTTTGGGGTTTTTGATCAGAACTGATTCAGTGAATTCGATTTCTAGCCGGTTGAGCGGCAGGCCATTTTCGGCCGCGATCCGCTTGATGTCAGAGACGAGACTGGCATTGTTGATCTGAACTGGTGATATGTTGACGGCGAGACGTAGGTCCTGCCACTGGGCAGTATCGCGGCATGCGATCCGGAAGATTAATGCGCTCAGTCCATCGATCAGACCATGTTCTTCGGCAATTGGGATGAACTGATCGGGCGTAAGAGTGCGGTGTGAGGACTTGGGCCAACGAGCCAGTGCTTCGACGCCAAAAATCTCACGGGTGCCCGACTCGACCATGGGTTGGTAGGCAACATCGAACTCGCCACGAGCAATGAAGTCCCTGAGTTCATTCGCGATCGATACGTCCTCGCTACGCTTGATATCGAGCGTGCCGTTAAAGCGGCGGCAGCGATTGCGGCCCCCATCTTTCGCATCATACATTGCGATGTCCGCGCGGCGCATGAGCTCCGCAGGCTCGAGGGGTTCATCACCGAGTTCTGCAATGCCTATGCTGGCACCGATGTTCGCAATGCGACCGGAGATGTCAAATGGCTCCTTCACGAAAGCAAGGACAGCGCCCGCGATTACCTCTGCTCGCCCTGCGGCATCCTCGCCGCTGACCAATACGGCAAACTCGTCGCCACCCAAGCGAGCCAAAGTGCCCTGACCCATCACGAGGCTGGACAATCCAGCAGCAACGGCCTGAATCAGCCGGTCTCCCGTTTCGTGATCGTAGGCATCGTTGACGGCTTTGAACCCATCAAGATCGATGAAGATCAAAGCCAGCTCCGACGACTTCGCGACTGCCAGGGCTTTGGTCAGGTCGTCCAGCAGACTGACGCGGTTCGGCAGGCCGGAAAGCGCATCGCGCCGGGCGGCATATTGGGCCTGCTTCTCATTTGTATCCATTCTGCTCATGGTGCGGACATGCACCAAGGAAATCGGGATCATCACCCCGACCAAGGCCAGGATCGACGCGAGAGCGCTGAAATAATAGGATTGGCGAGCGGCATCGCCCGGATGACGGGCCTCCCACGACGCCATTGCTACCGGATTGCCCCAGTGGTCGTGTAGAACATTGGCGCTCTCGGTTGGTGTGCTCAGTGGCAGAATTCCAAGCCCGTCAACAACATACTGTTCGCCCATCCTTCCCAACATGTCCCCGGAAAGGGACTTTGCGAGTATCAGGACGTTCGGGGACTGGGCTGGAATCTTGACACCTTGGCTCGTTGGCAATATCGGCGCTGCCGCCATGATCGCAAGACCATTCGGCGTGTTCGCCAGCGTACTCACAACCTGGAATGTCGAGTTGTCCATAGGCAGGGTGCTGAGGATTTGATCGAGTGTCTTGCCAAAGTATGCTTCGGCAGAGTCATTTAAAATGATGTCATTCCGGTATGCGCTGATGCGATTTCCCTGTGCATCGACAATGAACATCGTATCATAATTGACGTCCGTCGTGGCATAACCCCAAGTGTCGTAGATCCACTTCTCGTCTATTGGACCATAGGTTTGACTAGCCGCATCGTCCCAGTGGGCATTGTCCGTCACTGTACCGGCCAGTCGTTCTTCAGCGGCAGAAAATGCAGATCGGACTGTCTGCCAAGTCCTCGTTGCCTCCTGTTTGTTGACGCTCTGCGATATGCCCTCCAGCATGCTGAATGAAGTCCAGAACATGCCCAATGCCGCAACTGCAACAGGTAATGCGATCAAGAGAACGAGTGTGATCTTCGGTTGGTCCGTACGGCGCACGTGATACACCACTGATAATTGGTCCGCTGACTTGGGACCCTCAGGGTTAAAGCCCGAGTTAAAGGCGACTGACGAAAGGAATATCTGACTTCCACCTCGCTAATGATTTTGTTGCAATTGAACACTCCAGAGTGCAAGCCGTCGATGACGGTGCCATGCCGGAAGCGGAACGACCACAACCGTGTTCGCCTGCTCGCGGCAAGCCCTCAGACACTCAACGGGCAAATTGTTGCGCCAGTATAAATGAAGTTTAAAGCTTCAAAGGCTAGTTGTCAGCGTGAGGCCAGGTGAGCCAATGCTGAAGACTATCGAGCAGATGCTAGTTGCTTCCCATGCGTCTTCATTGGCGGGCGACGACCCGACACACAACACATCTCAACGGATGTTCAGTCGCCCCTACGGTGAGAGCGATCACCGGAGCACCCAGAGTCCGCGCGCGGACATAGAATTTCAAAGCCTCTTCGACAACGCGATCTGTGGGATCTATCTCGATTTTCTGGATGGCAAACCCATTCGAGCGAATCGGGCGCTTTGTACCTTCAACGGGTATGACAGTGAGGCCGACCATCTTGCAGCCGTGAAGAAACATGGAGGGAGCTGGTACGTCGATCCCGACCGCGCCAAGTATTTCCAGCATCAACTTGAGCTTCAGGGATACGTCCGGGATATGGTGTCAGAGGTTTACCGTCATCGGACCCGGGAAAAAGCATGGATTGCGGAGAATGCCTGGTATGTCCGCGACAAGGATGGGACGCCTCTTTACATAGAGGGGACGATTCAGGATGCCACCGAGCGTGTCCAAGCTACGGCCGAGATCGAAAGGCAGGCAAATACTGATGCGCTCACCGGTGCCGCCAGTCGATTTGGCTTCATGAAGGCATTGCATGACGCAGTTTCGCCGGACCAGGGGTTGGTTGCCTTGCTGACAGTGGATCTCGACAAGTTCAAGGCCGTCAACGACATCTTCGGTCACAGTTCAGGCGACATGGTCCTGAAGGTCGCTGTCAAAAGATTGCGAAAGTCAACCAACGGGTTCAAGGCAACCATCGGTCGTCTGGGCGGAGACGAATTTGCAATCCTGGTGCAACAGTTTCAAGGCGAAGCAGAAATCAGAGCAATTGCAGCCGCAATCGTAAGATCACTGGCTGCGCCCATCGCGATTGAAGGGCAAGACATTGTCGTGGGTGCAAGTGTAGGCGCAGCAATCAGCCCGACGCATGCCAGCGGCGCCAAGGATCTTCTCAATAGCGCAGATTTGGCGCTCTATGAAGTCAAGAAAGGTGGCCGCAACGGCTTCTATGTCTTCAATCCCGAGATGAAGGCACTTCAAGCAAAGCGAAAGAAGCTGGAACTTGAACTCAAGGCAGCAATCTACGACGATACGCTAGACTTGCATTATCAGCCCATTGTAAATTCGAGTAGTGGCCGCGTCCGGGGCTATGAGGCGCTGATACGATGGATGCATCCGTCAAGAGGCCTGCTACCTCCCGGTGAATTCCTGCCAGTGGCAGAAGAAGCTGGTTTGATGACGGCATTGGGGGCGTGGGCTATACGCAGGGCTTGCGAACAAGCAGTTTTTTTCCCAGAAGATTGTCAAATTTCTGTCAATGTCTCTCCTAGTCAACTCCGCTCGTTAAGTATCGTTGATGCCGTGAAGGGCTCACTCGATGCGACCGGTCTGGCTCCTGGCCGCCTCGTCCTGGAAGTCACAGAAACCGCCATTCTTGGTGGAGAGTCCAACGCGGCTCGGGTGATTGAAGACTTGCTTCTCTTGGGCGTGGGATTGGCACTGGACGACTTCGGAACCGGCTACAGTTCACTCAGTCATTTGCAGCGATTTGCTTTCACAGAAGTGAAGATCGATCGATCATTTGTCGCTGGAATTGGTACTATGCCCGTCAATCTTGCCATTGTTCGCGGCGTCATTGGCATTGCACGCGAAATTGGCATCGATGTAATCGCGGAAGGAATTGAGACTGAGGCGCAAGCTGAAGCGTTGAGAAGGGAAGGTTGCGAGTACTTGCAAGGCTACCTGTTCTCGAGACCAATGCCGTTTGCTGACGTCGTCACTGACTTGGCGGTACAAGAGTTGCGGAGAGGCATTGTGAAAGAGAGAGCAAGAGGATCGCACGCAGCGTGAGTTGTGAACGTAAATCGACTCAATTGATGAAGGAAGGGCTGCAACAGCCTGCTCTGCGATGACTTTCTCTACATGACCACCTGCTCGCAAACTGCTAGGAGGCTCTTCAGATCATCGAAGAATTGAGTAGTTATCGGCTAGATCCGAGCCGTGTGTTCTGAGATCCAAATTGCCGCTGTGCCAGCTCCGGAATCGCAAATGCGGGACCCGAAGGCGATGAGGCCGGTCTTGCGATTTGAGAGATTCGTTTCATGCTCCGCAGCGACAAACCAGTATGAGCGGCTACCTTTTCCAACTCCAAGCCAGTGTGCTTGCCGTCACAGGATGAAATCACCGGCCGTGAAATTTACGAGGCCGTTCACTTCAATGGTAAAGTTCGCAGCACCCCCACCGGTGATGTCGCCACTGACCAAGGTGTAGTCATCGGCAGTTCCGGCGTTGTCGAACTTCTGGAAGATCAGTTGGCCGGCAGCATTGGAAAAAGCCGAGCCTGCAAATGTGAAACCGTCATTTACGCCCACCGTGGCGTTGATGGCATCAATACCCGAAAGGTCAATCTTGTCTCCTTGATCTCGCCTGAAATCCAAGATCACGTCGCGCGTCAGGGCCGTCGTACCGGAGTCCCCCCAATAGGCGTAAGCAAAGTGGTCAGCACCAAGGCCTCCGCGCATTGAATCCTTGCCGCTGCTGCCTGTCATCTGGTCATCGCCAGCACCACCAGTCAGGGTATCATTGCCACCGAAACCGCCGCTCAGAATGTCGTTGCCGGCGCCGCCTGTCAGCTTGTCGTCGCCGTAGCCGCCGTCCAGCGTTGCACCTGCATTCGCGGCTTTGAGTATGTCATTGCCGCTTCCGCCCTGCACGATGTTGACACTGGCACCAAGGTTATGTGCCGAAGACGTGATCCTATCGACACCATACCCGCCGGTGTAATTGACGATTTCGCAGCCCAGAATCCTTGAGCCGTCATAAAGTGTGGTCGATGCTCTGGAGAAGTCGGCTGTGATCGCAGTGCCGACGATGTTGAACTTGATCGTCAAGGTATCGATGCCGCCGCCGCCGTCAATAATCGCAGAACTCGATGCGGTATCGATGAAACTGGCCTGCCTCGTCAGGGCGTCGTTATCGGCCCCGCCGAAGAGCGAAGCGCCATTGTAGACGGTGCTCAGCTGGTCAGCCCCGGCTCCACCCGAGATCGTTCCACCAGAGCCGTTGGTCACCACGTCATCGCCGGATCCGCAGGAAATGTTCACAAGCGCAGCGGCATTTGTCACGGTGCTGATACTGTCGTTGCCCGCACCCGCCTGAACGGTTGCGGTGCCTGAACCAACACCGATCGAGTCGTCGCCTCCAGCCGAGTTGATGAACGCGGTCAAACCGCTGAAACTCACAGTGTCAGCCCCGGCCAGGCCCGTGAAATTAAAGTGGCCAAGGATATTGCCGGCGTTGACGACCAGCCTTTCGATGGACTGGAAGGCTAGGAACTCGCCATCTTCATCCGACATGCTGCCGCCGCCGACTGTCAGGTCGGTAATCGACGAGCTTCCCTGGCTCCAGCGCAACTGATCGTTGCCAGTGCCACCATCGACCTGTTGAACGGCATCGCTGGTGACGCCACTGACATTGATCTGGTCGCCGCCGCCCCGGCCATCAAGCGATCCTGCCAGGAAGGTGATACTGTTCTGGTTGTTGAGGATAAGCGTGTCGGCCTTCGCGCTCGCCGAGACATTGTACCGGAATTGCCCGCCCACAAACAGCAGGCTTTCGAAATCCTTATAGGTGGCAAGGTCAGTCGCGCCCTTCGTGATGGTGAATGACGAGCTGAAGTCGAGAACGATTCCTGTCTGGGTCTGCAGACCCATTATACTGAGCTGGTCCTCGCCAACGCCGCCCTGCACGATCTGGCCCGCGCCGAGGTCCCATACTTCGACCGTATCATTGCCTCCCCCGGCATTGACCTTGTCGCGATGGGAGTTGGACAGGATGAAATCATCTCCGCCAAAGCCATTGAGGACATTCAAGCCATCGGAGTTGTTCGTGTCGTCGCCCTGAAGGACATCGCCCCCCGAGCTTCCGCTCAGCGTGTCGTCGCCATCGCCGCCGTAGAGTTCACTGCCGCCAAAATGGGCCGTCAGCACATCATTGCCGCCAAGCCCGAAGATCCGGTCGCCGCTGTTCAGCGCGGCGTAAACATCGTCATTCTCAGTAAGTGGAATACTTGCCATGCGAAATGCTCCAGTGGCTTGCAACTTGCCGATGAAGAGTTCCACAAGTGGCAGCCGTGGTCAACGTGAGATAGTCTCAGGTTTTAGCCTTGGCCTTCTCGCGCTTGGCCAGATGGTTGGTGAGTATACAGCATCGCCGGCCTTTGCCTGCCGCGCTCGAACTCGCCTGTTTCCACGATCCATCCCTTGGCCAGAATGGAGCGGCGGAAGTTGCGCTTATCAAGAGGCTGGCCTTCGACGGCTTCGTAGACTTTCTGGATCTGGGTGAGGGAGAAGCCAGGTGGGAGCAGGGCGATGGCCAGTGGTTCCTGATCAAGTTTCGCGATGAGTGCCTGGCGTCCCGCCGTGATGATGTCCCTGTGATCGAAGGAGAGCTTTGGCAGCCGCCTGACCGGGTGCCACCTGGCGTCCTCGGCATCGGAGCCTGATTGAAGGATGTGATCGCCTGCCGGAACAAGCGCCAGATAGGCGGCAGTAATGGTGCGGCCTCTGGGATCACGGTGGGGGTCGCTGAACGTGGCAAAGGCCTCGAGATGGGCACTTTTGACGCCAGTCACTTCAAGGAGTTCCCGGGCCGCGCACTCGTCGAGTGTCTCGGTCTCCTGAAGGAACCCGCCCGGTAGCGCCCACAGGCCTTTGAAGGGCTCGGCTCCCCGATTGATCAGCAGGATGCGGAGTTCGTCGTCCACTACGGTGAAGAGGCAGATGTCAGTGGTGACCGCCGGGCGGGGGTAGTCATAGCAAAAGGTCGGCTTTGGCATTAGTTTATTGACAACACTATGTGGTTTCTCTAAGTGTGTAGTTAACACTTAAGCCCTGAACCCACCACCCCTTTGAAGCGTCTGGTTTCCGGGACCGTCGAGCACCAGAACGTCGAAACCGGAAAGCGTTGCCGCGCGCAGATCGACACTGGCCGCCGTGGACTTCAGGTACACTTTTTGACATCGAAAATCTGACCGGATCCGCCGGGCAAGACCGCCTGACCGGTGATGCAGGTGACAGCCGTCTCGACGGCAGCGGCGGAAATGACACGCTGATCGGTCTTGGCGGCTCTGATGCGCTGCTTGGCGGAGTCGGCATTGACACGGTCGACTACGAGGGCTCGACAGCGTGCGTCACGGTCAACCTTGTGGCGGGTATCGGCAAAGGCGGCGATGCAGAAGGCGATACTCTGACAGGAATCGAAGTTGTGCTTGGCTCGGCCAGTGGCGATGATCTGGCCGGCGCGGCAGACGACAACAGCCTGCGCGGCAATGCCGGCGATGACATTCTTGAAGGCGGTGCAGGCCGAGACGTACTCGATGGCGGTGACGGCCTAGACCTTGCCGCCTACCGGGGCGGCGACAGTATAAACATCGACCTCGCTCTGGGCTTCTTCTCCGACCTGGTAGCAGCCGACCAGTTCAACAATATTGAAGGCTTCATTGGCAGTGATGCCGGCGGCAACGTGCTCAAGGGCGATGATGCGAACAATGTCTTCCTCGCAGGTGGCGGTCAAAACTTCTTCGCCGGCCGTGGCGGCGACGACACGTTGACTGGAGGATCGGGGGTGGACAGGATGAGAGGTGGCGGCGGATCGGATATGATTTCTGGTCAAGATGGTGCCGACCGAATTGATGGCGATGCAGGCAATGACACTCTGGACGACGGCACGGGCAAGGACATTCTTGACGGAGGCAACGGCAATGACCTGCTGGCGGGCGGTGACGGACGTGACGTGTTCGTATTCTCAGGCCGGACCTTCGGCCAGGTTAAGGTCACAGACTTCAAGGACGGATTGGACATCATTCCGCTGAGCAATGCCAAAGCGCCTTCTTTCGCCGATTTCGCGATCGCAGGAAACGGGACAGATCATGTCATCCTTGTCATCGGCGGCCAGTCGATCGACGTGCACGGAGATCAGCCGATCTCGCTTACATCTGCCGATTTCAGCTTCCTCTGATGGGTTGATAGACTTTGCCCAT
Organism: Aestuariivirga sp.; assembly: GCF_041738905.1. GTDB lineage: Bacteria > Pseudomonadota > Alphaproteobacteria > Rhizobiales > Aestuariivirgaceae > Aestuariivirga. Next base: position 10,764 of record NZ_JBGSOZ010000100.1, read on the forward strand.
ATGAGCGCGGCCCGGTACTGGGGCCTGGTACAGGAAGCATCGTTTAGAGACGAAGCCGCTCTGATTGGCCAGAGTCAAACCTGGGCGAGTCTTCCAGACGCATGCTGATGGTCGCGGCTCAATCGAACTCCCACGGCTTTGGCGCGTTTGAGAGTTCGTCAAAGGGGCGGCGTGCGTTGAAGGAGGAGGGCGAGCAATCCGTCGGAGTTGTCGAAAGGGGGATGTCCCGCTCAATGTAGAAAATTGGAGTGAGGTTGGCGTTGCTCTCCTCGAGCCGTAGGCTCGGGGTGTTCAATCCTGAATGGAGAGCAACACCATGAAGAAAGCTACCACGTCTATCGAGGCGCTTGCCAGT
>NZ_JBGSOZ010000101.1:0-3478 GCF_041738905.1 Aestuariivirga sp.
GGCGCAAAATCACCGTCATTGCCAACCGACATCACAAATGGTGTCCATCATCAGATAGTGGACACGATCATCGCGCCACTCTTCAGACAACTATCTCCAACATCGAAATCAATGCCAGGCGGCCGCTAGCGAAGGGATACAGTTATTCCATCCGCGCGTTCGTTTCTCTCCGACGTGAGGAGCGGGCTGTGGTGATCAGCCCTCCGGCACTTTGTCCGCCGCGATCAGGCAGATCATCTCGAACATCATCACCATCGCCAGCTGCGCGGTGATCTGGTTGGGGCTGTCCTTGGTCGGCATCAGGCACACGACATCGCCACCAATGATATTGAGTCCCTTGAGCCCCTGCAGCAGCCGCGTCGCCTCGCGGATGGTGAAGCCGCTGAAACCCGGTTCGATGTTGGACACGCCGGGCGCCACAGACGGATCCATGCAGTCGAGATCGAAGGTGATATAGGCTGGCTGGTCTCCCACACGCTCACGGATGAGTTCCACGGTCTTGCTGACACCGAGATCCTCGAATTCCTGCATGGTCACGACGCGATAGCCAAGTTCGCGGCTTGACCCGCCCACGCCCCCCTTGTGAATGGCGCCCGACGGATGGCCACGCATCCCAACCTGGATACTGCGATGCGGGTCGACGGCGTCTTCCTTCGCCGTATAGGCCGCCCAGTGCGCGGCCGATCGCCTGGCGCCCAGCCAGTGGGGCATGTTGTCATAGGAATCGGTGTGGGCATCGAAATGGATCAGCGCGCAGGGTTTACCGCCACTGAGCTTGCGTCCCGGGCCGGCAATTGCCTTGAGGATGGGCCCGGTCACCGAGTGGTCGCCGCCCACCGAAACGGGCCGCGTGCCCGCAGCATCGAGCCGCGCATAGAACGCCTCGATATCTCGCACGCAGGCCTCGTTGTTCATCGCTTCCGGCAGCGGCACGTCACCGAGGTCGTTCACCCGTGCAGCGTCCCAAGGCGAGAAGCCATGGACGAAATGGCTGCGGCGGTAAAAGCCCGAGACATTGCGCACGGCCCGCGGGCCCAGATGCTGGTCGCGTTCCGTCGAGCCATTTCCCGAACTGTGCGGCACACCGACGAGCGCGATGTCGGCGGCCGCCGGGTCTTCGTTCCACGGGCAGCGGAAGAATGTGGGTATGCCCCACCAGTACCAGCTCTGCGAACTGCGTTTCGCGGCATCCAGATCGTCACTCATGCGTGTTTCCCCGTGTGCTTCAAGGTTATGATCAAAACCAGCGCAGCCACAAGACCGAGGGCGACGAGGCTGAAGGCGGCACTGGTGCCAAAGCCGGCAGCCACGAGGCCGAAGAACCAGGGCGCCAGCGTGCGCGGCGCCGCGGTGAGCAATGACACGAAGCTCAGGCCGCCGGCGCGGTTTTCAGGCGAGAAGTTCGCTGCCATGGCGAAGATGCAAGGAATGAGGAGAGCCGTGCCGAGGCCCACGGCCGCGAAGGCGGCAACGCTTGCCGCGAAGTTCTTGGTGAAACCAAGTGCGGCAAACCCGCCGATGCTTACCACCAGAGAGCCGATCATCAGCGGCATGTCGCCAAAGTACGAGCGCAGCCGGTCGCCTGGAAAGCGCACCGCTGCGTTGCAGACGCCGTAGAAAGCAGCGCCCAGACCGGCCACGGCGGCCAATGCAGGAGCCTGCTCGTCGAGCAGTTTCGCCGACCACAGGAGTGCGGCGGTCTCCGCCGCGATGATCAGGCCGGCCGAAATGCCCAGCAACACCAGGGGAGTCTTGATGCGGAGCGTGGAGCGGCCCTCCGCCGTCTTGCGCTTCGCGAGGGCACGCGTGGGAATGCCGCGCCAGACCATGTTCCAGGCTAATGCAAAGAGGGCAATCACGAGTAGTCCCGTCGCCCATGTGCCCAGCAGCGTGGAGATGAAACTCGATGCAATGGCGGCGGCCGCCACGCCTGCCGAGACCGACCCGTGAAAGGCGGTGAACACCGGTCTCCGCATGTCATGCTCGATCGCTACAGCCTCAGCATTCATGAAGAGATCGGTGAGGCCGAAGCAAACGCCCATCGGAATGATCGCCATGTAGAACCACAGCGGAGACTGAGCCGTGAGATAGGCAAAGAGGAACAGACCGAAGGCCGGAAACACTGCCAGCAGAACCGCGCGGTTCGATGCGAAGCGCGCGACCTGCCCGCCGAGCGACATCGCCGAAACGGTCATCAGTGTGGACATGGTGAGGCCCAGTCCCATCGTCTCGGCATCGATCCCCGCATTGCGCATGATCGAGGGCATGGAACCCGCGAGAGCGCCGACGGCAGCGCCGAACGAGGTGAAGACCGCGAGGATGGCGGCGCGGGGAGACGAGGCGATGAATCGGGATGGCATGCGCGGTGGACACTAGGGGCACGCGCCCCGCTCTGCAAATCAGCCTTGCGCCTCATCCCACATGGCGCCGATGCGTTTTGCAAATGCCTTGGGCTTCGACTTGAACAGGGGCTTCCAGGTTTTCCGCACGCGCGCGAGCAGGACGCCGCGATGCCGGGCGATTGTCTTCGCAACATGTTTCCGGGGATGCTCGCCGTTCGCCTCGGCGAGTAGCCGCAACTCGTCGAGGTCGTTGAGGTCGCCGAGAATCTCCCTCAGCACCTCGAGTTCGGCAAGCCGGGTGTCAGGCGGCTTGCGAAGCCCGCCGCGCAGCAATTCCAGATGGTGGAGGTGGTGGATGACCTGCTTTCTCGCCTCGTGAAGCGCTTCGGGTTCCTCGCTGTCGAGGGCCGCCGCGAGATCCTTCCGCGCCGTGCGGTAAGTTCGTGTGAAAGCGTCCGAGATCGATGCAGGCGTTCCTTTCGCAATTCTCCAGCCTGAGACGGATTTTGAAGCTGAGGCCACGGCCTGCATTGCCCCGGCAAGGGCATCCCCGGGGGAAAGCGCGGCATGGTCCCGGCGATGATCTTCGGCAATCTTCAGCAATCGCTGTCCGCCCGCCGACCGGTCATCGAGTTTCCTTGCAGCTGCGACGAGAGCTTCGGCGCGGCGCTGTCCGGCCAGGGAATCGGCGGCGGCGCGAAGGGTGTCGTTGGCCTTCACATAGGCTCTCTCGCCGATCACGCTGCGGATGAGCCGCAGCAGGCTGCGCAGCCGCTTGATGCGCCGCCGGGCGCCATGAACGCTCGATCCTTCGGCGGCCGCCTTTTCGAGGTCGTCCATCAGCGCTCCAAGCTGGGCGCGCGCCGCGGCCTTCAGCGACGATGGGGAAGGTGCGGTGCGCGACAGATCAGGCAATTCAGTCATTTCCAGTCAGGAATTACCTGCAGACTGATGGCAATGACTGTCACAATCAATCAATTCGCATGATTGTCATGCAGGGGGATGTCCCGCTCAATGTAGAAAATTGGAGTGAGGTTGGCGTTGCTCTCCTCGAGCCGTAGGCTCGGGGTGTTCAATCCTGAATGGAGAGCAACACCATGAAGAAAGCTACCACGTCTATCGAGGCGCTTGCCAGT
>NZ_JBGSOZ010000102.1:0-6268 GCF_041738905.1 Aestuariivirga sp.
ACTGGCAAGCGCCTCGATAGACGTGGTAGCTTTCTTCATGGTGTTGCTCTCCATTCAGGATTGAACACCCCGAGCCTACGGCTCGAGGAGAGCAACGCCAACCTCACTCCAATTTTCTACATTGAGCGGGACATCCCCACAGTCAAGGATGCCTTTTCATTTGAAGGCTGCAATTAAGTGACTTGCAGTGACATTGGAGACCGCCTCGCCTTGCCCGGCAGCGGTCTCCAAGCCATCAGGTGAGGCTCCCAACATGACCTCGCCTTCCATTCGCATATTCTTGCCCTGCATCGCTGCTTCGCGGACGAGCTGCATCCGGCGTTCATGCTTGTCCTCGATCGCCTGCAATCGGGCCTCAAGAGATTTGATCTTCTCGTCCTGTTCGTGAAAGAGCGTTCCGAGAGCTGCCATGAACCCGGGAACATCTTTCACCAGCGCATTGTAGGTGCCCTGAGTGAATTTGACTTGCTGCGGTGCCTTGCCGATGGTCTCGCCCATCAGGCTCCGCAAAGACTTTGAGCGGTCCCTCCAGAACTGTGTTCTCTCGCCTGGTGTCAAGATGCCCTCCTGGTGTCGGCAGCGGCCGAAAACTCCCGGAACAGTTTCATGCAGTACAAATAGACTCGATCAGCCCGGATTTCCTCGTCAATCTCGCGCTGCAAGGCGCGTTGCGCTTCCCTCTCCCGCTTGCCCACTACCAGGTCACTCCGTCAACGAAGGCCACAGCATTGCTGCGGCGCTTGGCAAAGCCGATTTCGAGGAAGCATCGCAGGCCGATGGCATCGGTCTGGAACAGGCTGCGCACCGGGTCCGCAACGGTCGCGCTGTCATCCACGATTTCCAGCGGCGTGTCGCTCATGTGGACGGTGCCTTCCGTCGAAACGTCGATGTCGGGAACGGGATTGAAGCCGTGCACCAGGGCGCGCGGATCAAGCGCAATGACACGCGTGGCCGGCACGGCGGCACTGCCCATCATCGTCACCTTGGATTCGGCAAAGCGAACCGGAAACAGTGCAGCGCGTTCAGGCGAGCCGATGAACACAACCTCCCCAGAACCGTTTGCCGCAACGGTGCTCGCCAGGGCGGCAAGGTCCGTCTGCATGGCAGCAGCATCGGCGCCGCCATAGCCGGTCCCCGCTGTCAGGCCGTTGAGCAGCCCAGCATGGCGCGCATCGGTCGCCGAATCCGTCGAGAAGTAGGCGGCGTCCAAACTCAGCCCGGCGTCCTCGCGGAAAATCTGATTGAAGATTGCTTCGGCGTCCGAATGCTTCATCAGCTCCCGCGAGAAGATCGTCAGCGTTGCCATTTTCTTCGGCGTCAGCGTTGCACTCGCAATGGTGTAAGCGGCCACAGGAATGACGTCGAGTTCCTTCACCCAGCTCATCGGCGCTGCGGTGCTTGAACGGTAGGGGTGCAGCTTGCGGCTGAAGCCGTCGAAGGGGCTGACCGTGCCGCGCGGCATGATCGACGCCATGACGCTGAAGGGCGCCAGTGAGGCCAGAAAGCCGCCCCAGGCCGTTCCTGCCACCTCAGCGGCCCATCCTGCCGTTCCCGACGCGCCAGGCGCAACCGTAGCCTTTGCCACAAGGGCGGCCGTGCGGTCTGTGGGCCAACGCCGGGTGATGATGTCGTCAACATCTTCAGACTTGTTGCTGCTCGTGGCCTTCAGGACGCTTGCGAAGGCCAGGCGTTCGAAGGCGGAGGGCTGGGGTTCGACGCCCTGCACATAGGCAATTTTCATAGCTGCTCGATCTCCAAATCAGATGACCGACTGTGACAGGTTTTGCCAGGTCATGCGGCGACACTGTCGCCTGTCATCGACGCTCCGTGACTTGACCGACTCGCACCTCGTCAAGAAAGCGGATCGTCGCCTCCCGAATGGCGTCCTTGTCGTCCTCCTGGTCAGGTCGAAGCTTGCCAAGTGCAATGAGCTTCGCAGGCCAATCGACGTCGGCCACGTGAAAGCCGGGAAGCGCAAGACGGCCATTGCGTCTCCGCCATTTGTAATTTCGATCTCTCCTACGGTTGCCGTTCATGACACTTCACCCCTTCGGGGTGGCTCCAACTTCTCAGTTTCAAAATTGGTCGCGGTGCAAATGGAGGAACCCCGCCGGTCTGGAAAGTGATCTGCCCCATGGGGCGACTCCCCCGCCCCCCTTGTTCATCACATTTCCCATGGCTTCGGTCCTTCGGTCGCAGGCTTCGCGGTGCGGTCCTGCCTCATCGTCGAAACATGCGAGAGCCGCAGTTGCCGGGCGATCGATGCAAGTGCGCGGGTCTCGCGCTCCTGAGCCGCGAGCATCTTCAGCCACAGTTCAGTATCGAGCCCTTCATCCTTGTCAGTCTCCATCGCGTGCAACAGCATCGCGATCCGCTGCGCCGAGATGATGTGACGGCAATATTGCGTGAGCAGCGGCCACGTTTCCCGGGTGAACCAGTCAGCCGGCATCCGGGCGACGATGGCGCGCCACTCCGCCGCCTGAAGGTCGGTGAGGTCATAGGGCGCGTCCGGGCGCTCAACTCGCTCGATCAGATCGGCAACGGTTGTGACTGCCAGCTGAGCGGCAGATTTTCTGCCTCGTTTGTTACGCATCTTCAAAATTATCCCAGTTTATAGTTGCCAAGGCACCACACCGGTCCAGAAAGCGAAGGACAGGGAGGATCGACATGGCCCCCCCCGGGGGCATCCATGAGCGATCGGTTTCTTTCCCTCTTAAAAGCGTGCACCGCCCCGCAAAGGGCGGGTGCAACGCCATGGGGGTTATAGGGGTGTGTTGGCAGCACCCTTGTAAGGCCGTTGGAAGGGGGTTGTAAGGGCGTTGGAAGGGCGTTGGAAGTAGGAATAATTTCGGTTGGAAGGGCGTTGGAAGGGTCATTTCTCATCGCCGGAACCTCCCCATTCCACCGGGTCAGCCATCGCAATATGCGACCGTTCCCGGCTCTTCGGCCCATGCTTCTGAATCTCGATTGTCCCGGCCGTGAACAGCATGTTCATTGCAGTTGTGAAGGCTCGCTTGGATAATCCTTGGCTGTGAGGCGACTCGGAGAACAACTTGGGTGCATAATTGTTGGACGGCTGAGCCGAGACATAGCGGCCCTGATCTGTGAACTGTGCCAACAGCTCGAGGAAGATGCGCTCTGCCTTGTTGTTGCTGATCGTCTTGTCGAGGCTGGTTGGAGTTGTGTCGGCAACGAACACGCCATTCTGCCAAGTGAGGGAGATTTCAGTCCCTATGCGCGCATAGTTCGCCTTCTTGACGGACAGTCGCCGCGCATCTGGATTGGCCTCAAATCCTTCGTTCGTCACTCGCTCTAGGTAGAGCCGCGACCGGACGCTATTGCTCCAACCCGTGCTGCCGGAAGTTCCTGTGCCGCTGCTGATGCCCGTGAGTGAGGGGTGAGCCAAAACGACGATGGCGGATCGATACTTGATTGCAGGGCCACGGAGCTTTCCAATAAACTGCCGAGCTTGTGAACGATCGTTTTCATTGCCCGGATTCATGTCTGCCAAGGTATCGAGAACCACCAGCACGGGCCGGATCTGATCCATAAGCCTGTCGATCTCGTCCAGAAGCTCTGTGCCTGTCAGCGTGCCATTGCGGCTGTCCAGTGTGGCCAGCAGGGCATCCTCGCCGGCAAGGCTCCGAATGGTCAGCCGATGCAGTTCCCCGAGACCTACGCCTTCAGCTGCGGCAATTGTGGCAAGGCGGATATGAAGCTCATCTTCATCATCTTCGGCCGAGATGAACAGGACAGGGCCGTCCTTGACCGGCTGATTCAGCCAAGGGCGGCCGAGAGCAGTCGAACATGCGAGCTGGAGCAAGAGAAGGCTTTTCCCTGTGCCGCCATCGCCGCCCACCAATGTGATAGTGGCCATGGGAATTAAACCGCGCACCAATTCTTCACGAACAGGAACCGCCCGGCCTTCAAGGTCTGAGGCACGGATGAAACGGCTTTTCCGCTCTTCCGTCGGCAACTTTGCTGTAGCTTTGGGCTTGAAATGCTCCACCACACCGGGAGCGTTGAGATCGGGAATGATACTCATGATGCTGCCCTCATGTCGTTCCAGTCCGCGCCCGGCTTGGGCGGATATGTGATGATCGCCTCCCGGCCTTCGTCTGCCCATCGATGCGCACATTTGCGAGCGGCCTCGATCCCGGCCCGGTCATGGTCCGCGAGGATCGTGATTGCCTCCACACCGGGAAGCACCGGGAAGGCTTCGACGGCCCCGGCGCTGCCAAGTGCCCATACCGGAGCAAGCCCGCCACAGAGCGCCGTGAGGGCATTCTCCACCCCTTCGGCTATGGCAATACCTTCTGTGACCTCATGGTCAGGACTGAGCTTGATGGCGCAACCCTTCACCGGCGCCAGCATCTGCTTTGGGTCCAGGCCCTCGATCTTCGCCTTGCCGTTGCCATCGGCAGCGAGCGCTGTCCGTTGTATGGCGCGCGGCTCATCAGTGAGAATGTCCCTGAAGAGGCAGACCATGGCCGGATGATGCGTCCTGCCTTCGTCTTCCAGCTTGAACGGACAGAACGGCATGAACCTGATCACATCGCCATGGGCAAGGCCAGCCGTGAACAGGTCGAGGCCCCGGCTTTCCAGATACCGTTGAACTGGCGTAAATGTTGGCGGTTGCGCCGCGTTCCACATGCGCAACGCAAATTCCCTCTTGTGCACAGTCGGATCGGGCGCCTGGTTGACAGCCGCGAACGCCGAAAGCGGCTCACGCAACTCCCTTCGCCATTCCTCATGAGGCAGGCCCAGGAGCGAGCGCACATAGTCCTTGCAGACCGTCCAGTGATCGCCCGCGAAGCTGTGAACCGTGAAGACGGTTTCAGAGGTGAAATTCACCATTAGGCTGCGATCATCCCGGGAATGCCCCGGGCCGGGACATTGCACAGCGTTCCGGCCTGCAATGTGACCGCCGAGCGCGCGCGCAAGTGACGCGAGATTCATTGCGGCCTCCCTCCGATCGCGAGATCGAGAGCCGCCTCCAGCATTCCGGGAGGTTGCGCCTCACGACACCGCCGCGTCATGATTTCATCCCGAAACACTGGAGTTCTGCGCCGATCGACCGCGCGATTAGCCGGCCGCGCCGGATCGCTGCCGCGAGATCGTCGAACCGATCGATGATCGTGTCATGGTGCTGGTCGCTGATATGCCCGACGGTCCACTTGTCCTCGTACCAAAGGACGGCAACAACACCGCCATGCAGTTTCTTGCTAACCGGGGGAAACATCTTGATCACGCGGACCATGCCAGCACCTCCACCATGAGGGAGCTGTCAACGCGGTAAGTGCGGAAGCCGGTTGCGTCCTGAGGCTGGGTCCGGTATTCTTCGTCCCGATCTCCGCAGATCGCCTGACCCCCAACACCCCCTGTCACGGTCCCCATCGTGGCAGGGGTCCGCATTTCGGGCGGGGGTTTCGACTTGCGATGGCTCTGCATCATGCAGCCACCTTCTGATTGCGCGAGGTATGCCGCGGATTCTCAGTCGGCAGCGCATCGATCCATGCCTGAACCTCCTCGACGGTCCAGGCGCGGCTATTTGGGCCGATGTAGCGGCCGGGCGGGAAGCCATTGTGATCGATCTTGTAGCGAAGGCTCGGCCACGAGGCGACAATGCCGCGGGCCTTAAGGTCCTTGAATCGGAGGAACTGTGTCACCATGCTGATTACTCCTAAGCATCGGGTGACAGTCCAGTTATGCCAATTTTTGTTCTGTGTAGCAGATACATCTGTGAGGCTAGATCGCCCTACCTATCCATTTTTCTGAAGTCGTCTCCAAGCCTTCATGGCAGACTCCGGGCTTGCAACGAGCCCTAAAACCTCGAATGCATCGGCAACAAACAACCCAAAAGCCGATGCAGGATTCAGTGTCTGTGGCGCCTCCTTTTCCTTGCGTAGTTTCCAGAGGTGCCTACATTCTTCGATCACGCTGGCAGCCTCAAAATTGAAATCCTTACGGGTGGCGATGCCTGTCTTTGCTGCTTCAACACCGGCTTGCAAGGGCTCCGAGAGCAGCACAAATGGATGGGTTAGCCAGTTCAAAAATGATGACGGTTCCGACCTGCCCTCGATATGGCTGTTGAGTGTATGGAAGTAAATCCCATCGCTCACCTTGGGAGGGGATGTCCCGTACTCTGTTGAAAATGCCAAGGCTGGCGTCGCTGGTTGAACCTTATGCAGCATCGGCCAAGCGGTCAACTGCATGGGAGGCTGGCTGCTCGGTCCGATGGTTTTGAAGTGCGGCCTTGAGGATTGGC
>NZ_JBGSOZ010000208.1:0-9738 GCF_041738905.1 Aestuariivirga sp.
GCCGCGCCGCGCAAGCTGCGGCCTCGCGGCCCACCACGCTTCGCGCCGAACCGAAGCCTGACGAGCCAACCGCGCCCAAGGCAAAGCGCGGCTTCTCCATTCCCTTCCTGAAGAGAGCCGAGCGGCTGCCCGATCCGGTCACTTTCGTGAACGGCAAGCCTGTTGTGGAATCGCAGTCAGCGAATTCCAATTCGGGTTCGAATGAAAGCAAGCGCAAGAAGCTCGTGCTTGCGGGCATCGTCCTGCTGGCCGCCGTCTCCGCCTTTGCCTTCAACATGCTGACGAAGCCGAAGCTGGCGAAGCAGACGAGTTCCATCGAACAACCGCTGGATGCCGCACCCGCAATGGCAGTGACGCAGAAGGCCCAGTTGCCACAGACCGGATTCATGGCGCATGGTGAGCCGATCGGCCTAGTCGATGCTCCGACCTCCGATCCTCTTGTCACCGGATCGATTCCGGCGCGCAAGACCGATGCCACGCTGGCATCGATCGTGGCCGAACCCGGAGCATCACGCGCCGAGATGCCGCCACCCGACGTTGGCCCGCTGGCCCTGCGCGAGTCAGCGGCCCGGGGCGATGCCAAGGCCCAGTTCATCATCGCCAGCCGCTATCTCGATGGCCAGGGCATTGCCCAGGATCTCGTGAAGGCCGCCTACTGGTATCAGCAGGCCGCATCGCGCGGACTGGCGCCGGCACAGTATCGCCTGGCAACCCTGTTCGAGCGCGGCAAGGGCGTTCCGCTCGATACCGCGACAGCTCTTCTCTGGTATGAGCGCGCCGCTGACGGCGGCAATGTCAAGTCCATGCACAACGCCGCGGTGATCGCGGCGGGCAATCAGGCGGGCACGCCCAACTACGACAAGGCTTTCAAGTGGTTCAAGGCCGCCGCCGATCGTGGGCTCCATGACAGCCAGTTCAATCTCGCTGTCCTCTATGAGCGTGGGCTCGGAACGCGTGTCGACAAGGGCGAGGCCTTCTTCTGGTACAAGCTGGCTGCCAACCAGGGTGACACCGATGCGGCAAAGCGCGCCTCCGACCTCACGAAGTCCCTGACAGCCGACCAGACTTCTACTGCCACCCGCAGGGTCGCCGACTGGACTCCGCTGCCCAGCGACGACGAAGGCAATGTCGTTGCTGTCACAGATCCGGTCTGGAACCAACCAGCTCCGCAGGCCGCCGCTGTGCCCTCGCTCCTTGCGCAGGATGTGGCCGTTCCGATGATCAGCGAACAATCGGCCAGCGATGAACCTTCCGCTGAAAACCCGGTTGCGGAAGCGCAGGTGCTGCTGACCAGGCTTGGCTTCAATGTCGGGTCGCCCGATGGCCGCATGGGCAGCCGCACCGCCAATGCGATCAGGCTGTTCCAGCTTCAGTCCGGCCTCAAGGTGACGGGCGAAGTGACGCCGGAGGTGCTCGACGCGATGCGAGCCAAGGCAAGCTGAGGAACCACCGTGCGACAGATGGGATCAACACGGGTGAGGCCGTCGTGAGCGACGGCCTCACCCGTGGCGAAATTCCCCGCGCAGCACTGGCCCTGGGGCTGGCCGGGCTCATTCCCTTTGCCGCCGGTGCGCTGTCGCTCTGGCTTCCGCTAGGGCCGCTCACGCCGGATCATGGCCTCAAGCTCGCCATCAGCTATGGCGCGATCATCCTGTCGTTTCTGGGCGGAATTCGCTGGGGAACCGCCATCGGGCCTTATGATGCCGGGCGGCAGAGCCGGGAGTTCGCCGCAAGCGTCCTCGGGTCGCTGGCAGGCCTTGCCGCCATCTTTCTGCCGTCCGTTCCAGCGCTGACGTTGCTTGTCGCGGGTTTCCTCATGCAGGCCCTGTGGGACGTCACCAGCGTCGAGGCGGGCCGGCTGCCATCGTGGTTCGGCAAGCTGCGCATGCTTCTCACGGCGGGCGCGGTCGTCTCGTTGATCGCGGCGCTGGTGGCGGTGGTCGTTACCTGACCTTCGATGCCGGAAAGCGGTGAATTGCCTTCGTGCCCAGCATCCACACGTGATAGTCGCCAAACAGGTTTTCAAACGCATCCGAACGCACGCTCAAGGCTCCCGTGTAGCTGCCGAAGGCGGGCATGATGATGCGGCGGGCATCGGCGATGAAGCAACGGCAGCGTATGCGGCGCCCGCGTGACTCGATTGCTGCTGCGGGATGAAGGTGTCCGGCGATCTCCGATTCTCCATCAGCCAACAGGCCCGGCAGATGTCGTAGCGTGATGGGTCCAAGCGCCACCTGTTCCACGACTCGGCCGCCAATGTCTTCGGGCGGCTTCGGGTCGTGGTTGCCGGTGATCCAGATCGTCTCGTGATGTGCGGTGATGGCGCGGAGCATGGCGAGGTCGGCGCTATCGATACGCTCGCGGGCGGTGTTGTCGTGAAAACTGTCGCCCAGGAAAATCAGCGTTGCAGGCTTCGTCTCGTCCAGCACGGCGCGAAGCTGCAGCAGCGACTCCCGCGTATCGTAGGGCGGCAGGTGAGCGCCGCGCCGGGCGAGGCTCGTGCCCTTTTCAAGATGCAGGTCGGCGACCAGAAGTGCGCTAAACTCCGGCGCATAGAGTGCTCCCGAAAGGTCAGGAATGAATTCCACGCCCGAAATGCCGATACGCTGCGATCTAGACAAGCCGCATGGCCTCGTCGATGAGATCGTTCGCGGCTTCGGCGAGAAGGGCATCATGGCCTTCGCCGTAAACTGATTCGCGGCCGATATCCAAGAGCACGGGCACCGAGAGCGGCGACACGGTGTCGAGTGCGCGGTGAATGATCTGCCCGCGGATTCTCCGCAGCATGGCCCCCAGCCGCCAAGCATCGATCAGGCCTTCCGCTGCGTCGTCCCATGCGGCGCGGAGCAGGATGTGGTCGGGCTGGTGGGTGCGCAGCACGTCGTAGATCAAGTCGGTGTTCACCGTCATCTGCCGCGCGGTCTTTTCCTGTCCGGGCTGGCGCCGCTCGATCAGTCCCGCGATGATGGCGGCATTGCGGAACGTCCGCTTCATCAAGGCTGATTCCGCCAGCCAGGCGTCGAGGTCATCGCCCATCATGTCCTCATCGAAGAGACGGTCGAGCGACATCCGTCCCGCCGAGATCAGAAGCGAGATGTCGCGAACCATCCACACGACAAGGGCATATTCCGAGGCAACGAATCCCAGGGGCTGTAGCCCCGCGCGCTCCAGGCGCCTCGTCAGCAGCATGCCCAGCGTCTGGTGCGCGAGGCGGCCCTCGAAGGGGTAGCAGACCATGTAGTGCTTGTCGGCGCGAGGGAACGTCTCGACCAGCATCTGGTTCGCCTTCGGCACCACCGAGCGGAACTTCTGCAGCGACAGCCATGCACGCACCTGCGGCGGCAGCGCGTTCCATTGGCTCGCGTCCGACAGCATCTCGCGCACGCGGCTCGCGAGATAGGTGGAAAGCGGAAATTTGCCGCCCTGATAGGAGGGCACCATCGGCTCCCGGTCGTTCGAGCGTGAGGCCAGGACGCCAAATTCATCGAGCCCCTCGAAGCGCAGCACCTCGCCCGCGAACAGGAATGTGGTGCCTGCTGTGAGCTGACTGATGAACCATTCCTCCACCTCACCCAGCACGCGGCCACCAACGACCACGCGCTTGCCCAGCCGGCGCTTCACATGCGCCAGCCTCACCTTCAGCATCTCGTCCTCGACGATGGTGCCCATGTTGAGCCGATAGGCCGTGGCGAGGCGTGGATGCGAGAGGCGCAGCGTTCCATCCGGCTGGAGCCTCAGCTTGGCATAGCGCTCATAGGCCTTGAGCGCGTAGCCGCCGGTGGCAACGAAATCCACCGCCGTATCGAAATCCTCGCGCGAAAGATTGCGGTAGGCCCAGGCGCTGGTCACTTCCGCGAAAAGATCATCGGCGCGGAACGGCCCGGCGCAAGCGCGGCCCAGGATGTGCTGGGCCAGCACGTCGAGCTTCCGCACCATCGGGTACTCGGTGTCCTGCGCGTTCTCCTGTGCGGCGTGAAGCGCAGCCTGGCACTCCAGCACTTCGAACCGGTTCGACGGCACCAGCAGCGCTTGCGAGGGCAGGTCGAGCTTGTGATTGGAGCGGCCGATGCGTTGCAGCAGCCGGCTCGATCCCTTGGGGGCGCCCACATGGATCACGAGGTCGACATCGCCCCAGTCGATGCCGAGTTCCAGCGTCGACGTGCAGACCACGGCACGCAGGCGGCCTTCGCCCATGGCGGCCTCAACCTTCCGGCGCTGGCCCACATCAAGCGAGCCGTGATGAAGGGCAATCGGCAAGTTGTCGTCGTTGGCTTCCCACAGCGACTGGAAGATGACCTCCGCCTGGCTCCGGGTGTTGACGAAAATGAGGGTCATCTTCGCCTTCCGGATCTCGTCATAGATTTCCGGGATGGCATAAAGTGCGGAGTGTCCCGACCACGGCACGCGCTCGACGGAGGAGAGGATTCGGATATCGGGCCGCGCGCCGGACTTTCCCATGACCAGCGGCGCGGGCGTGTTGCCGGTTGGTACGAGCCAGGCGCGCAGTGCATCTGGATCGGCGACGGTGGCCGAGAGACCGATGCGGATTGCGTCCGGCGCATGGGACTGTACGCGGGAGAGTGCGAGCGACAGCAGCACGCCGCGCTTCGACGTCACGATCGCATGCAGTTCGTCGAGGATGACGGTGCGAAGGTTCTTCAGCATGTGGGCGGCATGAGGGTCTGCCACCAGAAGCGAGACCTGCTCGGGCGTGGTGATCAGGATGTCCGGCGGCTTCTGGCGTTGGCGCTGCCGCTTTGAATGTGGCGTGTCTCCGGTGCGGGTTTCGATCGTCACGGGAAGCCCCATCTCGGCGACAGGCGCTTCGAGGTTCCGCGCGATGTCGACGGCCAGCGCCTTCAGGGGCGAGATGTAGAGCGTGTGGATGCCGTCACCCTTTTCCTGTCGCCCGCTGATCTCGATCAGGCTCGGCAGGAAACCGGCAAGAGTCTTGCCGCCGCCAGTGGGCGAGATCAGAAGCACGCTTTCGCGGGCCTCAGCATGTTCCAGCACGGCAAGCTGGTGGGCGCGGGGGCTCCAGCCTCGCGCGGCGAACCAGTCTGAAAAGCGTTGCGGCAACGTCATGGGCACCCAGCTTGACTTGGGACGCGGTCCGACGCAACTCAAGCGCCATGTCGTTTGATCCCAAATCGCCGGTGACGCACCGCTCGGTCCTCACCGTGGCTGTGCCGATCATGCTCTCCAACGTCTCGGAGCCGATGATCGGCGTCGTCAACACGGCCGTCATCGGGCAACTGCCCGATCCCTATTACATCGGCGCCATCGCGGTGGGCGCGCTCATCTTCTCGTTCATCTTCTGGGGCTTCGGGTTTCTCCGCATGTCCACGGGCGGGCTCTCGGCGCAGGCGACGGGTGCGGGAGACACACCGGAACTCGTGGCCGTCCTCATCCGCTCGCTGATGATCGGCGGCATCGCGGGGGTTTCCCTGATCCTCCTGTCACCCTTCATCCGCGAGGCGGCCTTCGACATGATCGGCGGCTCGCGGGACATTCGCGCGCACGGCGAGACCTATTTCAATCTCAGGATCTGGGCTGCACCGGCGGCTCTCGCCAATTACTGCGTCATGGGATGGTTCATCGGCCAGTCGAAGGCTAAGCTCGCCTTCATGGTGCAGCTGTTTTTGAATGTCACCAACATGGCGCTCTCGGCCTTTTTCGTGCTGGAACTCGGCATGACGTCAGATGGCGTCGGGCTTGCTGCCCTGATCGCCGAGTGGTCGGCGGTGACACTTGCCCTGGTTCTTGCACTGGGCATGCTGCGCAATATGGGCGCGCATATTTCTTGGCCCCGCATCCTCGACCGCCAGCGGCTGTGGAAGACCCTCGCCATGAACGGCGACGTGATGATCCGCACGCTCTGCCTCGTCTTCGCCTTCTCGTGGTTCACCTCGCGCGGTGCTCGCGCGGGAGACGTGGTGGTGGCGGCCAATGCGGTTCTCATGAACTTCTTCGAGGTGGCGGCCTACCTCATCGATGGCTTCGCCTATGCCTCCGAGGCGCTGGTGGGGCAGTCGGTGGGTGCCAGAAACCGCCAGCGCTTCCGCGCCGCCATCTGGCTCACCAGCATCTGGGCCATGGTGGTGGGAGTGATCTGCTCGCTCATCATCTGGTTCATGGGCGGCGCGCTGGTCGACCTGATGACGGTGAGCCCCGAGGTCCGCGAGACGGCGCGGGCCTATCTGCCCTGGGTCGCGATCTCGCCCGTTCTGGGCGTCATCTGCTTCCAGTTCGACGGCATCTTCACCGGCGCCATGGCGACGAAGGACATGCGCAACATGATGATCGTGTCGCTCGGCATCTTCATGCTGGCATGGTGGCTGCTGGAGCCGCGCTTCGGCAATCACGGCCTGTGGGCGGCGCTCAACATCTTCTTCGTGGCACGGTGCATCACGTTTGCCACCCGCATGCCGGGGCTGGAGCGAAGGGCGTTCGCGTGAGCTTTTCCCTTTTCCCGTGCGCAGCATGGGAGAAGGTGCCCGAAGGGCGGATGAGGGCTGGCTTGTGCAACAAGCCGGACTCGCCCCCGGGGGATGCACCGCATGGCTTTGCCATGCAGCCCTCATCCGGCGCGTTGCGCCACCTTCTCCCGCTTGCAGCGGGAGAAGGGGTACTTACTCCGACTGATATCTTGCAATCGCCGAGCGTTCGAGGGCGGCGGTGACCAGCTTGTCGAGGCCGAGCGTGTCGCGGAGGATGGCGAGGAACCGCAGTTCCTCCTTGCCGACCGCGAGGTCGGACGCGGCCACTTCGACGGCCAGCGCATAAGCCGTCTCGCGAAGCCTCGGCTTCAGGGCACCCTTGACGAGGCCAAGCACCGTCTGCAGGCCTTCGGGCTCCGAGAGAATGTCACCCGCCTCCTGCGCCACCACCATCAGGCGATGCTCATCGAAGTCGCGGAAGATCGGCAGCGTCTGCACCAGCTGGCGGATTTCGGCCAACTCGATCGCGTTGACCTTGCCCTCCACACCCGACATGGTGACCATGGTGTAGATGAGCGCTTGTTCAGTGGAAATGGTGCCGGTCATTGGTAACTCCTCGCATCGAAGCGGAGTTAGGGGAAGTATTGCAGATTGTCCAGTTTGGGAGATCAAAGAGAGCTGGCATGACGGTTTCAGGGAGTGGCGCTCATTCGCACCATCTCGATCGCATCCACCAACCCCACGCGCGAGATTGTCACGCCCGATGGAAAGGCTGTCGTGAAGCGGCTGGCCAACCGTGAATCCAGAACCACGAAACTGCCCCTGTCACCCGCGCGCCGGATCAGGCGTCCGAAGGCCTGGCGCAGCCTGAGGCGCACCACCATGTCGGTGTAGGCATTGCCGCCGAACATTTCCTTTCGCGCGCGTTCGAGGATGGTCGGCGTTCCCCACGGCACGCGGTCCATCACGATGAGCCGCAGTGAATCGCCCGGCACGTCCACGCCGTCGCGCACGGCATCGGTTCCCAGCAAGCAGGCATCGCGTTCGGCGCGGAACATGTCGACGAGGGTTCCGGTGTCCATCGGGTCGACGTGCTGGGCATAGAGCGGCAGGCCCGCTTCGGTGAGCGGTTTCACCAATCGCTTGTGCACGGCGCGGAGCCTTGCGATGGCGGTGAACAAGCCCAGCGCACCGCCTCCCGAGCTGAGGAACAGTTCGCGATAGGCGGCGGCCACCTGGTCCATGTCCTCGCGGTTGACGTCCGTCACCACGATCACGCGGCTTGAGCCCACATAGTCGAAGGGCGACTCGTAGCTTTCGCGCTTCACGGGGTAGGGCAGGTGGATGGCGCCCGTCCGCATCTCGGCATTGGCCCAATCGTCCGGCACGTCGGGCGGGCGGTCCTTGAGCGTGGCGGAGGTGATGACGATGCCGTCGGCGGGCTTCAGCACGGCCAAGGCCATGGGCTCCGTCGGGTCGATCCAATGCGAGTGAAGTCCCACATCCTGCTCGCGGCCAAAGGCCTGCGTGATGTCGAACCATTCGACGAAGAGCGGGTTCTTCTGATCCAGCAGGCGCGACAGCATGTCGATCCACGAGCCCACCATCAGTTCGCCGCGCCTCTTGAGTGAGCGCGAGATGGCTTCGATGCGGCCGCGGTCATTGGTGGAGAGGTCCTCGGCCTCGGCATCGAGCTTCTTCGCCAGCGCGTTGGCGAGTGACGACATCGGGCGCTTCAGGTCGATGAGGGCCGCCGCAAGATCGCCCGCCGCCTGCGCCAGTCCATCGACCAGTGGCAGGCAGTCGGTTTCAAGCGTGTGGCTGGACTGTTCGGCCCGCGCCAGAACCTGCTGGCGGACCAGTGCGAGGAAGATTTCGGCGGGTCCATCGGGCTGCCCGGCCTGTACGCGCCTGGTCCAGCCGGGGCCAGGGAGGGCGAGCGAAGCGCGGAGCACCTGCTGCAGAGGTTTCTCGCCATTCTCGTCCTCACCCAGCAGATCGCCGATGCGGTCGGCCAAGCCCCGCCCGCGCCGCCGCTCGGTCTCTGGCCCGCGCAGCCAGCGGCGGAGTTCGGAGGTTTCCATCGCCGTCAGGTGGCCCGAGAAGGCCGAGTCGGCTGCATCGAAGAGATGGTGGCCCTCGTCGAAAACGATGCGGCGGATGCCTCCCGGCGCTGCTTCCTCTTCCTCCGTCTGCGCCACGCCCAGCGCATGGTCGACGGCGGCCTGATGCAGCACCAGGGCATGGTTGGCGATCACGATCGAGGCGTGGCGCCCGGCCCTCACCGAGCGCTCGATGAAGCAGCGCTTGTAATGCGGGCAGGCGGAATAGATACACTCGCCGCGCTTGTCTGTGAGGCCCAACGATTGGGCGGTTACGCCCCGGCCTTCACCTTCAATCGCGAGATCGTTGAACAGCGAAAGAATCCAGGAGGGGAAGTCGCCGCCCACCATGTCGCCGTCACGCGTGAACCGCGCCCAGCGCGAGATGAGCGCGGCGAGAAGGGCTGTGCGCGGGTTGGAAGACGTGAGCCTGCCGAACACCTCCTGCATGTTGAGGAGGCAGACATAGTTTTCGCGGCCCTTGCGGATGACGATCTTCGCCCGGCGCTCATCGGGGTTCTCGATCAGGCGTGAGGTTTCCTGGTCGAGCTGACGCTGAAGGTTCTTGGTGTAGGTCGAGACCCATACGGGCGCGTTGTTCTTCTTCGCCCAGAGATAGGCCGGTGAGAGATAGCCCAGCGTCTTGCCCAGTCCCGTTCCCGCTTCCGCGAGGAAGATGTTGTTCAGTTCCTTCCTCTGGCGCGGCTGGAAGGCGAAGGTGGCGGCACCTGCATAGTCGGATTGTGGGGCACGCTGCTCTGACTCCGTCCCCAATACCTCGCGGAGAAAGGCCTGCGCTTCTGCAGGCGTAATCGCGTCCTGCCGGCCCGGCGCTCGGCCGCCGTCTTCCTCCCATTCCTCCACGCGGTCCCAGGCATTGAGGCCGGTGGCGAAGGAGCCGACGTCGAGCTTCGGGTTGGCCTTGAGGATCGCTTCCATCACCAGCTTCGCCCACGGCCAGTTGGCGCGGGCGAGGAAATTGGCGTTCTCGGCGGTTTCGCGCAGCAACGGGTAATGCCTGTTGGCGAGGCGCTGGAGCAGGTCTTCGGCGATGAGGTGGATCGTCTCCTCGTCGCTCGCTCCCGGCTCCAGCGCCAGCGAGCGTGCGAAGCCAGTGGGTGTTGGCGTGGCGAAGCGGGCGGGGCAGGTGAAGGCGAAAAGTTCCGCCACATCGAAGTGGCGCTGGTCGCGGGCGG
>NZ_JBGSOZ010000119.1:0-2210 GCF_041738905.1 Aestuariivirga sp.
GGCGGCGGCGGCGGGCTTCTCGGCATGCTGGCGGGCGGCATGATGGGCGGGCCGCTGGCCGCCATCAGCAAGCTGAGTTCTGCCGGGCTTTCGATGGACCAGATCAAGGCGCTGGGCACCACGACGCTGGATTATGCCAAGGAGAAGGCCGGCTCGCAGCTGGTGAAGGAAGTGGCGGGCTCCATTCCGGGGCTTTCCGGATATGTCTGAGGTTTGACGGGGGTCAAATCCCGCCGCGACTTCACGGCCTAAAGGGGAGATGAACCTGAGGAAGGCTCGATGGACCCTGCCGCGACAATTGAACGAAATGAGCCCATCCTGCGCATCAAGGGCCTGTGCAAGACCTATCGCACGGGCGAGGTGGAGGTTCAGGCGCTGCGGGGTGTCGACTTCGAGGCACGGGCCCGCGAGTTCATCGTGATCCTGGGGCCATCGGGTTCCGGCAAATCCACGTTTCTCAACATCGCCGGCGGCCTCGACAGCGCCAGCGCGGGCGAAGCCTGGTTCATGGATCATTCGCTCACCCGGCAGAGCGAATCTGAACTCACCCGCTATCGCCGCGACCATGTGGGCTTCATATTCCAGTTCTACAATCTGGTGCCGAGCCTCACGGCGCGCGAAAACGTGAAGCTGGTGACCGAGATCGCCAAGCGCCCCATGAAGCCCGAGGAAGCGCTCGCCATGGTGGGGCTGGAAGACCGGATGGAGCATTTCCCGGCCCAGCTCTCGGGCGGCGAACAGCAGCGCGTTGCGATCGCGCGGGCAATCGCCAAGCGCCCCGACGTGCTGCTCTGCGACGAGCCCACGGGGGCACTCGATTCGAAGACCGGCATCAAGGTGCTGGAGGCACTGACGCGGGTGAATGCCGAGACGGGAGCGACCACGCTCGTCATCACGCACAATGCGGCTATCGCCATGATCGCCGACAGGGTGGTGCATTTCGCCAACGGCACCATCGCATCGGAACAGCGCAACGCATCGCGAAAATTGCCATCGGAGGTGAGCTGGTAGATGCGCGTGCTCACCATCAAGCTCCTGCGCGACTTGCGGAGGCTCTGGCCCCAGGCGCTGGCCATCGCGCTCGTGATGGCGGCGGGGGTGGCGACGCTCATCCTCGGCAATGGCGCCCATGATTCGCTTTCGACGACGCGCACGAGCTACTACGAGTCCAATCGTTTCGGCGATGTGTTCGCCACCGTGACGCGGGCTCCGAACGCGCTCGCGGCCGACATCGCGTCACTCGACGGCGTGGCAAGCGCTGAAACCCGCATCCAGAAGATAGCGCTCGCTGATGTGGAAGGCATGAGCGAACCGGCATCGGTACTGCTCGTCTCGGTGCCGGACTATCGGGAAGCATCGCTGAACCGCATCTATTTCCGCACCGGGCGGATGCCGGATTCCGACCAGCCGGACGAGGCTGTCGTGAGCGCCGGATTTGCCAGGGCGCACGGCCTTTCCGCCGGGACCACGATCCGTGTGCTGATCAATGGCCGGCTGCGCGACATCGCCGTGACGGGCACCGCCCTTTCGCCGGAGTTCATCTATGCGCTGGGGCCGGGCGAGCTGATGCCCGACGAGCGCCGCTTCGGCATCCTGTGGATGCCCGAGCGCGCACTTGCAGCCGCCTACGACCTTGAAGGCGCCTTCAACGGCGTTTCGCTGAAACTCATCAACGGCGCGAACGAAGCGGGCATCATCGCACAACTCGACCGAATGCTGGCGCGCTATGGCGGACAGGGTGCCTATGGCCGCAAGGACCAGCAGTCCCATGCGTTTCTCGATGCAGAACTTCAGCAGCTCCGCGCCATGAGCCGTATCCTTCCGCCGATCTTCCTCCTCGTCGCGGCCTTTCTCGTCAACATGACGCTGTCGCGGCTCATCGCCCTGGAGCGCGAGCAGATCGGCCTGCTGAAGGCCATGGGCTATTCCTCCTGGGCCGTGGCGCGCCACTACGTCGGCTTCGTCACGCTGATCGCGCTTGCCGGAATCCTCATCGGCATTGGCGCGGGCACGTGGCTCGGTGCCGGCCTGACCACGCTCTATGCCAAGTTCTTCAGTTTTCCCTTCCTCGTCTTCAGCCGCAATCCTGCAGTCTATGCGATAGCGGCGATGGCGACTTATGCCGCAGCAGTTCTGGGTGCCGTGAAGGCCGTGCGCGACGTGGCCTGGCTCTCGCCCGCCGTCGCCATGGCGCCGCCCGCGCCGCAGCG
>NZ_JBGSOZ010000013.1:0-17343 GCF_041738905.1 Aestuariivirga sp.
CAGTTCACGTCCTCGGGGCTGTAGTCGAAATGGTCGGCGCTGAGGGCTGCCAGGCGCGCGAGCATCGCGTCGATCTCGGCCCTAGCGGCGATGAAGGCTTCCAGCGCGGCGTCGTTTGTCTTGGGCATGATGGGTCCCTGAGTTGGTTTCGAGGACATGACGGCTCTGGTTTGCCTGGAGGTCAAGTTCAATCGGACACGGAACGTTCCACGAACATCCGATCCACTCCATGTCGCATGGGTGTTGCACGGAGGAATCGGGACTGGGCGTAAGAGTTTGGAATCTTTGGGGAATGTGCTGCGCTGTGTTGCAACGCAAAAAACGCCCCTTGGGGCGCCTTGCTTTGGCCTAAGCCTTTGATATCTTGTTAGAAAGTCTGGTTGCGGGAGTAGGATTTGAACCTACGACCTTCAGGTTATGAGCCGTGGCGAACGAACCATGAACGATTGCGCGGGATCGCGAGTTGTTGCGCGATTTCCGCCAGTTGCGAGAGACGAGGCGCGTGGCTGTGTTCGCGGGAATTGTCGGGATTGCGCAGCAGTTTTCGCCCTCTTGCTTCCACCATGCTTCCACCGGGCGGCACCATGTTTTTCCGGTAGCACGAACATCAATGCATTCCCGAAACGACTAAACCGCCCGAAACTTCTCCACCAACTGAATCTGATGCGAATGAAACCAGGAAGCATCGGCACGCCAGTGAGACACAGCAACTTCGAGGTTTCGCCGCCCGTCACGTAGGTCGGCCATACTCTTGAGATGAGTGTAGATGCGGTTGAATCTTGTCATGCTCAGCGGCGCCCCCCACTCGTCCCTGTATGGTTTCGGCAAGAACGGCAGAGTCGCATCCAGATCTGCGGCAACCGCATACTCAAGAATTGCATGTCGTTCCGCTTCAGTCCGACCATTGGTTGTACCAACCCTGTATCCAAAGCCCACCAGCGGCGACATTTCCTGACCGAAGAAACCCTCACCGCCCGCTGCCCGATATTCTCTTTCAAATTCAAGTCGCGCTTTCAGGATAAAATCTGGGGCTTTGCCACGCATCTTCTTCAAGACTTCTTCGCGTTCAGCCTTCAGTTTCGCACGCTCAGCTGCACGGCGTTCGGCTTCCTCGGCAGCGCGCCTTTCGCGTTCCGCTCGGGCCTCCTTCAACTTTGGTCGAAGAACCAAAAACCAAAGAATAATGGCTCCGATGAGCAGCAACAGAATCCAAAGTGAGCCATCATTCATGCGAAAAGCCTAAACCCAGTTGAAATCATCAGTTATCCAGCCATCGCAACGCTGGTTTGTCGTTGGGCGAACAGCGAAGTGGCTGAGAGCACTATCTGCCCCATAACCATTGTACTCTGCCGCCCCACCTTAACCCTACGGTCGTCAGTCCCCGCGCTCCATCCGTGCGCTCCACGCCGCCTTCCCTGCACCGCGACGGTCCACCCTGCTCTCCATGAACAGCGCTGATTGGACCACCATCTCCTTCCGCATCCGCGATGAGAACTCGCGACCGACGCGCCGGGCCAAGAGTTCAAGTTCACCGACCATTTCCTGCCCGCGAGGAAGGCCTTCGACGTAACGGCGGAAGTGGCGCAGCTCTCCTTCGATGTATTTTTGCGCGTCTACATAGGCTCCGTCACGGTTCATCTTTGCGGCCACGGCAACGACTAGCGCGCTCCACGTCCGCGCAACAATCTCGGCAATCTCCGCATCACGGGGCTGGTCCTTGTTCGCCTTGCCGTCCACAGCAACGAGGGTGACCGGAACTGTACTGGTTTCAAGCACGTTCTGATCATCGACGGCGCGGCCGTTTGCGACCAACCCGAACTTCATCTCTTGGCCACGCTGCGCCTTCGAACAAGTCACCTTGAAAACCGCCACGCGCTCAATGGCATTCTGAATCGGACCCACGGAAACCAAGATGCGGCCATCGCGAACTTCGGCGTCCCCCTTGCCCAAAACGTCCACGCGCACGCCGGGCGGCACGGTCATGGTGATTTGCGCGGCTTCGATAAGGGTGCCGAAAATATCGTCGAGTTCGCCCAGAAGGACAGAGGATATCTCGCTGGTGAGTTCCGCATCGTGAAGGCGGCCGCCGCCGTTTTCGGCGATGCCCCGCAAGAGCTGTTCGTCATAGCCATCACCAATGCCGAGGGCCGAGGTCAGAACGCCCCGCAACCTGAGTTCGCCGGCGTGTTCCCGCAGCTCGTTTGCATCGGAAATCCCTTCGTTGGCGTGACCGTCACTGAGGAGGATGATACGCGGTGTCATCCGCGCATCCTCTTCCGCAACCCGGGCCGCGCATTCGACTCCGGCGAACCATCCGCCAGAGAGATTGGTCATGCCCCGCGTCTCCAGAAGGGAAACCTCGGTGCGGATCCGGATCGCGTTTTCCTTCGTAACTGATACGGCGTCGAGGTGAACCTGGACATCCGAGGCGAACGAAACCAGAGTCAGGCGGTCCCCTTCCGTCAGGCGATCCGTGAGGCCGAGCGCCGCAGCCTTGGCGGCCTCCAGTTTTCCACCGCCCATCGAACCGCTTGCATCGATGACAAGAGCGATGTTCAGCGGAGTGCGCTCAGCTGGGCGGCGGTCATCGCTCAGGCTGGCCCGGAGATGGGCAACCAGATAGCGGACGGACTCCCCACCCTCCCAGAAGAGTTTCCGGTCGAACGCGGCGGCGGCGGCAAATTTCACATCAGTCATTTTTCGTCCTTCCGGTGAGAATGGCGCGGAACTGATCCGCAAGCTGTTCAAAAAGGATCCGCTCGCGGGGCTCGAGATCGCCGCGGACGGAAATCTCGAGGTCTGGCGTGACGGATATGCGGGTCCAGATCGCGCCCCGTGATCGTCTTGGCGCGGGGGTTTCCAGTACTTGCTCGAGCTGCAGGATCAGCCGCTCGATGTTCGCAAGGTCAGCTGCGCGTTCGTCGCCGCGCAGACCGGAGTTCGACTTGAACGGAAATCTTGCAGTCGATGGTGCAAACTTCGGCTCTAGGGAAAGGGAAGCCTGCGGATGGCTGTCCTTCGACTGTGGTGCCGCAAGCGGCTTGATGCCGCGCCCCTGGATGCGGCTCAGATAGTCGCGTGCGGTGCCACGCGGAGCCGAGGTCGGCCCGCTCTCCAGTGCCCATTCCCGGATCTGGTCCTCGGTCGCCATCATGAAGCGGCGCCCGATTTCCGCGAGCGAAAGTCCATGAAGATCCTTGAGTGCGCGAACAGCCAGCGCCCGGTCCGCGTTGCTGGCGGGATAGCGTGCACCGCGCCCAGCCTTGAAAGGCGGCGAGAGCAGACCCTCGCTCACCCAAGAACGCAAGGTGCGTGCCTCGACCCCGGTGCGTTCGCTTAGTTCTTCGAGTGTGATTTCATCTTCTGACATGACGCCGATGTAGGTTCATTAATACGACATGTCAAGATGTCGCATTAAGCGTCATAATCCTCCCTGCCCAACCGAGGCATCTTGAGCAGTCGTCGAGATGCAGGCTGAATTCAGCGACCACCCGCAATCGGACGGTCACGCTGCCTCCACCTTTGACCAGAAACCGGTCTTCTTGCCATGCTCGGCCTTCAGGCGCGCTGCATAGGCGTGATGCGGCTCGACTGGTCCGAAATCCTCGATCCGTCCGGCGAGATCGGCACAGGCGGCCAAGTGCTGGGCAGCATAGCCATAGCGCTTCTGCCTTCCCTCATTCAGCGTGAAATCGATCATGGCCCGGAGCGCAACCGTCGCGGCCAGCGGATGCTTCTCGGCCAATGTCTCGGCCGCCGGAGCCAGGAACTCGTAGTGATCGCCATCGACCTCGTCCTGCCGGTCGATCAGCAATCGCGCGGCGTGTCCAAGCGATGGCCAGTTCAGAAAGAAGGCCAGGGCTGCAAGCAGGTCGGGATGGGCAGCGGCATGCGCCATCGCGCGTTCCTCGGCCTCGATGTCGTCGAAGTCCGGCAGACGCTTCAGATAGGCCCGCAGATGCTCGCCCGACAGGTCGCGCTCGAAACATGCCCAGCGGAACGCCTGCGCCTCATCCTTCCGGTCAAGCGCCTCCAGCACGGCAAGACGGGCGTCCTGCCACTCGGGCGGGATCCAGCGCGCCTTGTCCACCTCGGCCCGCTCAATGAAGCCAAGCGCGTCCCCTGCCCTGCCGGCCGCCAGCAAGCGCTGCGCGATCTCGGCCGCGATCTTTGGGACCTTGCGGGTCTTTGGGTCATACTGCGCGATGAAGCCATCGACGTCGCCCTGCACGTCGGCAATGTCCTTCAGCGCCATTTCGACAGCACTCTGCCGCGCGCGTTCCTCCATCTCGTGGGCATACCGCGTACCGCCGCTGCCCCAGCCGACGGCCTGCCATTCGCCCTTTGGCGGCACCGGCACGGGCGTGCGTCCAAGCTCCTCGACCAGTGTCTTCAGATGCGCGACGCCATCGGGGCCCAGCGCCGGGGCGATGATGGCGATCAAGCCGTCATACTGGCCAAAGCCGTTGTCCTGCAGCGCATCGAGAACCTGCCGCGCCAGCGCCTCGGGCGCAGGACCCGCCGCCTTGGCCACCTCGACCAGATCGGCGCAGGCCTGGTGGAAGATGTCGATGACGGTGCCGCTGCTGTCATCGCAGCGCTCGAACACGGGCGTGGCCAAAGCCATGAACCGCCACAAGAGCGCCAGCGCCTCACCCGGATCATGCGGGGATATCTGTTCCATGATCGCGCTGCGCTGGGTCTGAAGATCCTTCACCAGTGGTTTTCGGTTCTGCCAGTTCACGAAGGTCCGAGCCTTTGCGATGCTGGTCAGCCGCTTGGCGATCTCCCGCGCCGCCTCCCTCGGGCCTTCCGCTCCGGCGAGAGCCAGCCGCAGCTTACGCTTGGCAGCGGCATCGCCAGTGCTGATCTCGATCAGCAGCTGCGCCAGGCGTTCGGCGCCCAGCGCCTCCAGGTTCTTTGCATTGAGGGTGGACTTCGACGCCATGTGGATTCCGCTGCTTTTCGCAGACCTTAGCAGCGCGACCGAAAGACCGGAACCTGCGTTCTGATTCGCGGGGACCAACATTTCCGCTCAAGAACGCGATGCAGTCCCAACGCAGATTTGCGCGGATTTTCCTTTTTATGCGTAATATCAATGTGTTCGTTGACTAGGCTG
Organism: Aestuariivirga sp.; assembly: GCF_041738905.1. Lineage (GTDB taxonomy): Bacteria > Pseudomonadota > Alphaproteobacteria > Rhizobiales > Aestuariivirgaceae > Aestuariivirga. Next base: position 5,120 of record NZ_JBGSOZ010000013.1, read on the forward strand.
ACGCTTTGCCCACAGTGGAAGCCAGCCAACCTGAAAAGCCGATTTCCCATGCCCAAGCTCACCAAGCGCATCGTCGACGCCGCAGACATCCAGGCCACCGAATACTTTGTCTGGGACAGCGACATTCCCGGCTTCGGCCTTCGGGTGCTGCCGAGCGGCCGCAAGGGCTATGTCGTCCAATACCGCGCTGGACGCCGGTCGAGGCGGATCAGCCTCGGGCCAAACACAGTGCTGACCTGCGAGCAGGCTCGCACTCGGGCCATCACCATCGTTGCGGCTGCCCGCAATGGTGAAGATCCCGCCGCCGAACGCGACGCCGGGCGCAAGGCGATCACGATCAAGGAATTGGCGGAGCGGTTCGACAGGGAGCATATCGCCATCCGCGTGAAAGCCAGCACAGCGAAGGAATACCGCCGTAACCTGCAGCGCTTCATCCTGCCTGCACTGGGGCAACTGACGGTCACGGGGGTCACGCGGGCGGATGTCGCGAAGTTCCACCACGACCTGCGCCACATCCCCTATCAGGCCAACCGCTGCCTCGAAGTGGTGTCGAAGATGTTCAGCCTCTCCGAAATGTGGGGCCTGCGTCCCGACGGCACCAACCCGCGCAAGCACATCAGGAAGTATCCCGAGGAAAAGCGCGAACGTTTCCTTAGTGCGGCAGAACTGCGCCGGATAGGCGAGGTGCTGCGCGAGATGGAAGCGGAAAGCGTGGAACTGCCCTCGGCCATCCTCGCGGCGCGGCTGCTGATCCTGACCGGATGCCGCCTGAATGAAATCATGTCCTTGAACTGGTCGTACATCGATTTCGACAGCCCTGCCCTTCGCCTCCCAGATTCCAAGACCGGGGCGAAGGTCGTTCACGTTGGCCAGCCGGTCGTGGACCTGCTGCGGGATGCCCAGCGCACCGAGTGGAATCCTTGGGTCATCATTGGCACCCTGCCCGGCAAGCCTCTCAGTGACTTGCAACCCTTCTGGCAAAGGGTGCGTGCCCGAGCAGGGGTGAAGGATGTCCGGATCCACGACTTGCGCCACACGTTTGCATCGGCCGCCGTCGCGTCCGGCCAAGGCCTGCCCATGATCGGCAAACTTCTCGGGCACACGCAGGTCCAGACAACCGCGCGCTATGCGCATCTGGCTGCGGAGCCGGTGCGGATGGCGGCAGACGCAGTGGCGCAGAACCTGCGGCAATCGTTGGGGTGAATACTGCAAAACCGAAGCATGGTGGGCGGAAGGAGATGTATTTGCCAGAGGGCGCCACTCAGCCGCGTCGAACGGACAGCACGCTGGTCAAGGCGCTCGCGCGGGCCTTCCGGTGAAAACGGACGGTGGACTCGGGCAAGTTCGCCACCATCTGCGAACTAGCCGAGCGTGAGGAGATTGCGCCTTCTTACGTGACGCGCGTCCTGCGGCTGACCCTGCTTGCACCAGACATCGTCCAGGCGATCCTGGACGGGAAGCAGGCGCTAGAGATGACGCTGGTGCGCATGCAGGAGCCGTTCCCGACAGAGTGGTCGGATCAAACCAAAAAGATCATTTTTTTATCAGATAGATAGGCTTGCGTGGGCGGTGCGTTTTCAGAACCATAGGTGTCTTTTTGGAGAGCGCCGTGATGAGAACATTGAAAGAACAAAGGGTGTCATCTAGTGTGAGGGGGGCTAGTGAGGTAACGAAACTGGACGAACCCTCCAGTCTGGGGTTGAAGGCGATGCTATTTTGGTGAAAGATGGTGCACGAAATAGAGTTTCAGGAACATGCCCCGACCAAAAAACAAGAAGGACGCTGTGCGCTTCACCGTGAGCTTGGATCCTCAGCTCCACGCAAGGTTGCTGCGCATCGCCGAGAGCAACGATCTCTCGCTTTCTTGGGCTGTGCGCCGCGCAGTGGCCGAGTTTGTGGAGCGTCAAGACGAAACCAAGCAAGCCGAGCTGCCCTTCTCGCATTCGGCTACGAAGGACTGACATGAACCGTAGAAAACCAATATATCTGGACTATCAAGCAACTACGCCGCTTGATCCAGAGGTGCGTGCGGCAATGCTGCCCTTTCTTGATGACCTCTTCGGGAATCCACATTCAGAGCATCGCATTGGCTGGGAGGCTGCTGCGGCAGTGGAAGATGCACGTCGCGCCGTGGCTGACCTTATCGGTGCAGCGCCTGGCGAGATAATTCTCACGGCAGGCGCGACAGAGGCCAATAATCTGAGCCTGATGGGTGCCGCGCGGCGCACGCAGCGCCGTCACATTCTCGTCTCCGCTATTGAGCATAAATGCGTGCTTGGTCCGGCAGCAGCACTCTCCGCGCAGGGTTTTGAGGTTGAGATGATTCCCGTTGCCTCGGACGGGATCATCGATCTGGAGCGATTGGCGCAGCTGATCCGGCCTGACACGGCTTTGGTCTCTGTGATGGCGGCCAATAACGAGATTGGCACTCTGCAGCCGCTGGCTGCGATCAGCGCGCACTGTGCTGAAATGGGGGCGCTCTTCCACTGCGACGCTGCGCAGCTCGCGGGAAAGCTGCCGGTTGATGTGTACGCCCTCGGCATTGATCTGCTCAGTTTGTCAGCGCACAAATTTTACGGCCCGAAAGGCATTGGAGCGCTATACATTGCTGAAGATGTGCGTTCACAGATCGCACCGATAATGTACGGTGGTGGTCAACAAGACGGAATGCGTCCCGGCACACTTGCCCCGATGCTTTGCGCTGGTCTGGCCGTGGCCGCTAGGAAGGCTCTTACCGAGCAGGCGTTGGATGAGGTGCATACGCGAGCACTTAAGGCGCGGTTGATTGCCCACTTGCTTAGAAAAATGCCTGATATTCGTGTCAATGGCTCAGAAACGAGCCTCAGTGGCTGTCTAAATATCCGCATTCCGGGCATCGATGCCCACGCCTTGCTGATGATGTTGCAAGCAGACCTTGCCGCCTCAGTGGGATCTGCATGCAATGCCGGCACAATCGAACCCTCTTATGTTCTCGGCGCGATTGGCCTCGCACCTGACGAGGCGCGTGCGTCTCTGCGCCTCGGCTTCGGACGCTTCACTACCGTTGAAGAAATTGATCAGGCAGTGGAGCTGATCTACGAAAAGGCGACACGCCTGTCTCACTCTGTAGCTGCGGAGTAAGACGGAGATGGATCACCTAGCACGTGCAGAACTCTACCTGCCTAACAGACTGGATAGTTTGTCCAGTAGGAGCGTTTCATGATTAGAGGTCCCCTCACCAAGCCTACCTTCCGGGCGCAATTCTCCGGCCACGAAACCTTTCCGCTCCGCCACCTCTGGCTCAAGAAAGCCTACGATCAGGTCGCTGCTGCCAAGGATGGTGCCGCGCCAAAATCGATCTTCAATGATGCCGAGGCCATTGTCACCTTCGGGGTCGGAAAGAATATGGTAGGTGCAATTCGTCATTGGGCGCTGACCTGCGGCATCTTGGAAGAAGATGGCGATGTTTTTCGGAACACGGCGCTTGGCGATTATCTGTTTGCCGATGAGACCGGTGTTGATCCGTTCCTCGAGGCGCCCGCAACGCTTTGGCTGCTCCATTGGATGATTGCGGGCACGCCCGAGCGCAGTACCACTTGGTTCTATGTGTTCAATCACCTTACCTTGCAGACCTTCGATCACGACGCGATTGCCGCACCGCTCCACGATTATCGTGATCAACAGAATGCGCGTTTGAAGAACAAAATCCGCGCGTCGGATGCGACTATCAAGCGGGACGTGGAGTGCTTCCTGCGCAGCTATGTGCCAACCCGGCAGGGCAAGTTTAGTGATGACTTATTTGAGCCAGCCTTGGTGTCACTCGGGCTGATCAGGGCTGTGAGCAGCAAGTCTTACCAGTTTCGGCGCGGGGCGAAGTCGACCCTACCAGATGGCATTTTCCTCTATGCGCTACATGAGTTTTGGATGCGTCATGCGCCAGACCAGCAGAGTCTTTCGGTAGAGGCGCTGACTTTTGAACCCGGCTCTCCAGGCCGGGTGTTTAAGCTTGATGAGGATGCTTTGGTCGAACGGTTGGCGCGCATCGAGGAAAGTTCCGCCCGGGCTTATATCTGGTCAGACACAGCAGGGGTGCGTAACGTCGGGCGCCGTTCCAAGAATCCGGACCCCATGGCGTTCTTGGCCTCTGCCTTCGAGACTGCCACTCAGAGGAGCGCTGCATGAGCAACCTATCTGACATCGTCACAGTCTCACGCCGGTTCCAGCGTTCGGTTCGGATAGACACAGACCACTCAATTGATGGCGCCTTGCAGGGCTATGTCTGCCATGGATCCAGCCGCCAGGCCATTGAGACCATGGCGCGGCTCTTTCAGGAGACAGGCCAGCGGGCCTTTACTTGGACCGGGCCCTATGGCGGCGGGAAGTCGAGCTTGGCGCTACTTCTCTGCCAGATCCTCGGTGGCAGCTTTGAACAGAACCAAGCCGGCCTTGAGCTGCTTGGTGAAATATCTGACTTCCATGAGGCCTTCCCGCAGGAAGAAGAGCCATGGCTCGTGGTGCCATTTGTTGGACGCCGCGCTGATCCAGTCTCGGATCTGCGAGAGGCATTGGTGGATGCAGTTGCACGTGAGGCTAAACCGGCCCGCACCAAACGCCGCCAGATTGATCCGGCAGGACGGGATGTCATTGAGCGGCTGGTGAAAGAAGCCTCCGCGCGGCCAAAAGCAGGCGTGTTGGTAGTCATTGATGAACTTGGGAAATACCTCGAGATCGCGGCTGATGGTGGCGCTGACATCCACTTCTTTCAGGAGCTTGCAGAGGCCGCTGCACGCTGTGACGGCAGGTTGCTGATTGTCGGCGTCCTGCACCAATCCTTCGACCAATATGCACGCCGCTCCGGTGCAGAGATGCAGGAAGAGTGGGCAAAGATTCAGGGCCGCTTCGTGGACATCCCGATCGTCACTGCGATCGATGAGGTGCTGGATCTGATAGGGCGCGCCCTAACCCATAGGGACGAGGCCCTGATCCCGGCCGACATAATGGAGACTGTGGCAGGGGCCATCCGCCGACGGAGACCTGGTAGCCCTGGTGATTTGCCCGCGCGCCTGGCTGCCTGCTGGCCACTTCATCCAGCCACGGCCTCGCTAATCGGACCGTTGTCGCGCCGGCGCTTCGGCCAGAATGAGCGTAGTGTGTTTGGTTTCCTAAATTCTGCAGAGCCAGGCGGGTTTCAAGAATATCTCAAGACCCATGAGGCAGGCGCAGGGCTCTATGATCCTGCCCAGCTTTGGGATTATCTGCGCGCCAATCTGGAGCCAGCCATCCTAGCTTCGCCGGACTCACATCGCTGGTCCCAGGCTGTTGAAGCCCTGCAACGCTGCGAGCGTAAAGGGGGGCCGCTTCATCTGAAGCTCGCCAAGAGTATTGCGGTCATTGAGTTATTCCACGGCGGTTGCGGCGTCCTGCCTGAGCGCAGCATCCTTGCAAGCTGCGTGCCTGAAGCAAAGGTTGACGAGATTGATCAGGCGCTGAAAGAGCTTCAAGACTGGTCTGTTGCTGTTTTCAGGGGCCATCTGGATGCTTTCGCTCTATTCGCCGGCAGCGACTTCAACATTGAATCTGCTCTCCTTGAAGCGCAGGCCCAGCTCGGCGAACTGAACCTGGATCGCTTGTCGGCCTTTGCCGATTTGCAGCCCGTTCTGGCCAAGAAGCACTACTTCACTACAGGTACGCTGCGCTGGTTCACAACAACACTCACTTCGCCGCACGGGCTGGCTAGGCTGGTTGAGCGGTACCGGCCAGTGGATGGGGCTGCAGGACAGTTCCTCTTGGTTATCCCCGACGATGAGACACCAGGCGTCCAGTTCGCGCAGCGTTGCTGTGAGGCCTCAATGCAGACCGGCGTCTATCCTGTGGCGCTTGGCGTCCCTCCTGATGTGCAGCATATCCGCCAAGCCGGGTTGGCCTTGTTGGCCTTAGAAGCCATTCGCCAAGGGCACACAGCGCTAGAGGGCGATGCGGTGGCTCGCCGGGAGGTTGAGGCCCGGCTAGCTGTGGTCAGCGCGGAATTGGAAGACGCGCTCCGCCAAGGCTTTGTCCAAGCAACTTGGTATGTACGAGGCACCTGCCATAAGGCCGGAAGCAGCCAGGCAATTGCGCAGATCGCTTCCACTTTGGCGGAGGCAACCTTTCCTCAGACTCCATGTATTCGAAGCGAGTTGGTCAATCGTGAGCAGCCCTCGAGCAACAGCCAGGGCGCTGTGCGCGCCCTGCTACATGCCATGGTCAATCATTCGGACAAAGAAGATCTCGGCATGGAAGGTTTCCCGGCTGAGATGGGTCTGTATCGCACAGTCCTCAAAGCCAACGGCCTGCACCGCAAACACAATGGCACCTTCGACTTCCGTGCGCCAAGCAAGACGACTGGTCCAAGCCTAATTCCGATGTGGGATGCGGCAAGAGAGCTTGTACATAACAAGGATGGCGAGTTCCCCGTACAGGAGATTTATCGTCTTTGGCAGCAGCCACCCTTCGGGGCGCGCTCTGGCTTACTGCCGTTGTTGGTCGCTGCTTTCATCTTGGCCCATCGCTCGACGATGGCAGTCTATGTCGAGGGACTCTTTCAGCCTGAGATCAACGACTATGTGATTGATCGGTTGCTGCAGGACCCTCGTGGTTTGTCTCTGCGCCACGTTGATCCCAAAACGGACGGAAAGGTTTTACTGAAAGCACTGAGTGCTGAAATAGAAACCGTTATGGTGCGCACTCCAGAGCCCAAACCTCTGGATGTCGCCCAAGCTTTGGTGGAGTTCGTTCTGCGATTGCCGGAATGGACCCGGCGTACTTCTTCTTTGTCCAAGCAGGCACAAGAATTGTGCCGAATCATGCGCGCTGCTAGTGATCCACATCGCACCATCTTTGTGGAACTGGTGCAGCTGAGCGGTCACGACAATCCGTCCGCGATAGCAAGTGAGCTCGGCGAGCTGCTGCGCGAGCTGCACCGGGCTTATGAGGCAATGCTGGGCCGACTACAGGAAAAGATGCTGGATGCGCTTGGGCATTCAGGCATCCCACTGGAAGATTTGCAGCGTCGAGCTATGACCATCAAGGGCATCTCAGGTGATCTGCGCCTGGATGCATTTGCATCTCGCCTGCAAGGCTTCTCCGGGAGCATTGCAGATATGGAGTCTCTCGCCGGATTGCTCGTTAACAAGCCGCCGCGCAACTGGAGTGATCTTGAACCCAGCCGGGCGGCAATGGAGGTCGGCCAACTGGCATTGGCATTCCGCCAAGCAGAAATGCTGGCAAGAGTGCAGGGCCGAGATCCAAGCCGTCATGCGCTTGGCGTGGTGGTCGGTACGGGTGAGCAGGGTGCGACCGCGCTTCGAGTTGTAGAACTGTCCGCAAAGGAGCAAGAGGCAGCCAAAGCCCTTGCGGCAAGCTTGCAAGAAATCTTTGCCAAAGCAGGCGTCAGTGATGCTGTGGCACTCGCTGCGCTGGCAGAGGCCGGCATGCAGCGAATGAGCGTTTTCGATGATGATATGAGGAGCCAAGCCATATGAGTAGGCGCCATGTTCTCGGCCTGTCCGGCGGACGCGATAGCGCAGCTCTGGCTGTGTTCATGCGTCAGACATATCCGGACTTGCCAATTGAGTATTTCTTCACTGACACAGGCAAGGAGCTGCCAGAGGTCTATGAATTCCTGGGGCGCTTGGAAGGTTTTCTAGGGCGGCCTATCGCTTATCTCAATCCTGACCGGGACTTCGATTTTTGGCTCAAAGAGTATGGAAACTTCCTCCCTTCTCCGCGTACGCGCTGGTGTACGCGCCAACTGAAACTGCGCCCCTTTGAGAAATGGGTGAAGGCCGATCTCGAGGCGGGAACCGAGATTATCAGCTATGTCGCCATTCGGGCAGATGAGCCCGCCCGCACTGGGATGCAAGCCACCAATCCCAATTTGAAGATAAACTTCCCATTGCGCGAGCATGGGCTCGACAAGGCCGCTGTGATCGAACTGCTGGAGTCGTCAGGGCTGGGTCTGCCGACCTACTATGAGTGGCGCTCGCGTAGCGGCTGTACCTTTTGTTTCTACCAGCAAAAGATCGAATGGGTGCGTCTGAAGCGGACCCACCCGGATGCCTTCGAAGAAGCTAAGGCATATGAAAAGACAGCCCTTGAGCATGGTTCACCCTTCACTTGGAGCGACCGGGAGTCGTTGAGTGAGCTGGAAAGGCCTGGGCGCATCAAGCAGATTGAGGATGATTATCAGCAGCGTTTGGAGCGCGCACAATCGCGGCGACCGAAGAACCCGTTGCGCGCCAACCTCACTGAAATTGAAATTGATGAAGCATATGGCACGACTGAAGTCGCGGCTTCGTGCATCATATGCCACAAATGAAAGCTAGCACCACAATGCCAGAGAATGCTAGCAGCTGACATGTAAATGCGTTCTCTGTTTTGCCTAAGACAGGCTCTATCGCTCCCATCAAGAGGCGCAGTGTCGAGGAGTTGACGAAGTGGATCGGCTTCCCGGTCACTCCGTAACTTCATCTGTTTCGACGGATTCCCAAGTTTCATCTGCTTGCGGCGCCTCAGTCGCGTCCTCGACTTTCGGCGATGTCATCAGCACCGTCTTTGAGGGCACATCTTGAAGGCGCCAGCCCACATTCTTCAAGAAGTTCCGGAATGCTTCATAGGCGGAGTTTGTGATCTCAGTGCGATCCTGTGACGTGAGGCTCTCCTCGCGCTTCAAGCTACGCTCCAAGAACTCTTTTCGATACTCTTCGAGCAATGAGTTGAAGATTTGGCTGCGACACTTGTCCCGCTCCAGACGCAGCGACACTTCTAGCTCCGTCCCCTCAGCGCGCCAAATCTCCAACAACAGGTACTTATATTTTGGCCATTGATCGGGCTGCATCTCGCCACGATAGACCACACGCCGGAACGTGGAAGCAGACGGCCCAACCTTCCAATCCCTGATTTCTCCCTCAGGCGTGCCAGCGAACACCTCTATTAGGCGCCGTACGTCACTGGACTTCGAGGGCGAGAAGAACACGTTGAGCTCAGACAAATAGACATCGAATTCCCGCGCGATATCAATCGGACCGATATTGGCTTTCATCCGGCTAAGATTGCACCTCTCGATCTCGCCGAAAAAGCCAGCAATAAGCGCGGACTGGAAAGCAACGGTTGTCAGCACGTTGTCATACAGATCGTTGACAAACTCGAGCACCTTGGGTTGATAGGTGCCATCGTCCAGTCGCAGCAGTCGCTTATCACTTACGTTTGCTAAGAAGCGTACGGCGCGCTCATGGCGCAGCTTCTGAATGAAGTCCTGTACGAGAGACTGCGTGGCCTTAAGTCGGTCTGCGACTTCCTGAATTTTCGTTGCTTCCGAGCCAAACTCGCCGGATCGCAACTTTTCCACCAGGTTCTCCCGATGCGCGGCAAAGGTCCGTCCGATCCCTTGGCCTTCAAATAGGATCGGACCGAGTTTGGTGTTCGAATGGCTCAAGAGTTGCTGCTCTAGCCAAAGGACTGCTCCGGCATGGACTTCAAACGGAAGAAAGCGTTCAAGCGCAGTTACGATATATTTGCCGAAACGCTCGCGGAACTGAACTGTCAATTTTTCGCCGGCCTCAGGCGTGTAAAAGTCACGGCTCGTGGCGTCAGCTACATCGGCTCCAAGGACGTTGCGACCATCAAGGCGTTCGAGCGCACCCGCACTCTGCAATTCGGTGCGCTTGTAGAATTTACCCGACCTCGGCTTAGCGCCGTTCACGTCCTCATCTCGTTTGTTTAGAAGGATGTGCTCGATAAGGTAGTAAATATGATTCACGCCCGTCATCGCTATTGGACTGTCGATCTTGACTCGATCGTGTGCCTGATCGAGTTCGACGTTGCCAATTCGAAGCGATGCGCTTGAGCGTGTGTGTTTTTTCTTAATCGTCGAAAGTGTGTCACGGAGAAAGAGAGCGATCAGATCTTTATCGTCCAGCAACCTGTTGCGCGATGCTGACACCTGACGCGCGGTTTTATTGAGCGTCAAGAAGATTGATCGTGCGGCCATTTTTACGTTGTATCCGCCTCCATAGGTGTCATCGAGCGCCGGGAAAGTGCAAAACATCACAGGTAGGCTAATATTGTTGAGCGAGAACTGCCTGATGTAGCTGGGGGTCCACTCCTCATAGTAGTCTTTATAGGGCGCACGCATTGCGTCCGACCAATCTTGCTTTAGGTTGCGATAGATCGCGAGCAGCGCCATGGCGCGGTGTTGGCCATCGACTATTACGAGCTTTGATTTATTCGTGTTGAGCCGCAGCTTGACGAGGTCATGTTCGAACAGAACATTGCCCTGCCGAGGCTGCTGGAACTCGAACAATTCTTGGCCGACGGGACCTGATCGCGTAATTTCCAGCACGTGGTCCGGCATCTGGCGCGTCTCGGTCTCAACTCTTGGGTAGTAGTCGGCCGGCCGATTGTCGAGTTCTTGGACCGGCATCACTACTACGATGATCGGTGGGAAGAGCTTCACCAAGTCCCTAGAGCGATGGTCAAGCAAGTAGGGGACAAGTTCCGAAGAAACACGCGCGTCATCAATGTCTCGCTGCATAATCTCGTCAAATTCGAGCTCAGCCGTTGGAAAAATCTCGCGAACAGGCGCAAGGTGCTTCAGCACCTCCTCGTTTGAACCGCTTGCGAAATTCAGGCCAACATGGGTGAGGAAGTACTTCACATCAATGGTCTTCTGATCGGCCTGTCCGGTCCCAACACTGAACGTGCCGACCGATCCAGACAAAGTCAGATTAAGGGCCGATGAGATGCTTAGACCAAGGCTCATATCAGTTTCTTCCTAGAATTGGGTAGCAGATGCGGTTCAAGATGTTCTCGATGTCGACAGCGGTCCCATCATCACTCAAGATTGAGTAAGTATAAACGATAAGGCGCTCGGGCGGTATCTTCCTCTTGGCGACTTGCCAGGCAAACCCGGCGTCAGAGCTTTGGATTGTTTGTCCATCACGCGGCGCAACGGTCCGGAACCGTTCAATAAGCTTTTTGTGTTGTGCAAGGCGGGCTCGAAGCACCGTGGCCATTCCAATATAGAGTGGGCTAGTGAACATCGGCGCGGACTTTGCCAAGACGTCACGGATGGTCCGCAGCCGCTCGGGCTCCGATGCCAAGCGACTAACCAAGCTAGCGGACGCAGCCGACTCTTGCTCGAGAGCGCCGGTGTATGCGGGTTTCAGCGGGCCGCTGATCGATGCGGTATATGGCTCCTCTCGGAAGTGGTGGAAAAGCCGACTGTCTAGCACGGACCTGATCGCCCGTTCAGCCTCAGAGCGCTCGGGTGCGGACCGTACCGCTTTGATGGTGCTGTCAAGATCGAAGTCAGTGATCTCAGGGCTATAATACCAAGCGTAGACTCCCGATGCCTCAGGAGCGTTGCCGATATCGGCCCAAAAGTGCTTTTGTATTGTTTCGGTCATCCCACCCCAAGTGCCAATGTCGTCACGTGACCGATTTGCTGGCCCGTGGTTGCAAGCCCATTGATTTATCGACTTTTTTGGGACGATCAATAGCGCATTTTCCACGTTCGGCTACGTCAGTCGATACCACACCACCGTCAGAGCATAGCATGTGGTTAGTAGAGACCGTTCCTCCACAAGGCATCGCCGTGTTTCGAGCGGGCGGAACGCGGGACCGCGCGCCGTTTCTCTTCTGCCGTTATGGCATCTGAGAGTTCCCCATGAAACTGCTGGAACCGACAAACTTGGAAGCGACTGACAGCGTCAGGTCGTTTGCCGTCTCGATACTCCTGGCCAGGACCCTGATGGTTTCAAGCGACAGATCGGCGGCGAAGATATCTCCCGAAACTGCAGTAGGGCTAGGGCTATGCTTTGCATCGGCTTCGGCGCTGGATGTGATGCACTTCCTGACATGCAAGAGGTCAATGAATGGCGCTCGAGGACGGTCGGACCTCCGTTTACTTCGCGAAGGTTTGCCAGCGCTACGGCTTATTGGGGCCGAAGCGCCGCGACATCCGGGCAATCTCAACGTTATGCTGCCCGGATTGCAAACTGATTTGATGATAGCGCGGTTGCAACCGAGTGTGTGAGTTTCATTGGGTTCCGCTTGTACCTCGGGGACAGGGGAATCGCGTTTGGGATTTGACCTAATCCGACGGGTCTTGCGGTTTTCGGGAGGATGGATTCTTGGGCGGGGATCGCCCTTCTGGAGCCCGTTCCCCGCATGGACATTTTCCTCGCCGCCTTCGATGACATCCCCGA
>NZ_JBGSOZ010000031.1:0-9080 GCF_041738905.1 Aestuariivirga sp.
GGGGGCGAGAATGAAACATGCCTCGACCCCGCGCTTGGCGGTGTAATCGTGCATGCGCCCTTCGCGGTCGCACTCGATGACAGAGGCCGACCGATAGGCCGCCGCCGCCGTGGCAGATCGCCCGGCGCTGCGTTTGACCGTTTTGACCGAGAGGTGATAGCTCGCCATGCGCGCGCCTTACCGATCCGGCAACGGGCAAAAGCAGGCAGGCAAACAGGCAGACATGCAAATTGGCATGCGGCCTGCTGACCCTCCGTGCAAGCATGCGACCGCGCAAACAGGCAGACATGCAGCCATGCCAACAGGCGGGCGATCATGCTGCCGGTGACGCACGGGGCCATCGCCAGGATGGGCAACTGTTTGACGGACAAGCACAGCGCGGCAAACCCGATCCGGCAGGGCATCCCCAACGAGGGAAGCACGGAACCGGATCGCCCGCTGTCGCTGACGACCTCGCGGAACCGCCCCGCTCTCGGGGCCAGTTCCTATGAGGGCGACAGGGACAGCGGGGCGCGATCCAACCGCGCAGGTTGGCTTGGGAAGGGTGAGGCAGCTTCCCGGAAACGCTCCGGGGGAGCGTTTCGCTGCCGAACGGGCGGAGCCCAGGCAAGGAAGGGGCAGCGCGCTCTTCCATGTCGATGCGCGTCGCATCGAAGGGGTTGGCCATCGGCTGGGGGGAACCCCCAAGAGGATCGCACGCAAATCTCGGAACCGCAGGTGAAGAGTTTGCATAAGTGCGCCCTTGTTCTTTACAGACCAACGGGTACACGCTAGAAGTTGTGCAGTCAATTCGGACTTCTTCTTAAAGAGTATCGCAGATACGGGCGGGCAAAATGGCAGAAACAGAACTGGACCGGGCAGAGAAACGCTATGCCCAGGCCAAGGCCCGCTTGTCTGCCCTGAAGAACCGGGAAGCGACGAAGGCGCGCAAGCTGGATACGCGGCGCAAGATCATTCTGGGCGGTGCGCTGGTCGATCTGGCCGAACGGGATTCCAATGCCGCCGCCATGATCGAACGCCTGATCCGCAACCTCCCCCGTGAACAAGACCGCAAGGCCTTTGAAGGCTGGGATGCGAAGCAGCCCGCCCCCGCATCTACGCCCCCTGCCCCGGCATGAAGTTGATCGGGACCGTCCTCATGACCCTGACGCGGATCTGCTACTTCGCAGACAGGGCATTCGACGGGCTTTACCTGTCACCGGATGCGCAGCCCACAAATCCTAAGTCTGAGCCCACAATGCTGAACGCTTAAATCTTATCGCTGATCTCACAACACCGATCCCTGAACACGCATCGCACATCCCCGATCACGGAAATCACAATGCCCAAGCCCGGTCCCGCCACCCCTACCCTTTCCGTCGCCACCCTCGCCGAGACCGTGGATCTTCTCGGTGTCGTCGTGGCCCGGATGTCGGACAAGCTGGATCAGCACGGCGAGACCCTCGCGGGCATTCAGAAGGTCACGCTGGAAAGCCGGGAGGCCGCCAGGACCTATACTGACCCGAAACGCTATGCCGATCATATCGGGCAGGAAGTCTATGACGCCCTCGGCGAAAGCCTCGACCGGTTGGAAGCCCTGCACTCCGGCTTCGCTGCCGATCGGCAGGACGCCCGGGGTAGCCTGAACGATATAACCCGGCAGGAAGAGGCCGTGCTTCAGCGCATTAGGGACGATCAGGCAAAGGTGGCACGCTGGAAGAAGCGCATCCCATTCATAGCCCTCTTCGGGCTGGTCCTGGTGCTTGGGTTCGCTATTGCCCTACCCCGGTTCTTGGCAGTCAACGGTGCGGCCTGCGCGGTCCTTGGGGGTGATTGGCTGAAGGCGAACGCAAGTGGCAGGTTGGCATGTGTGTTCTATGAGCGGTGATGAGGCTTGAGCGGTGTATCCGTTCCTTACGGTAGCAACGCTGGGTGTTATATATGTGTTAGATAGGTGTTACGCGAATCACCCCGGCTCACAAGGCATTGAATTAATGTCGATAATCCGCCAATTTTTTGCCCTCTGGTGGGTGATATTACGAAAGACGGTGGGTGATATTACGAAGGTTGGTGGGTGATATTACGAAGGCGATCTGGTGGGTGATACTACGAACCGCTTGCGTCGGTGGGTGAAATTACGAATGGTGTGATGGTGGGTGATATTACGAAACAAGACCGAACGCCGCTGCTCCCCTTGCGTCATGCACAGGGCGACTTCTTTGTGTGCGATATTTTCGACGCCGCGCCCAAAGGCGACATGGCCTCTATGGCGCACCCTATCTTCACCCTTTCGACAAAGCCCGACACAAAAAAACGCCGCTATATGGCTCCTGATGGCAAGAGCTATGTGGAAGTCAGACCGAATATGATCGGCCTTGCCACGGTCCATGATCGTGACGTGCTGATCTACTGTATCTCGCAGGTTATGGCAGCGCTGAATGACGGTAAGACGGTCCACCGGACCTTGAGATTCAAAGCATATGATTTGCTTGTTGCTACCAATCGCCCCGTGGCCGGAACCGGCTACATCGGCCTCAAGGCCGCGTTAGAGCGACTACAGGGAACCCAGATCGAAACGAACATAATCACAGGTGGCGTCGAACAGATTGACGGGTTCAGTCTGATTGATCGCTATCGGATCGTACGTGAAACCCGCGACGGCCGCATGCTCGATCTGGAAGTTACCCTCTCCGATTGGGTATTCAATGCGATTGCTGGTGATGATGTCCTGACACTGAACCGCCGCTACTTCCAGCTCCGTAAACCTTTAGAGCGCCGCCTGTATGAACTGGCCCGTAAGCAGTGCGGCACCCAGCCGGAATGGAAGTGTGGCCTTGATAAGCTACAGGCCCGTACCGGCTCGACATCCTCAGAAAAGGAATTTCGGCGGCTCGTGAAGGATATTTGCAAGGCCGACGAAGAACACGATCACATGCCGGACTATGCCTTCCGGCTGGAAGCCGACATCCTGACTGTAACGCCAAAGCCAGAGTTTCTACATGCATATACAACCAAACCTCAACAGGACCGGCTGACTGGCGGCTACATTTTGCCCCTCTCGCCGGATACGCTTGAGCGAGCGCGGGAGCTTGCGCCGACGTGGGATATCAATATCCTAGTTGGAGAATGGCGAACCTATGCCGCAAGGCAGAAGGAACCGCCAAAGAACCCTGATGCTGCATTCCTTGGATTCTGCAAAAGCTGGTACAAGAAGCGTGGTCGCAATGGCTGGTAGAGTATTTACTCAAAAACTCATTTACTCAAAAACTCAATCCATAGGTCGCGTGTGATGCTAGATATTGTTCGGCCTTCTTCCGCAGCACGCCCTTTGATCCGGCGGTAGAGGGAGTCCTCAATCTCCGTGTTCAGGCGGCGTTTTTTTTCATTCGTTTCAGCCACATCGTTCAGAAGCCTCGCCTTGATCTCATCGCGCTGACTCGGTCTTTTGCTCGAAAGGGCCATCATGCCTTCTCCGCGTTGATAAAGGCCAGGATTTCATCTGTTAGGGCGCTCATTTCCGCCAAGGCATCGGCGTTCTTGCTGTCGAAGACCGTCCCCCCCTCGCTTGCGGTCTGGGGATAGACCTGCCGCTGGGTGATGTGCGTAGCGAACACCCCCAAACCCTGTTCTTCGAGCGCTTTGACGATCTCGTCGCCGAGACGTGTTCCGGCGATGGCCCGACTGATGATGAAGCGGGCGGCAGGTTTGCCGTCCGTCACCTCTTGGCGGGCCTTGATGAACTCCACCAAGTCAGAAGCGGCCCACAGGTCGTAAGGACTGGGTGTTACCGGAATGAACACAAAATCGGTGATCTTGATGCTTGCGGCAATCATGTCTTCCAACTTGGCTGCGCCATCCACCATGACAAAGTCGTAAGCGGCGGCGATATCGGGCAAGCTTTTGACGTTATTAGCCCTATCCAGTGCGACGAGGGGAAGGGGATTATTTTCATTGGCTGCGTGCCAGTCTCGGGCGCTGCCTTGCGGATCGGAATCGACGATCAGAACCCTATGGCCACGCTCGTGCAGCGAGCGGGCAAGGTTCGTCGTGATGGTGGTTTTACCCGACCCACCCTTGGGATTAAGTATCGAGATGATCGGCAAGAAGTCCACCTTGTGTAAATGAGTTTTTACTCAAATGAGTATATACTCATTTAGCCTTAACGCAATGGACGTTATGCAGCATCGCGGCAGGGGCTATAGTCGACCTTTCAGCCGCCGCATGAGATCCATCCGCTCGTGCAGGATAGCTATAATGATTGGGCGGTTTCCGATCAGCCAGACGATGAAGTGATGCTCACAACGGTGGATGTGAACACCGTCCTGTAAGCCGTCGAGCGTCTTCGACCTCGCCCGCCGATCACCTACGGCTTTGCAGCACGCTTCAATTTGATCGAAATACTTCTCAGCCTGATCAAGGCCCCAGATGTCGTAGGTATAACGCCAGATGCCGCGCAAATCCGTTTCAGCGGTAAAGGTGAGATCATAGGACTGCATGGGAACGGCTACAGCCCGACTTGCTTCTGTGCTTCACGCCGAATATCTGCCATCGACTTCGTGGAAAACTCGCCAAGCTGCGCCTGCTCGATCCTAGGCTTCAGAAAGTCAGCCAGAGCGGCAACCGCTTCGTCCTCGCTCATGTTGTCAAGGGCAGGGGCATCGCCAAGGGTGCGCTTCAGCACATAATCCTTGATGCTCTCGCCTTTCAGCGCAGCGATGGCCTTCAGCTTCTGGTGTTCTTCGGGGGTGATGTCGATTGAGAGTCTGGGCATGGCCATAAGGTAGCGCATCGCGGCGCACAAAACAACATTTGTGTGCTTAAGTTCGCCTCACAGTCTTCACGCTGACCCGAAACAACTGTGCGATCTCGGGCAAGGGGCGCTGTTCTTCGTCCCGCATCCGTCGCACCTCGGCCTTCTGCTCGGCGGATAGGGCAGGGGGCCTTCCCCCAACACGACCGCGCTTCCGGGCCGCTTTCAGGCCTTCCCTGGTCCTCTCAGAAATCCGCTCCCGCTCAAACTGGGCAATGGATGCAAACACATGAAACACCAGCCGACCGGCGGGCGTAGTGGTGTCGATGTCCTCTGCCAGCGACCGGAAGCCCGCGCCATGCGCCTGGATCGTGTCCACGATGTCGAGAAGGTCACGCAAGGAACGGGCGAGGCGGTCGTACTTGGTGACGGTGATCACGTCGCCCTGGCGCAGCTGATCGAGCAAGCGGTCCAGCTCGGGCCTGCTGCGCGTCGTGCCGGTGATCTTGTCAGCGAAAATCTTCTCGGCACCCGCCGCCTTCAGGGCGTCGAGCTGGCCGTCCAGGTTCTGGTCCTCTGTGCTGACGCGGGCATATCCGATGATCATGCTGCACTTTGCCAAAAACCTCCCAAAACCGCAAAGGTTTTGTCATGGGTTTTTGTCCAGCCTAAGCCCTTGATGCGGGGTAGGGTAGGGGGCCGGGACAGAAACGACCGATATAGGTGAAAAACTCGACCCACTAGATGTTGTGCACGGCGTTTTCATGCCGATTTAACCGACTGATTTTGAATGTTTTTTAGTTGATTCGACGCTCAGAGTGCGATGGCGCTGTCGGCTTCACGCCGGGACCAGTTTCGCCAGACGTTTTAGGTTCTGCGCCGTCGCGGCGAGGATGCATTCGTCACTGGCACCGCGCAGCCCTCTGAGCCGAAGGCGCGTGAAGCCGAGATTGCGCTTCAGGTGTGCGAACAACATCTCGACCTTCTTGCGCTTGCGGCGACTGACAGCGAACTTTTCGGTGTGTGACAAGTCGCGGGCGACCTGGCGGGCATCTTCGTCCATGTGCCGCATGACAGTCCGGGCGGGTGCTGTGGTGCAGGCCTTGCGGATAGGGCAGGTTCTGCAATGTCCGGTGTCTGCACTGTAATGCTTGACCCTTCTCACAATGTCAGTCGTGCGAAGCGTCATTTCGTGCCCTTCGAGACAGGTGAAGCGGTCACGGTCAGCATCATAGGTGAAATGGCTCAGATCATATTTACCGCCCGTCTGATGCTTGCGGTCAAGCACAGGGACGTGGGGCGCGATATTGCGGGTAAGCAGCCAAGCCAGGAAAGTGCCGGTGCCGTAGGATTTGTCGGCGGCCAGAGCACCAGGGTGGAACGCGTGCCGTTCGGCTGTGCGTGCCAGCATCTTTTTTGCGGCGACAATCTCCTGGCTCAACCGGGCCGGGGTTGCCTCGACGTCCATTATGATGCCGTAATCGGTGTCGATCAGATAGTTGGTCTCATAGCTGAAGCGCCCAGGGCCGTCTTTGATAGACCACGCCGCCTGTGGATCGGTTTCTGACAGGTATTTCGGGGCTTTATGCTGTGGCCCTTCGTGAACCTCTCCTGCATCTACCGCCAGGTGATCGAGATAATCGCGGACCGGGCGCGCGATCTCTTCCTTTGCAGCCCATACCTTTTGCATTGCCTCCGGCTGATCCTTGCGGTCCCGGCTGGCATCGGTGGCAATGGTGCTGCCATCAACCGCCGCCGCCTGTCCGCCAACCAAACCGAAGGCAGCGCAACGTTCTACAACCATCTCGAATACGCGGCGCAGAATGTCGCCATCTGCGAACCGGCCATGACGGTTCTTGGAAAATGTCGACCGATCAGGCACTCGGCCTTCGAGCCCCAGTCGGCAAAACCAACGATAGGCGAGATTGAGGTGAACCTCATCCACCAGCCGCCTTTCTGACCGGATGCCATAAAGATAGCCGATCAGCAGCATGCGGATCATCAGTTCAGGATCGACCGATGGGCGGCCAGTATGGCTGTAGAGGGCTTCCAGCTCATGGCGGATCGCGCCAAAGTCCAACAACCAGTCAATCCGGCGCAAAAGATGATCGGCGGGGACATGATCCTCGATTCGAAAACGGTAGAACAGCGCTTCCTGAACCTCTTGCCGACCCATCATCGCCTGATCCTCCAACCCGCCTGGATCAATTGAATCAGTCGGTTAGGCCCAGATCAAGCAAAGAGTTTTTCACCACCATCGACCGATATGGGTGAAAAACTCGGCCTACCATATGTTGTGTCGTCCACGTTCAGGCCGGGTATCGGCTGGCCGAGTTGGATTTTCCACCCGGACTGCAAAGGGAGCCCCGGCCCTATGCCGTGACCAGTTTCGCAAGACGTTGCAGGTTCTGCGCGGCTTCGGCGAGGAGAAATCCTCGGGTTGATCTGACAGGCTGAACCTCATCGAGAAAGATCTGTGTGCAACCATAGAGAGAATCGTTGACAGCTCTTCGCGCAACCAGTGTTGAATGGCCAAATCTACACTGAGGTGCATTCACCCAGTGCCATGTGCGACGGTGAATCTTGGGACGTGACGTTGCTCAAACCTTTGGCCAGAACTTGAAGCGCTTGGCCCCCTCCCTCGGCGTGGAGGCTGCATTGGATCTGTTCCGTTTGTTAAACTGGCGCACCTTTTGCAGGGGAGGTCCGGTTGGTTGGCACCAGCGTCTGAGTTTGATTATTGTTGCCTCTTGCGGGGCATGGTCTGGAGAGATCGAGATGACGAAGCTCGAGGCCCACACTTGAAGAAGCTCCTCCTCATCCCCCTGCTCCTCCTCGCCCTCACCGGCTGCGAGCGCTATTCGTGGCGCCAGAAGATGACCGTCACGGTGGAAACACCGGCGGGTGAGGTTTCGGGCGCTTCGGTCAGTCAGGTCGGCTGGGCCAAGCACTGGATCCGCACCGATGGCATGGGCTGGGACTATGACCTGACCGGCGAGGCAGTGGTGGTCGAGGTCACGCCGGGCCGCTATCTGTTTGCGCTGCTCAAAGGGGCGGGGACGACGGAGTACATGGGCTCGGTCGCCGCCGCGTCCATCGCGGGGCGCGAAAGCCGGGTGATCGACGGGGAATTGTTCGACGAGGTGCGTGATCGGCGTGACCGGGCGGCGGGGGTGATCGCGGTGCCCGCGTATCAATATCCGATGCTGGTGACCTTTGGCGACATCAGCGAGCCGATGAGCGTGGAACTGGTCGACCCGGATAATCTTGCCGCCAGTTTCGGTCCGGGCGTGCGGTTGAAGTCGGTAACGCTGGAGGTGACCGATGAGGCAGTTTCTACGCCAACGCTGAATAAGTTGTTAGAGTGGCTTGGTCCGTTCCCAGAGCCTGCACTTGGGCCCGCGACAGGAAGTTCTGGCAGCGTGCCGTTCTATCGACTTGTTCACATGGGAGATTTTTTTCGGGGGCCGAAATGACTAACTCACCAGAACTCGAATTCGCTATACTTTCGTTAGATTCCTATAACCGTGGATATAACCCGGGAGTTGAAGGTCTCAGCGATGCGCCCGGAACGTCTGTTGGACGATGGACTATTCTTGACGTTGATTTGCCCACTGGGTCCGAAGCCGCCAGCTTCTACGCCGCTGTATCGACCCAGTGAAAATCTGCTCATGCTACAAAGGAGAAGGTAGCGATGAGTGTGACGATGGAAGACAGCATCAAACGGTGGACGGCGAAGCGTAAGACGGCGCTTGTGGTCGAGATAATTCAGGGCAAGACGACGATGGCGGAGGCCAGTCGGGCCTATGATCTTTCGCCCTCCGAGATTGAAGGTTGGGTCGATGACGCCAAGCGGGGCATGGAAAATGCGCTGCGGGCCAACCCGCTGGAGATCCGGGAGCAATACGAGAAGCAGTTGAAGGACCTGCAGGAGGCTTACGGCGAGGCGATGCTGGAACTACGCACCAGAAAAAAGCTGGCGGCCCTCATGGAGCGGGGCGAGCCATTGTGCGCCATTGGTTCAAGAACAAAGGCGAGCGGACAATGATCCGGACGCTCCATGAGGGCCTTCTGGCGGATGGGATCGCGGTGCCGCTGGCCAAGCTATGCGCCTGGTTCGGCGTGCCGCGGCGGACGGTCTATTACAAGCCGACCAAGGCTGCACCGCAGGTTGATCCCCGCTTTTCCGAGCCGATCAAGGCGATGATCGAAAAGGAGCCTTCGTTCGGTTATCGCACCGTGGCCTGGCTTCTGGGCTTCAACAAAAACACGGTTCAGAGGATCTTCCAGATCAAGGGCTGGCAGGTTCGCAAGCGCCCGATCGGCATGCGACCACGCATCGAAGCGGTGC
>NZ_JBGSOZ010000081.1:0-16645 GCF_041738905.1 Aestuariivirga sp.
ACGCGCCGCGCCAGCGCTACTGGCGCATCATCGCGAAGCGCGCGGTGCTGGCGGCGGGGGCGGAGGAGCGCCCCATCGCATTCGGCGGCAACGACGTTCCGGGCGTGATGGTGGCGTCTGCCATGCGCACCTATGCCAACCGCTATGCAGCGGCGGCAGGGAAATCCATCGCGGTCTTCACCAACAATGATTCAGGCTATCGCACGGCGCGCGACATGAAGGCCCATGGCGTTCATGTCGAGGTGATCGTGGACAGCCGCAAGGACTCCAGGGCCGATGCGGGCGGCGTTCCGGTGCTCCGTGGACGGATGGTTGCCGACGTCGCCGGCAGGAAGGGCGTGACCGGCATCGAATTGACCGATCACACGCACATCAGCTGTGATGCGCTTGCGATGTCTGGCGGCTGGAGCCCCATTGTCAATCTTGCGTGTCATCGCGGCGCAAAGCCGGCATGGGACGAGAAGATCGTCGGCTTCGTGCCGCCGGACGTGGGCGAAGCCTTCACCGTCGCCGGTTCAGCCGCTGGAAAAATGCTGCTGTCGGAGTGTCTCGCCGATGGCGCGGCCAAGGGCGCGATCAACGGCAAATCCATTGCGGTGCCGAAGTGCCGTGACGAGGCCTTCGCGATTTCGCCGCTGTGGTGGGTGAAGGATTCCAAAGGCAAGGCCTTCATCGATTACCAGAATGACTCGACCGCAAAGGACCTGCCGCTTGCCGCGCGCGAGGGCTACAAGGACATCGAACTCGCCAAGCGCTACACCACCACAGGCATGGCGACCGACCAGGGCAAGCTCGGCAACGTGAACGCCATTGCGATCCTCGCCGAGGCCACTGGCCGCAGCATGGAGCAGGTCGGCACCACCACGTTCCGGCCGTTCTACACGCCGGTCGCTTTCGCCGCCTTCGCCGGTCCCTTCACCGGGCATCACTTCCAGCCGGTACGCAAGACGCCGCTGCATGAATGGGCGGAAGAGAATAGCGCGGTGTTCGTTGAAACCGGACTGTGGATGCGCTCGTCGTGGTTTCCGCGCGAGGGCGAGGACTGGCTGGCCTCCGCATCGCGCGAGGTTCTGGCTACCCGCAACGGCGTCGGCATCTGCGATGTCTCGACGCTCGGCAAGATCGATGTGCAGGGCAAGGACGCCGGCGCGTTTCTCGACAAGCTCTATTGCAACACGTTCTCGACACTCGCCGTCGGCAAGGCGCGCTATGGCCTGATGCTGCGCGAGGACGGGATCGTCTATGACGACGGCACCACGTCACGCCTCGCGCAGGACCATTACGTGATGACGACGACCACGGCTAACGCCGCCAAGGTGATGGCGCAGATGGAATTCGCGCATCAGGCGCTGTTCCCGGAACTCGACGTCACCTATGTCTCGGTCACCGAGCAATGGGCGCAGATGGCGGTGGCCGGCCCCAAGGCGCGCGCCACGCTGCAGAAGATCGTCGATGGACTGACGATGACGGACGAGACGGTGCCCTACATGGCCGCGCTCGACGTGACGATCCTGAACGGCGTTCCCGCGCGGCTTTTCCGCCTCTCGTTCTCGGGCGAGCACGCCTATGAGCTGGCGGTTCCGGCGGACTATGGCAACATGGCTGCGCGGGCGGTGAGCCAGGCGGGTGCTGAATTCGGCATCGTGCCTTATGGCGTCGAGGCGCTCTCCATCATGCGCGTCGAGAAGGGGCATGTGGCGGGGAGCGAGCTGAACGGCACGACGACAGCGGGCGATCTCGGCATGGGCAAGATGGTGTCCACCAAGAAGGACTTCATCGGCCGCATGATGGCGCAGCGCGAGGGGCTGATCGATCCGAACCGGCAATGCGTCGTCGGCATCAGGCCGGTCAATGCGTCCGAGCGCATCCGCTCGGGCGCGCATCTGCTGAAGCGCAACGACAAGCCGTCGATGGCGAATGACCAGGGCTATGTGACCTCGGTCGCCTGGTCGCCCATGCTCAACATGTGGATTGGCCTGGCACTTCTGTCCAACGGGCGCGCGCGCCATGGCGAGATCGTGCAGGTGTGGGACGGGTTGCGCGGCACCAATGTGGCAGGCGAGATCTGCAATCCCGTGCACTTCGATCCAGAGAACAAGAGACTCCATGCCTGAGGCAGCAAACATGACCGGACTTCATCTTTCGCGCGTGTCGCCCCTGCAGAACGTGGCCGTGCAGGGCCGCTTCGGCTCGCCCAGGGGCGCGCCCGGCGTCAGCTTCAGCGTGCGCCACCCGATGTCGATCCTCACTGTCATCGCACGGGCGGGGCAGGGTGCTGCCACCGCGAATGCGCTCAAGGGCTACACCGCGCAATGGGCAGGGCCGGACCAGTATTTCGTGCTGGCCGAGGGCAGGGCGGAAGGTGTTTTGTATGCGGACGTGAAGGCTGCGCTTGCCGGCATCGCCTCGGTGTCGGACCAGAGCCACGGCCGCGTCATCCTCCGCATCTCCGGCCCCAAGGCGCGCAACGTGCTGGCCAAGGGCACGCCGGTCGATCTTCATCCGGATGTGTTTCCGGTCGGAAAATCAGCGCTGACCCAGATGGCCCATGTGGGCGTGCACCTCACCCGCGTGGGCGAGGATGTGTTCGACCTGTCAGTGTTCAGGGGATTTTCCGAGAGCTTCTGGGAGTGGATCACTAGCCAGGCGGAAGAGTTCGGGTATCAGGTAGGGTAGTTTCCCTGCTGTCGCCCTTATCAGGGCTGCCGATGGGCCGTTCCGCCGGAGAACTCGCAGACCAACTTCAGCAATCGTTCATAAGTTGCATCTAGATGTCATGCATCACCTTAAGTTAAAATTCACGCCCTGGTGATAGGAGTGACGTTCAGTCTGATCCTGGAACTCTGGTTTGAAGTGAGGTTCGGTTTTGAGCGACAATGACTGGGACTCCGGCGACTCTTCGCGCAGCCCGCCGCGCGTGCTCTTTGGGCAATTTGCAAGAGCAGACAAATCGGAATATATCTGCAGCGTCACGAATGTCTCGATTGACGGAGCCGCGTTCAAGTCGCGGGTGCTGGCGGCTTCCAACGAATTTCTGGTGGCCAAGCTCGAACACCTGGGCCGCGTCGAATGCCGTGCGGGCGAGGCGACGGGTGACGGGTTCATGGTACGGTGGGACATCAGCCCCGCCGACCGCACCGCATTTCTCAGCAAGTTCACTTGGCTGGACGATTATTACGCGGGCAAGGCGGCTGACAGCCGGCAATACAATAGGCGGCAATTCAGCGAGACGAAGTCCGTGGTAACGCTTCTCGATGGCCGCAGCATTCCGTGTGAGATCAGCGACATCTCCTTGTCTGGCGCAGGTGTCATCATGAAAAAGGTGCCAGACATTGGCTCCAAGATCTATCTGGGCAAGGTCCTCTGTGAAGTGATGCGCCACACCGATGAGGGTTTGGGTGTCAGGTTCCTCACGGGCTTCGGCAGTGACCTGATGTCGGAATTGCTCGCCGGGGAAAACATCTGACAGCCAAGTGCAGGCGATCTCAGGACCGTCTTTTCATTCCGGGTTTTTCAAGTGCCTTCCGTGAGTGGGTCATGGAGCAGGCGGCGGAGTTATAGTATCACGTAACATAAACTCATTCCGCTCTGCTTTTGACCGGGTCCCACTTTCCATCCCTTCAGATGGCACTCGAATTGGACTAACTGAACCTTAACACATTCAAGCAACGTCACGCGGATGTGGAAGTAGTGATTCGTTTAAGCAGCGATGTTACTATGAACCATGCCTACTGAAATCCTGGCACTGATCGACAAGCCGCATCTGTTCATTGCCGTTCTGCTGATCGGTGCGCTGATTGGAATGGGCGTTGAGAGACTTGTCGCTGAACTGCAGAGACGAGCGTGGCGCCAGAAGAACAAGTGGCGGTGGAAGAGCGGGCGCAGCGACGGCAATCACAAGAGTTGGCCGTGGTCCATGAAAAATGGGTATCCTCAGCCGGCACAGCTCGATGCTGCTGATCAGCTGCGGATCGTTATGGGTGCGTCATTCAGTGTTCAGCCAGTTCTCAACAAGAGCGAAGCGCGGGTGTTTCGCGAACTCGACCGGATTGTCATCGACAGAAATCCCAAGTGGCAAGTCATGGCACAAGTTTCTCTAGGGGAAATCCTGAGTTGCAAGGATGCAAGTGCCTTCAAATGCATCAATTCCAAGCGTGTTGACCTTCTCCTCATGGATGAAGACTGTCAGCCTCGCCACGCAATTGAATATCAGGGAGCGGGTCACTATCAGAACACGGCAGCAGCGCGCGATGCCGTCAAGCGAGAGGCTCTAAGGCGAGCAGGCATCGGATATCATGAAGTCATTTCGGGCCATACCACACCGTCTGATCTTCAACGCTTGGTCGAAAAACTTGTAAATAGTGCGGTTGGGAATTCAACAGCTCCCGAGCCCACTTTGTGACAGAGCAGTTGAACGAACCGAGCTAAACTCTCTCCGCCAGCCGCGCGATCCGCTTGCAGGCTTCGGTGATCTGGGCGGCGTCGACCGTCAGTGCCACGCGCAGATGCCCAGTGCCGCCCTGGCCGAAGCTTTCGCCGGGCATGGTGACGACGTTTTCTTCTTCCAGCAGTTTCCACGCGAAGGCTTCTCCGGTGAGGCCGGTCTTGCGCACGTCCACCATCACGAACATGCCGCCTTCTGGCATGCGGGCCGAGACGTTCTTCGCACCTTCCAGCTCCTTCACCAGCGCGCGGGCGCGGGATTCGTAGTTCTTTTTCATCGCGTCGATTTCAGGGAAGTGATTGTCGAGCGCGAAGGCCATGGCGTCTTCGAGGAAGGGTTGCGAGCCGAAGAGCATGGTCTCGGTCACCGGAATGCAGCGGTCGCAGAATTCGGGCGAGGCGGCGATCCAGCCGCAGCGGAATCCGGGCATGGCGTGCGACTTCGAGATCGAGGAGACTACGATGGTGCGCTTTTCGAGCTCAGGCACGTCGAAGGGCGACGAGAACACCGTGTTGCCATAAGTGAGCGTAGCGTAGACCTCGTCCGAGATGATCCAGAGGTCATGCTTCTCGCAGACCTTGCCGATCTTCTCGATCTCGGAGCGGGTGAAGACGGCGCCCGTGGGGTTCGACGGCGTGTTCATCAGCAGCACGCGTGACTTCGGCGTAATGGCCTTCTCGAGGTCGGCGGCCTTCAGGTGGAAGCCATGGTCTGGGTCAACCTGGATGGGTCTGGGGATGCCGCCCGCCGCTGCGATGACGCCCTCGTAGGTGGCGTAATAGGGGTCGGCCATCAGCACCTCGTCGCCCTCGTCCACCACCGTCATCATGGCGGCGTAAAGAGCGGTCTGGGTGCCGGGGAGGTAGATGAACTGGTTGTCACCGATGGTCCGCCCGGTCTGGGCGGTATACATGCGGGCCAGCGCGCGGCGGGCGTTCGCCTCGCCACGGCCCTCGGCATAGCGGATGCGGCCGGCGCGCATCTGAGCGTTGGCGACGTCGAGGATGGCCTCGGGCGGGGGCGCGTCGGGTTCGCCGATCGACAGAAAGATCATGGCCTCGCCCAGTGCGGCACGGCGCTTGCCTTCTATGTGAACGGCCCATTTCTCAGAACCGAGGCCGTCGAGGCGCGCCGTGACTTTCGCAAATTTCATCTGGGTGACCCTTGTTTTGCCGCGCTTTTAGTGCAAGGGCACTGCGCGGTCGAGGGGCCGTTGAGGGTCTTTACAATTCCGGGAGTTAGGATAGTTTGTGCGGCGCACCATTTTCTCGGATTTGTCTGAAATGAATTCATCACGGCGTCAGTTACTGGGGTCGGCAGCATGGCTTGCGGCTGTGACAACGGCCCTGCAGCAGGGGCTGCTCCCGGCCTTCGCCCAGGCTCCTGAACTCTATGTCGAGCAGCAGCCGTTCGCGGAGGATCATGTCCGCAAGCTGGCGGAAGCGCTGGCCCAGAAGCCCTGGGAGGATGTGCGGATCGCCATGCCGCAAGGCTGGGAAGCGGTGACGTATGACCAGTACCGTGACCTCCGCTTCAACCCGGACAAGTCGTTCTGGAAGGACGAGCAGCACCAGTTCTCCTTCGACCTGTTCCACTCCGGATTCCTGTTCACGGCCCCGGTCGACGTCCATGTGGTGGAGAATGGCCAGACGGCCCGCATCAACTACAGTCCGGACCTGTTCAGTTTCGGCCCGCTGGCGCCCAAGACCGACGGCAAGACCGACATGCACTATGCGGGCCTCAGGCTCCGCTTCCCGATCAACTCGAAGGAATACAACGACGAGTTCGCCGTGTTCCAGGGCGCGTCGTATTTCCGAGGCGTGGGCAAGGGCCTGCTCTATGGGCTCTCCGCACGCGGGCTCGCCGTCAACACGGGCCAGCCCTCGGGCGAGGAGTTCCCGATGTTCCGGGCCTTCTGGGTGCGAAAGCCCGAACCGACCGCCACGACGATCGTGGTCGAAGCGCTGCTCGACAGCCCGTCCGTCACCGGGGCCTACAAGTTCTCGATCAAGCCGGGCGAGGACACGCAGATGGACGTGGAACTGATCCTGTTCCCCCGCAAGGACATGGAGCATGTGGGGATCGCCCCGATGACCTCGATGTTCCTGCTCGATTCGTTGTCGCGGCCGGTGGAGGACTTCCGCCCGGCCGTGCACGATTCCGATGGCCTGATGATGCAGACGGGCGCTGGCGAATGGCTGTGGCGCCCGTTGAGCAACCCCAAGACGCTGCAGGTGAGCGCCTTCATCGACACCAGCCCGCGCGGTTTCGGCCTGATGCAGAGGAAGCGCGCCTACCGGGACTTCCTCGATCTCGAATCGCGCTATGAACGGCGGCCCAGCCTGTGGGCAGAGCCTGTTGGCGACTGGGGCCAGGGCAACGTCGAGCTTTACGAGATACCGACGCTGCTTGAGACCAACGACAATATCGTGGCCTTCTGGCATCCGAGGGACCCTCTGAAGCAGGGCCAGAGTTATACCTATGTCTATCGCCTGCACTGGTGCGAAGATTGGCCGACCGGGGTGGAACTTCCTGTGGGGAGGACCGTTTTCTCGGGCGCCGGTGTGGACCCCAACTACTCTGCGACCCCGCCTGCCTACGATCCGAACCTGCGGCTCTATGTGATCGAGTTCGCGGGCGGAGACCTTGACGGCGAGATTGTTGCGGACGTGACGGCGTCCGCCGGCGTGATTTCCAACGTGCATGCAACCAAGAACGACGTCGGGCAAACGACGCGGCTTTCCTTCGAGCATAACGTCAATGGGGCAGACGTCGCAGAACTGCGTGCCGTGCTGAAGCGCGGCGACAACAAGGTAAGCGAGACATGGCTCTATCGTTGGACCAGAAGCTGAACATCACCACACCGCCCGAAGCTCCACTCGCCATGCCGGTGCAGGATTTGAAGTCCTGGGGCGGCCGGCCGGGGGACGTGGGCAATGGACGCGACGTGCTGGTGGCGCGGGCCTTCGTCTTCGGCGCGTCGGCGGCTCTCACCGCCTTCGGCACCTGGAAGATGTATGAAGTGATCAGCCCGGTGAACGTCACCTGGCTGCAGATCCTGTTCGCCAGTTTCTTCGCGCTCACCTTCGCGTGGATCGCCTTCTCGTGCGCCAGCGCGATGCTCGGTTTCTTCATGCTGCTGACTGGCCGCAGCAAGCTTCCCGCGCTTGCCGACACGCAGGACATGGGGCGCACCGCGCTGCTGATGCCCGTTTACAACGAGGACCCGGAGCGCGTCTTCGCGGCGCTGTCGCGCATGGGGGCAGCACTGAAGCGGGAGGGCGTTGCGAGGCACTTCGATATCTTCGTTCTCAGCGACACGCGAAATGATTCGATTGCGGATGCCGAACGCGAGGCCTTCGCGAAACTGGAGCGCCAGCTTAACCCCGCGATCAGGGTCTACTACCGCCGCCGCGACAACAACCACCACCGCAAGGCAGGCAACATCGCCGATTTCGTCACCCGGTGGGGCGGCGCCTATGACCACATGATCGTGCTCGATGCCGACAGCGACATGAGCGCTGCCGCCATGATCACGCTTGCCCGCGCCATGGCGGCGGACCCCAGGTCCGGCATCATCCAGTCGTTGCCGCTTCTGCACAACCGCTGGACACCCTTTGCCCGGATGACGCAATTCGCCGGCCGAGTCTACGGCCCGCTCGTCGCCACCGGCCTTGCCGCCTGGCATGGGCGCGACGGAAATTACTGGGGCCACAACGCCATCATCCGCACCAGGGCTTTCGCCGAGGCTGCGGGGCTGCCTGAACTCACCGGCCGCAAGCCCTTCGGAGGCCATGTGCTGAGCCATGACTTCGTCGAGGCCGCACTGATCCGCCGCGCGGGCTATGCCGTCTTCATGTTGCCGACGCTCACCGGCTCATATGAGGAGACGCCGCCGTCCCTCATCGATCTCGCCACGCGCGACCGGCGCTGGGCACAGGGCAATCTGCAGCATATCAAGATCGTCGGCGCCAAGGGCCTGCACTGGGTGAGCCGCGTGCATCTGGTTCAGGGCATCATGTCATATCTGGCATCGCCGCTGTGGCTGATGCTGCTTGTAGCTGGACTGGTGCTCGCCACTGTCGCGCGCTATGCGCAGCCCAATTATTTTCCGGACAGCTTTTCGCTTTTCCCGGTCTGGCCAGTGTTCGATCCTGAACTGGCGCTGCGGTTGTTTGGCATCACCTTCGCCGTGCTCTACCTGCCAAAGCTGCTGGCGTTGACGCTTGCTCTCGCCGATCCTACTATGCGCAAAGGCTGCGGCGGGGCGATGGGCCTGATCAAGAGCGTGCTCGCCGAGACTTTCGTCTCGATGCTGCTGTCGCCCCTGATGATGCTCATCCAGTCACGCTTCGTGGCTGACGTTTTGATAGGGCGCGACTCTGGCTGGAACGCGCAAAATCGCGATGACCAGGCGCTTCCGTTTCGCGTCTGTGCGCGGATTCATGCCGCGCATGTGGCGGCGGGCATCGGTTTCGCTGTCCTGTCGTTTCATATTGCGTGGGCCGCTTTCCTGTGGCTCCTGCCCATCGCCGCGGCCCTGATGCTGTCGCCGCTGGTGTCTTGGGTGACGGGCCTTCCGGAATTCGGGCGGACGCTGTGGCACTTGAACGTGTTCCGCATTCCGGAGGAAGCCGCCCACATGCCGATTGACCGGCCAGCCCCGGAAGACCTCACGACTGCGGAGCCGTTGCTGGAAGCGGCGGAATAGTCAGGCGGGCGTGATGTCTCCCTCCGCAGTGATGCGGAGGCGGTGCTCGGCCTTGAGCCGGGCGAGTTCTTCTGCCGTTACCGTCAGGATAGGGCAACGCTGGCCGTAGAGGCTTGCGGCGACTTCCGCACCCACCGCGAGATTGATATCCGCGGCGACTAGAATGATCGCGGCCGGGGCTGTGCCTAGACGGATCGCCTCGGCGATGGCTCCCGGTGCCGAACCCGAACCTCTGCTCTCGTGCATCAGCAGGATGGTGCGCTTCAGACAGGCACCGCGCTGTGGGTGGTGAATGTCGAGAATGATTCCGCTGCGGGGATCGAAGGCACCCCAGAAGCTCAGCGGTTCGTCGAGCGCCAGCACCGGGCCTTCCGCACTTCCTGCTACCAGCACGCGGGCGCGGATCATTTCTGCATCCAGGATTGCGGGTCGCGCCAGACTTCCCCACGGATGGCACTCTCGGCGCATTCCTTCAGCGAGCCGAAAGCCACCTCCACACCCAGCATGCCCGGCGCGTAATAGGCCCATTTGGCGGCATTGGTCATGACGCGGCCCTTCAGGCCCCGGACGCGCGGCGAATAATACGTGCAGACATCGACCGGTATTTCCACGCCAGCATCTTCCAGTTCGGCAATCCAGCCCTTTGCCGCCGCGAGTTGCCGCACGACACGGCTGGTGGAGACGAGAAACGGCAAACCATGCTTCACCTTGCGGCCATCAAGCAGGCGCACAAGCTCGCCAAACTCGCTCAGCGAAAAATGCGGGGTCCCAATTGCCACGGCGTCGAGCGGGCCATCCGCGGCGCTCGACAGGTCATGATGCGCGCGGGTGAGATCATCCGCAGTCACATGATGAACGTCGCCACCCGAGAAGACGGATGCCACATCGGGCGCTTCGGGCGTGACGCCTGCGCCATGCCAGAGCTCGACGCCGCCGGACGCCGCCACGGCGGAACTGATCGCCTTAAGCGCGTCCCTTCCCGCATCTGGAAGTAGCCCCGATATGACCGCCACGCGGCGGCCCGCAAGCCGTCCTGCGTGATGGCCAAGAAGATGCGCGAAGACGTCTCCCGCCCGCCAGCTTTCCGGCAACCCGGTGCAGTCGATGTGGAGCGTCGCCTTGCGGTTCTCGCCGCGGTGAAGGCCTGCGTCGGGGGCAAGGCCTGTCAGGGCGCACGCAACATCGAGATAGTCGCCATACTTGTTGGTGCGGGCGCCCACGACGGAATTGTAATAGGACACCGCGTTGGACTCGCCCACCGCGATGTGGTCGCCAAAGCCCGGCCCGCCCGCGTGCTGGTAGGGCGCGCAAGTCCAGGTCGGCTTCGCGCCAAGCTTTTCGTAGAGGCACATCAGCTCCCCGGCGCCCGAAACCGATTCCGGATCCTCCGTCAACGGACGAAGCGAGGGATCGGCGAGGCTGACGACACCATTGTTGGTCCAGGTCTGAACGGCGAGCGCCGCTCCGTTGTCCAGCAGGAAGCGTACGAAATCGACATGAGCTTGCCCCGTGTAGAAGCAGGCATCGAGATGGGCAAAGGAAATGGGCAGCAGCCGTTCTGCCTCCATGATCCGCGCAGCCTTGACCACGAGTTCCATGGCGAGTTGCATGGCCTTGCCGGAACGCCCTGCCAGAAGCGCTTGCGCGTCGTCCGTCAATTCCATCGCGGCGGATTCCGGCTCAAGGCTTCACCTGTTCACGCCCCATGCGGTTCAGCGTCTGGTAGTCGGTCTTGCCGGACCCCAGCAACGGAAGTTCCTTCACCACGATGACGTTGCGCGGGATCATGAGGGCGGTTGCCCCTTGCGCTTTCAATGCCTCCGACACCTTCGCGGCATCGAGCATCTCGTCGGTCGTGAACATCACGAGCTGTTCGCCCTTCCTGTCGTCGGGCACCGCCACCACCGCGTGCTGTCCTTCTGCAAAGGCCTGCTGAAGCCGCGTTTCCACCAGTGTCAGCGAGACCATTTCGCCCGCGATCTTCGAGAAGCGCTTGGCGCGGCCGAGGATGGTGACGAAGCCATAGTCGTCCACCTTCACGATGTCGCCGGTGTCGTACCAGCCTTCGGGCGGCGTCTCCAGCACACCGGGATTGTCGCCGCGAAGATAGCCCAGCATGACGTTCGGTCCCTTGACGAAGAGGCGGCCGCCTTCCTCGATGCCGGGTACGGGCTCAAGTCTGTAGTCGATCTGGTCGAGCAGGCGGCCCACCGTTCCCGTGCGAAAGTGCATCGGTGTGTTCACCGCGATGACCGGAGAGCATTCGGTGGCGCCGTAGCCTTCAAGAATGCGGAGGCCAAATTTCTCCATCCAGATGTCGCGCGTTTCCGGCTTCACGCGCTCGGCACCCGCCACCACGAGGCGGACATTGAAGAAATCGTAAGGATGGCCGTTACGGGCATAACCCATGAGGAACGTGTCGGTGCCGAAGAGCACGGTGGCATTGGTGTCGTAGCAGAGTTCGGGCACCACCTTGTAGTGGAGCGGCGAAGGATAGAGGAAGGTGCGCACGCCCGCGAGCACGGGCAGCAGCGCGCCGCCGGTGAGGCCGAAGGCATGGAACAGGGGCAGCGCATTGAACACGATGTCGGATGACGTGAAGGCGATGCGCGCTGCCGCCTGGTAGCGGTTGGCGTGCAGGTTCCGGTGCGAGAGGGCGACGCCCTTGGGCAGGCCCTCGGAGCCAGAGGTGAAAAGGATGACGGCGGGAGAGTTGGGGTCGCGCGTAGCGCCCGCAAGACGAAGCGCGGTCTTGGTGAATGTGCGCGCCCACAGGCCATAGAGCTTGTCTTTCAGGGTGAGGCTTTCGCGCAGGTCTTCAAGGTAGATGATCTGGCGACCTTCTGACAGAGCCGCGAGGTCGGCTTCCATGCTTCCAGCCTCGATGAAACGTCGCGAGGTGACGATGGTGGAGACCTGGGCCGCCGCGCAGGCCGCCGCCATGTTCACGGCACCCGTCGAGAAGTTCAGCATGGCCGGAATGCGCCCAAAGGCGTGGAGGCCGAAGATGGTGATGAAGCAGCCGATGGCGTTGGGCAGCAGCACGCCCACGTTCTTCTCACCCGGCGTCATCTGCGCCATGCGGCGGCCGAGGATGAAACTCCCCATGATGAGGCGGTCATAGGACGCCGGGTTGCGCTGTATGTCTTCGAGGACGGCATGGCCGCGCCCGTGGGTGTGGCGGGCATCGAGCAGCGCCTCGAACAGCGTGCAGTCGATGTTGGAGGTACGGAAGACCATGTCGGTCATCACATCGTAGAGCCTGTCGGCCTGATGCTGGCGCAGCGCCGCGCCACGCATGCCCTCTGGTGGGTCGAAGCGCACGGGCGGCAGGAAGGTGATGGTGATCTTGGGGAACCAGCGCAGGCGGAGCTTGCCCCGCATGCGGGAGAAGGGCGTGTAAAGTGCCCCCTCGATGCGGACGGGAAGTACGCGCGCCTTCGCCATCTGCGCGATGGCGCCCGGCCCCTCGTAGACCTTCATCAGCGCGCCCGTCACCGTGAGGCGGCCCTCTGGGAAGATCACCACCTTGCGGCCCAGCTTGAGCTCGTCCACCAGCAGGCGGAGCGCCATGGGGTTGGTGGGGTCGATGGGGATCATGTTGAACAGCGCGAAGGACGGCTTGGCCCACCACGTATTCGCCATGTGGGTGTTGATGGCGAAGCTGGCGCGCTCCGGCAGGAAGGCAGAAAGCAGTGGCCCGTCGAGGAAGGAGCTGTGGTTTGCGACGATCACCGCCTTGCGGCCCGCCGCGCGGAAGTTCTCCATGCCCTTTACGTCCACCCGATAGAGAACGCGGAAGATCAGGCGGGCGATGCTCGCCGTCAGCTCCTGGGTCAGGAGGAAGGCGATCCACACCGAGGCGATGGCATTGGCGAGGCCGAGGAGCAGGAAGAAGGCCTGCGGCGACATGAACTTCAGCAGCACGGCGCCGGCGAGTGCCGAGGCGATCATGAAGATGGCATTCATGACGTTGTTGGCCGCGATCACGCGTGAGCGCCGCGACGGGTTCGAGCGGTGCTGCATGATGGCATTGAGCGGCACGGCATAGATGCCGCCGAAGAATGCGATGAGGAAGAGATCGGCGCCCACACGCCAGCCCTGCCAGTGCGAGAAGAAGGACGTAACGGTATTGAGGCTGGAACCATTCAGCACGGCCCGCATGTCGCCCGCCGCAAAATAGAGATCGAGCAGGAAGACCGTCATCATGATCGAGGCGACCGGCACGTAGCGCGGCGAGACATCACCTTTCAGCAGGGAATTGGTGAGGAGCGAACCAGCGCCGATGCCGATTGTGAAGAGGGCGATGAAGACGTTCGCCACCATGTCGTTGGCGAGCAGCACATCACGCGTGAAGACCGGAAGCTGCGCCATGATGGCGGCACCGAGGAACCAGAACCATGATGCGCCGATGACCGACCAGAACACGTCCTTGCGCTCGCGGGCATAGGACAGGAGCTTCCATGTCTGGCGCGGCACGTTCCAGTCGAAGACGATGGACTTGTCGCCCGGTGCCGATGGCATGAGGAAGGAGCACGCCAGCGCCACGACCGCCAGACCTGCTATGGTGACCGCGAGCAGGGGCCGGCCCCAGTCCTCTAGCACAAGGAAGCCGCCGAACATGGTGCCGAGCAGGATCGTGACGAAAGTGCCAAGCTCGATCAGCGCATTGCCTGCGATCAGCTCGTCGCGCTTCAGGTATTGCGGCAGCACGCCATACTTGATCGGACCGAAGAAGGCCGCAGTGGTGCCTGCGAGGAACAGCACGGTGAGGTGCATGAAGGGGTTTTCGAGCCACAGGCTGAACGCGCCGAAGACCATGGCCGCGAGATCGAAGAGCTTGATCCAGCGCGACAGGATGGCCTTGTCATGCTTGTCCGCAAGCTGGCCCGCAATAGCCGAGAATAGGAAATAGGGCAGCATGAAGAGGGCGAGGCCTGCCTGCACGAAGAAGGTCGCGTCCCAGCCTCCCTTCACCGCGAGGTCGAAGGTGATGAGGATGGCGATGCCGTTCCGCAAGGCGTTGTCGTTGAACGCGCTGATCGCCTGCGTGACAAAGAGGGGAAGGAAGGCCTTTGATTTCAGGATCGCGAACTGGCTTCGGGTTTCCGGGGTCTCGCCGCTCATTTTTGCCGCTGCATCCTGTCTGTCGACTTCATCTGATCTGGGGGCCGAATATGTCAGAGCTGTGGTGGATCATCAAAGGCCAAAAAACTTATTGTGAATCCGCGTGTGCAAACCGGCCGCAAAATCGCGCCGTAACTCGTCATGTCAATCACGACAAAGGGAGATTCACATGCGTTCCATCCGTAATCTGGTCGCCGCCGGCGCCTTCGCCGTGTCCAGCCTCGCACTTTCCGCACAGGCTTACGCTGCCGACATCGTCGACACGGCCGTTGCCGCCGGAAGCTTCAAGACGCTGGTTGCCGCCGTTCAGGCCGCTGGCCTCGTCGATACACTCAAGGGTCCCGGCCCCTTCACCGTCTTCGCGCCGACTGACGAGGCTTTCGCCAAGCTTCCCGCCGGTACGGTCGATGACCTGCTGAAGCCCGAGAACAAGGACAAGCTCGTCGCCATCCTCACCTATCACGTGGTGCCGGGCAAGGTGATGGCGGCTGACGTCGCCGGCAAGGAGACCATGGCCAAGTCGGTGCAGGGCTCCGAGATCACCGTCAAGGGCATGGACGGCGTGATGGTCGACGGCGCCAAGGTAGTGACCGCCGATATCGCCGCCGACAATGGCGTCATCCACGTCATCGACGCGGTGATCATGCCGAAGATGTAACCCACACGGCAGCTCCCCCGGTTGCCGTCCTGCCGGGCCGGTGCAGTTCCTCCGACTGTGCCGGCCCCTTATCGTTCGAGAAGGCCTGTGATGAGACGCGCCGTGGTGTGGTGATTGCCCGAGAGATGGACCGCCCCCGCCGCAGCGAGCGTTTCCCGGCGGGCCGCGCTTTCGGAAAATCCGATGAAATGCGCGCCGTTTGAGAGACCTGCATCGACGTCATTGAGATTGTCGCCAACATAGACGATGCGATGTTTCGGCAGTCCGCTTGCGGCGATGGCGCGGGCCACCGTCTCGCGCTTGTGGCCGCTGCCCTCGGCCCCGAAGGCGAGGCTTGATACCGGGTTCCACATGTCCAGCGATGCCAGCCTGATCCGGGCGGCCGACAGGAGATTGGCGGTGGCGATCCCGAGGCAGTGTGAATTCGTCAGGGTACGGAGCAGGTCTGCGGCGCCTGGAATGGCGATGCTGCGCAGCGTGGCCTTTGCCAGACCGTCCTGCAGGATCGACAGATAATCCTCAGCGACGGCGGCCCGGTCATCGGCAGGCAGTCCATGGCGTTCGAGAATCTCCGCGATGATATGCTCGTCGTTGCGGACCTTGTAGCTGTCCCAGTCGCGTGACAGGCCTTTGAGGCCATAGCGGCGCTCGAATGCGAGGAAGAATGCATCTTCCTCGGGTGCGGTGAGGTCGAGCAGGACGCCGTCGACGTCGAAGATGACGGCGCTGTCCAAGCCTTAAGCCTGCACCATGCGTGGCGTCATCTCGATCAGGGTCGGGCCATCGGCCTTCAGCGCAGCCTTGATTGCCTCCGCCAGCGCCTTCAGGTTCAGCGGCTTCTCGGCCTTGCAGCCATAGGCTTTCGCCAGCATCTGGAAATCCGGATTCATCAAGGTCACGTTGTTCGGCTGAATGCCGGCGTTGGCCATGCTGTCGTGGATCGCGCCGAGGCGCTCGTTGTTCCACAGCAGGATGATTATGGGCAGCTTGTGTTCTACGGCGGTGCCAAGCTCATTGATCGTGTACTGGATGCCATAGTCGCCATGGAGGATGGCGACCGGCGTTTGGCCCGCGCCGAATTTGGCGCCGATCCCTGCAGGCAAGCCAAAGCCCAGCGTGCCGAAGCCCACGGGGTGAATCCATGTATGCGGCTTCAGGATGGGGAAGACTTCATTTGCGACATAGGCGATCTGCGTCATGTCGGAGGCGACGATGGTGTCTTCGGGGAGCGCCTCGCGAATGACGCCGAGAACCTTGACGATCATGGCGCGCACGGCATCCGATGACGGCGCATCCCGCTGGGGTGCGGCGGCAACATCGGCGTGCTGCGTGAGCATCGGTTCCAGAATTTCAAGTGCCGCCGTGGCATCGCCGAGAATCGCAATCTCGGCGGTATGAGGACGTGTCAGCGAGCCCGGATCGATGTCAATGCGGATCAGGTTGTTCTCGATGATCGCGGTGGTATCCCAGATGTCGGTTTCGGAGAGTTCCGAACCGACGCACAACACGGCATCGCAGGTTCTCAGAAATTCCATCGTCCTGGGATCGCCCAGCACGGCTCCGCGGCACAAGCGATGATCGCCGCGGATCGCACCCTTGCCGGCCGTGGTGGTGAATACGGGTGCATTTAGCTTTTCGGCGATGGCTGTCGCGGCGGCTGCGGCGTTCAGGGCGCCGCCGCCCAGGATCATGGCCGGGCGCTTCG
>NZ_JBGSOZ010000096.1:0-2146 GCF_041738905.1 Aestuariivirga sp.
CGGGCCAGGGCCTCGGCGGCTGCCTGCAAGGCCACGGCGGCTTCGGCGCGCATCTCCGTATCGGAGCCCTGCGAGTCCTGCAGGGCCTCGCCTTCCTCGGCCAGCTTCGCCAGCACGCGATCGGTATCGTTCAGCAGTTCCTGCTCGCGCGAGAGGTCGGCATTGGCCTGCGCGATGCGCTGGTCCAGTTCCTTGCGGCGCTGGTCGGCGCGGCGCTCTTCCTCGTCCAGCGTGTTGCGCTCGTGGCTGATGCGCTGAAGCACGGCGGCGCGGATTGCCTCCTGCTCGCGGAGCGAAGGCAGTTTCTCGCCCAGATCGTCGCGCAGGCGCAGCTTCTCGGAAGATGACCGCGTATGCTCGGCCAGCACGCGTGTCGCCTCGTCGAGGGCGGCGGCATCGCGCTTCGCAGTCTCGGAAGCGTCCTTCCAGTTCACATAGAGGCCCATGGCCTCCAGCCTGCGGATTTCGCCGGACAGGCTCTTGTACTTTGTTGCCTGCCGCGCCTGGCGCTTGAGGCTGTTCAGCTGCGTCTCGAGCTGCGCCGTCACATCATCGAGGCGCGTGAGATTCTGTTCGGCGGCCTTCAGCTTGAGTTCGGCCTCATGGCGGCGTGTGTGAAGGCCGGTGATGCCGGCGGCTTCCTCGAGGATCAGGCGGCGGGCCTGCGGCTTCGCATTGATGATCTCCCCGATCTGCCCCTGCCGCACGAGGGCGGGCGAGCGCGAACCGGTGGAAACATCGGCAAACAGCAACTGCACGTCCCGCGCGCGGACTTCCTTGCCGTTGATACGGTAGGCCGAGCCTGAATCGCGCTCGATGCGGCGTGAGATTTCCAGCGTCTCGTGGCCCTGATACTGCGGTGGCGCGGAACCATCGTCATTCGACATGGTGACCAGCACTTCCGCCATGTTGCGGGCCGGGCGCTGGGTGGTGCCGGAGAAGATCACGTCATCCATTCCGGACGCGCGCATGGACTTGTAGGAGCTTTCGCCCATCACCCAGCGCAGGCCTTCGAGCAGGTTCGACTTGCCGCAGCCATTGGGGCCGACGACGCCGGTGAGACCGGGCTCGATGAAAAGATCGGTCGGCTCCACGAAGGATTTGAATCCCGAAAGCCTCAGCCGCGTGAATTTCATCTTGCCCTCAGTCCCTTAAACCCCGGCCCGCCTCAGAGAAGCGGGTCGATCGCTGCCTTGAACGCGTCAAACGTGCGTTCGCCCTCGAAGGTCTCGCCGTTGATGAAGAAGTGCGGCGTGCCCTGCACCCCGAACTTCACGCCGCCATCGCGGATTTCCATGATGCCCTTGGCCAGCGACTGGTCCTTCAGCGTCATGTTGAACTTCTCCTGCGTGAAGCCCGCCTGCTTGGCGATGTTGAGGAGGCCCTCCGCTGGATTTTGAGCCCAGGTCTCCAGCGTGCCGAAGAAAGCGTCCATCAGCGGGAAGTAGGCTTCCTTCGGCGCCGCGCGGGCGATCATGAAGGCGGCCAGCGCCGGATCGTTCAGCGGAAACTCACGGAAGATATAGCGGATCTTCTTGGTGTCGACGTAGTCCGCCTTGAGCTTCGGCCACACGTCCTTGTGGAAGGCCGCGCAATGGGGGCAGGTGGCCGAGGCGTACTCGATGATGGTGACCTTGGCACCTTCATCGGCGCCCAGCGCCATGTCGCCGAGGCTCGGCGCCTTGTTCAGTTCCGCAACGTCCACCGCGGCGAACGCGGGCGAGGCGGCGCCAAGGGCGGCGAAGGCGGCTCCGGCGAGGAGCAGGCGGCGGCGGGAAATGCTTGTCATGAGGGTTACCTACTAGATGTTGAGGGTTGAAACCAATCGTTATTTCTCTTGTGGAGAACTCTGCCGGGTGCTCGCGACACCCCGCCCAAGGCGCTCCAGAGCGGCCTTCAGAGGACCATCGTCCAGCGTCTTAAGTTCTTGCTCACAAACGGGTTTTTCGGGAAGCGCAGGCGGGCCGGCCCGCTTGGCCGAAAGCTCCACCGCCTGCATCACCTTGATCTTCGCGATAGCGCCATAGCCAAAAAAGCTGTTGATGCGCGAGATGATGCGCGACGCTTCATATTGTAGTTCGAGCGCCCGGCCCGGCGCCGCCCGGATGACCAGCGTGCCGCCGCCCGCCCGGGCCTCTTCCGCAGC
>NZ_JBGSOZ010000114.1:0-38035 GCF_041738905.1 Aestuariivirga sp.
GCCGCCCGGGCCAGCGCCGCGCTCGGGGTGCCGCTCATCCATCTGTCGACCGACTATGTCTATCCGGGCGACAAGGCCTCGCCGTATGTCGAGACCGATGCCACGGGGCCGCTCGGCGTCTATGGCCGTTCGAAACTGGAAGGCGAGCAGGCCGTGATGGCTGCCCATCCTGGTGCGGTCATTCTCCGCACCTCATGGGTCTACAGCCCGTTCGGCGCCAATTTCGTGAAGACCATGCTGCGGATCGGCAAGGACCGCGACCTCGTCCGGGTCGTCGCCGACCAGCTCGGCAATCCGACCAGCGCGCTCGATATCGCGGATGCCGCGCTGCGGATTGCACCGGACCTGGTTTCAGCCCGGAAGCCAGGCGGCATCTATCACTTCTGCGGCACAGGCAGCACCAACTGGTGCGAGTTCGCGCGATTCATTTTCGCCCAAAGCGGCAAGCTGGGAGGGCCCGCATCCGGGGTGGAGGCCATCACCACCGCCGACTATCCCACGCCGGCCCGGCGCCCTGCCAATTCGCGCATGGATACCTCGGCCTTCGCCGAACGGTTCGGGTTCGTGCCAAGGGGCTGGGAGGAGGCGGCAGTGGAAACGGTCAGGCGCCTGCTTGCCTGAGGATCATGCAATGAACGCGGCTGCACAAATACGTCCTTGCGCCCCGGAGCAAATCGTAGGAGAATTCCTTGTCGGGAGTGCGGGCATTTTTCTAGGGTGGGTTGAGTAACGTGGCGTTGCTTCCCGAAATCGTGCGTCGCGTCGTCCGCGCCAAGTTGAGCGGTGGCATTTCCATGCCGGCGCGTGGCCAGAAGCAGCTCCCCTCCATTTCTATCTATTTCTCCGATCCACTTGCGGATCTGATCTCGACTGGCGCGCAAGATTCGGAACGTCCCATCCAGCGCCTGTCGCGGACCGTCTTTGCCTGTGGCGGCACGGCCGTCGTCGTGCGCTACGCTCACAAGCGCGACCTGGCCGTCCTGAACGCGCGCCGGTTTTCCAGGGTCTACCTGCTGATCGACGACGATCTCGAGAATCTGGAACAATCCGACGGACTGCCGCAAGATTACCGGCGGAAGCTCATCGTGTATCGCGATGGCCCGTTCCGGCGGCTGATGGATCTCGTGACAGACGTGGTCGCACCGTCCGAGAACATCCTGAGTGCCTACAGTCCGAAGCGGGCCATTCACCTGGACCCGGCGCAGTGCCACCAGACTGCGGCACTTGTCCACCATCACAATGTCCGCCCGTTCGACATCGTTTTCGCGGCAACCCGTTCGCATCTCCACGACCTGAGCCATGTGGCGCCGGCACTGGCCGAAGTGCTGCGCCGGCGGCCCGATGCCCGGCTCACCACTTTCCTGAACGGCCATGCGCCGCGTTCGCTGCGGAACCTTCCCAACGCCATTCATCTGCCCATGATGGAATGGTCGCGCTACCGGGCCTATGTGGCCGAGAACCGCTTCCATGTGGCGATCGCCCCGGCGCTCGACACGCCCTTCAATCGGGCCCGGTCGATCAGCAAGCTGCACGACCATGCTGCCTTTGGCGCGGCGGGCGTCTACAGCCACCAGCAGCCCTTCGACCGCATCGTCGCCCATAACCAGTCGGGCCTCCTGATATCGAATCAGCCTGAAGAATGGCGCGACAGCCTGCTTGATCTTGCCGAACGGCGCGAAAAGACACTGAAGCTGGCATCGGGCGGGCAAATACTCTCCCAAACCCTCGGCGACATCCGCAGGGTGCGGAATTTCTGGATTCGCGAACTCGGCCTCGCCTGACGGGCTGTTAACCATGTGTTAGTCACGCGCCGATCACTGTGGTAAAAATATCAAACACTTAGGATTTTGGGGCATTTTGGCCAAGCTTTCAGGCCTAGCCTTGCCTAGGCCATTGGTGATAGTTTAATCACCTTCGGGTGACTCCGAAAGGAATACGGGTTTTCGCAGGTGGGATGGCGAGGCTCGGTGTGGAACGCAGAGGGGATTTCTTGAGCTTTTCAACGACCGCCACTGTCCGGCAGTTGCTACTCTGCATCGCCGTGCTTGCCCTGTCGGGCTGCGCCATACCGCGCAGTGGCCCTTCCGAAAAAGCCATCACGCAGGAATCAGCCGACCTCGCTGGCTTCACGCTCATCGATGTCTCGGCGGCTGCCGTCGCCAATTATCGTGTGTCTTCGGGCGGCGACGAGTCAGGTACGGCTGGTGTGCCGCCCGCTCCAGCAGTATCGCTATCCTCTGGCGACATCCTGCGAGTCCGCATTTCCGAGACCAAGGAAGGCGGCATCTTCGCGCCGCTCTCGAGCGGCGGGACCAGTTTTGACAATGTCCGCGTCGATCACAAGGGTACCATTTCGCTTCCCTATGTCGGCCGCGTGAAAGTCGCTGGACTCGATCCCCAGCGGGTGGAAGACCGCCTGCGCTCGCGGCTTGCCGGCGTCACCTTCGAGCCGCAGGTCTATGTCGAGATCATTTCCGACCGCGGCTCCAGTGTTCTCGTCAGTGGCGAAGTGAAGAGTGCCGGACGGTTCTCGATGCTCGAAGGGCCGCTGACCCTGGCCGATGCCATTGCCAAGGCCGGCGGCGCGACTCTTCCGCCGCACCAGATCGACGTCGTGATCAGGCGCGGGTCCTCGGTCAGGCGCATCCCGCTGCAGACCGTTCTGAATGGCAACAACCAGCAGCTCCGCGCGGGCGATGAAGTGACGCTGGTGGTCGACGCCAAGCTGTTCAACGCCATGGGCGCGGTGCAGAAGACCGGTCAGATCGAATTCATGAAGCCCAATCCCTCGCTGCTGGATGCGATTTCGCAATCTGGCGGCCTGATGGGAAACCAGGCAAGCACCACAGGTGTCTTCGTGTTCCGCCTGAGTGAGCCCAAGGCGTGGCTCGATGCCGATAACCGCTGGCAGGAAGGCCCGGTCATCTTCAAGTTCGACATGTCCAAGCCCGAAACGATGTTCATCGCTCAGGCCTTCGGAATCCGCAACAACGACACGATCTACGTGACCACGGCGCCTTCCGTCGAGTGGGTCAGGCAACTGTCGCCGATCGCTGTCACGCTGTCGACCGTGGGCAGCGCCGTCAGACTCAACTCGGCAGTCGAAGGGGCTGTCTGGTCCACAGGCAACTAAACCTCTTCGAGACGGCAAAAGGCGGCAGGCAATGACCATCGCGGTGTTCGGCAGCATCAACATGGATGTGACGGCCTACATGGACCGCCTGCCGAAGCCGGGCGAGACCTTGCAGGGCCGCGAATACAAGTTGGGGCTCGGCGGCAAGGGCGCCAACCAGGCGGTTGCCGCGCGGAAGCTGGGAAGCGACGTGCGCTTCGTGTGCCGGCTGGGGGCGGATGACTTCGCCAAGCCCGCCGAGCGCGAACTCGCCTCCTACGGAGTCGATCTCTCGCTCGTCCGCAAGGACGAAAGCGGCGCCACCGGCATCGCCATCATCAATGTGGGAGAGGGCGGCGAGAACTACATTTCCCTCATCGGCGGCAGCAACCTCGCCATGGACGGGAGCGACGTCGCGCGTGCGCGCGCGGCACTCGAAGCGGCCGATGTGCTGCTCCTCCAGCTCGAGGTTCCTCTCGCCGCCTCGCTTCAGGCGGCGGCCATCGTCAAGGCGAGGGGCGGCACCGTCATCCTCGATCCCGCGCCTGCGCCCAGGGACGGGCTTCCGGCCGATGTGCTGCAGGCGGTCGACATCATCACACCCAACGAGACGGAAGCCGGACTGATCCTCGGCTGGCAGCCGCAGACGCTGGAGGATGGCCTCAAGGCGGCCAGCGAGCTGCGGGCGAGGGGTGTCAAGATTGCCGTCGTCAAGCTCGGCGCGCGGGGACTGGCGGTAGCCGGGCCTGGCGTCGAGGCCATCATTCCCTCGTTCAAGGTGACCGCCATCGATACTGTGGCGGCGGGCGACAGCTTCAACGGCGGCCTTGCGCACGCGCTCGAAGCGGGTCTGGGCATCGAGGCGGCGCTGCGCTATGC
The DNA here is from genome assembly GCF_041738905.1 of Aestuariivirga sp. GTDB lineage: Bacteria > Pseudomonadota > Alphaproteobacteria > Rhizobiales > Aestuariivirgaceae > Aestuariivirga. Next base: position 3,992 of record NZ_JBGSOZ010000114.1, read on the forward strand.
GGCGGCCTGCGGGGCGCTTTCGACAACGAAGAAGGGCGCCTCCGCCGCCGCACCAACCAAGGCCGAGGTCGAGGCGTTCATGGCGAAAGCCTAGTTCGGGATCCGCGTCGTCAGAGTGCCGTCCACAACAACATTTGTGCCCGAGACGAAACTGGCGCGGCGGCTCGACAGGAACACGACCATGTCGGCAATCTCTTCCGGTTTCGCCATGCGGCCGAACGGGTTCTCGGCCACATTGCGGGCGAAGCGCTCCGGCTCGTTGATCCTGACCCGATCCCAGAAGCCATCGGCGAAATAGGTGGTTCCAGGCGAGACCACATTGGCCCTGATGCCCATCGAGGCCACATGGCGCGCCAGAGACTTCACATAGAAGAACAGCGCGGCCTTCATCGTTCCGTAGGCCGACGATCCATAGCCGTAGTCCTCCGTGCCCGAAATGGACGAGATCGCCACGATCGAGCCCGCGCCGGATTTCGCCAGATGCGGGATGGCGGCCTCCGAGGCATTTCGCGTATGCATCAGGTCGATCTCGAAGGCCTCGCGGAAGGCGTCTTCGCCCGAGCCGGATACGAGGGCCGACGCGTTGCAGACCAGAATGTCGAGCCCGCCGAGTGCCGCCGCCGCGCCATCCACGAAGCGCGCCAGAACCGCACCATCGCCCACGTCCAGCGCCTCGCCATGACTGCGCACGCCAGTGGCAGCGAGGTCCTTCACCGTGGCCGCAACCCCTGCGGCATTGCGCGCGCATAACGCCACGTCGCAGCCTTCTGCCGCCAGCCCGAATGCAATGGCGCGCCCGATGCCCTTGGTGCCGCCCGTCACCAGCGCGCGCTTGCCCTGCAGGTGAAGGTCCATGTCAGACCACCTCCACCGCCGCCGGGTCCCAGTCCTTCGGCTGCGGGTACTGCGGGTTCATCTCTTCCAGCGTTTCGCGCACGATGCGGGAAATGGCGGCATTGCGCACCCAGTTGCGGTCGGCGGGGATCACGTACCAGGGCGCGTGCGCAGTGGAGCAGCGGGTGACGGCTGTCTCGTAGGCCGCCATATAATCGTCCCAAAGGGCGCGGTCTTCCAGATCCCCGGGGTTGAACTTCCAGCGTTTCTCGGGCGTGGCAATGCGGTCGCGCAGGCGCTCGCCCTGTTCCTCCCTCGAGATGTTGAGCATGAATTTCAGGATCTTCGTGCCATTGTCGCTCAGCATCTTCTCGAAGGCGTTGATCTCGTCATAACGGCGCTCGATTGCCTCGGGGCTGGCGAACTTCCTGACCTTCACCACCAGCACGTCCTCGTAATGCGAGCGGTTGAAGATGCCGATGTAGCCCTTGGGCGGGCAGGCCTTGTGAACGCGCCAGAGATAGTCCTGGGCAAGTTCGTCCGCCGTCGGGGCCTTGAACGGCGCAATCTTCACGCCGATGGGGCCGCAGGTGTTGAACACGGCGCGCACCGTGCCATCCTTGCCGGAACAGTCGATGCCCTGCAGCACGACGAGCAGCGAACGCTTGCCTTCGGCAAAGAGCCGGTCCTGTAGCGCGTCGATGGCGGCGGCATCCTTTTCGGTCTGCAGTTTCGCCTCTTCCTTGCTGCCAAGGCCCGTGTCGTCCCGCGTGTCGCGCTTTGCCAGCGCGAAGCTCTTGCCCGGTTCGGCCATGTAGCGCTGGCCGATGGATGTGCTCTTGAGTGCCATGGTCTGGTTCCCGTCTCCCGGTTGTGATGTGATCTTAGCCCCCTTGATTGCGGCTTGTCATGGCCCTATCCCCTGAACTGCTCCATAAACGGGACATTCGCTTCGTGACCGCATCGAACAAGACTCAGATGGCAGCCGCCGCCTACCGGCTTCCGGCCATGGACATGGATTTCCTGCTGGGCGACACCACGCGCGGACTTCGTTTCCAGCTCGAATACCAGAAGGCTGAAGAACATCTCCGGAAATGGGGTGTGGCGACGACCGTGATCGTCTTCGGCTCGGCGCGCATCCGGGAGGATAATTCGCAAGGCTGGTATGGGGCGGCCCGCGAGTTTGCCCGTATCTGCTCGGAGGAGGGTGGCGCCAAGCTGACCAACGGCCATCCGCGCCAGAACGTGATTGCCACCGGCGGCGGACCGGGCATCATGGAGGCCGCCAACCGGGGCGCGCATGACGCAGGTGCTCCCTCGATCGGCTTCAACATCACGCTCCCCATGGAGCAGGAGCCCAACGCCTATTCGACACCCGACCTCACCTTCCGCTTCCACTACTTTGCGATGCGCAAGATGCATTTTGCGATTCGCGCCTCCGCGCTCGTGGTGTTCCCCGGCGGCTTCGGCACCATGGACGAGCTTTTCGAGATCCTGACCCTTCGCCAGACCGGCAAGATGGACGATGAGCTTCCCGTGGTGCTCTATGACTCGAAGTTCTGGAAGGGCCTCATCAACTTCCAGCAATTCGTCGACGCGGGCACGGTCAGCCAGTCCGATCTCGACCTCTTCGGCTATGCCGATTCACCGCGTGAAGCATGGGATGAATTGCTGAAGCGCGGCCTCAAGGTCTCGAAGGAGTAAACATGACGATCCGATTGAAATTCCACGGCGCCGCCCGGACCGTCACCGGATCGTGCTACCTGATCGAAACCGAACGGGCACGGCTCCTCATCGACTGCGGCATGTTCCAGGGCTCCAAGACCGAGCGCGAACTGAACTACCGCCCGTTTCCCTTCGAGCCATCTTCGCTCACCGCGATGATCCTCACGCACGCCCACATCGATCACTCGGGCCTCATCCCCAAACTGGTGAAGCATGGCTTCACGCAGAAGATATACTGCACGCATGCTACGGTAGATCTCTGCGCGATCATGCTGCCCGATTCCGGAAACATCCAGGAAACGGAAGTCAGGCAGTTGAACCAGCGCCGCCTGAAGCGGGGCGAGGAAGAAGTGTCGCCCATCTACACGATCGACGACGCGATGGCCGCTCTCGAGAATTTTTATGGGCTGGGTTTCGAGACCTGGTTCGAGGCTTCACCGGGCATCCGCGCGAGGTTCTGGAACGCGGGTCATCTGCTCGGCAGCGCCTCGATCGAGATCGAAGTGGAGCAGGAAGGTTCAAAGCCCTTACGGCTGCTGTTCTCGGGCGACATCGGCCCGGACAACAAGATGCTGCATCCGGACCCTGAGGCGCCCGCCGGTTTCGACTATGTCATCTGCGAGTCGACCTATGGCGGGCGTGACCGATTCGAGCGTGAAGAGGCCGGCCGCCGTGTCGTTCTGGCTGGCGAAGTGAACGTGGCGTCAAAACTCAAGGGCGCGCTCCTGATCCCGTCCTTCGCGGTGGAGCGAACGCAGGAACTCGTCACCGATCTCGTCAAGCTGATGGATGACGGTGCGGTCCCCAAGGCCAATATCTTCATCGACTCGCCGCTCGCCTCCAAGGCGACGAACATCTTCGTCAAGCACGCCAAGGAGCTGCAGCACGGGGGCGACCTCACGCGTGCCTTCACGTCGCCCTACGTGCGGACCACCGAGAGCGTGGAAGATTCGAAGGCGCTCGCTCGCTTCACCGGTTTCCGCATCATCGTCTCGGCCAGCGGCATGTGCGATGCGGGCCGCATCCGGCACCATCTGAAGAACCATCTCTGGCAGCCTTCCACCACGGTCCTTCTCGCGGGCTTCCAAGCCGAAGGCTCGCTCGGCCGCATCCTCGAGGATGGCGCAAAGACGGTGACGATCATGGGCGAGGAGATCAGCGTCAAGGCGTCGATCCGCCGGATCGAGGACTATTCGGGCCATGCCGACGGGCCGGAGCTGGTGCAATGGGTGAAGGAGCGCCTGCCTATCGGCCGCTCGATCTTCCTCACGCATGGCGAGGAGGAAGGCCAGACGGCACTCGCCGCTGACCTCAATGGACTTGGCGTCCCCAATGACTGCATCGTCATTCCGTCGCTCGATTCGGTCTATGACCTGTCTCAGGACGGATGTGCCTATGTGGCGGAAGAGACGCGGCCCCGCATCGATCCCACAATGGTCGCGCGCCTCGATAGCCATAACGATCTCGCCGACCTTGTGCTCGATATTCGCGATGTGGTGGAAAAAGCGGGCGACGAGAAGGCGCGAGGCGTCATTCTTCGACGTCTCAGGAAGGCGCTGCAGGGCGAAGGCGGCGGCGACGGAAACCGCAGGCGTCCACCCGTCTCGGGTCCGTCGCGGCGGAACAGGGGTTGGGACGAGTAGCGGGATCACTGCAAAAGTTGTTGGAACGTTTCGATTTCCGTGAAATACACGTTCCAATGAGTGACGTCTCCGCCCCGCCCCGCGATTTCGCAGGCTTGAAGGCCCTTATTGCCGAGCGTGCCGGCGAATTGCCGAAGCGCCTGACCCAGATCGCCAGTTTTGCACTCGACAATCCGGACGAAATTGCCTTCGGAACGGTGTCTTCCATCGCCGAGCAGGCTGCGGTCCAGCCCTCCACGCTTGTCCGCTTCAGCCAGGCCCTTGGCTATCAGGGCTTCTCGGAGATGCAGGAGATATTCCGGTCGCGGCTCCGCGACCGCATTCTCAATTATGGCGAGCGGATCCAGCAGCTGCGCGAACACGCCGAATCGACCTCGAAACCCAATGTCATCTTCCAGGGATTCTGCGACGCGGCCGAGAAATCGATCGCCGGCATGCGCGAGAAACTCAATCCCGATGAACTCGACCGCGCCGTTGACATGCTGGCGGGGGCGGAGACGATCTATCTGCTCGGCCTCCGGCGTTCCTTTCCCATCGCCTCGTACATGGCCTATGCATTGGGAAAGCTTGGCGTGCGGAGCATCCTGATCGATGCGGTGGGCGGGCTGGCGGCGGAGCAGATCACGTTCGCCACTCCGAAGGATGCCGTTCTGGCCATATCGTTTACGCCCTATGCCAGTGAGACGGTGGCCCTGACGCGCTGGGCTGCCGAGCGCAAGGTGCCGGTCGTGGCGATTACCGACAGCCCGTTCTCGCCGCTCGCACAGACGGCGGACATGTGGATCGAGGTGGGGGAGGCCAATTTCGAGGGCTTCCGGTCGATGTCTGCCACGCTGACACTGGCCATGACGCTCACCATTGCCGTTGCGGAACGGCGTGAACAGGGTGGGTAAGTCATTGGACGGATCAGACGGCCCGCCATTGTTCCGCCATCGTCCCGCGATGATTCTGACGCATCAGTAAGGGCATTCACCTCCTGCATGGAAGAGTTTCCCGACCACTATACCGCGCTTGGTGTCGATCCCACGGCCGATCAGGATGTGATCGCTGCTGCCTTCCGGGCGCTCGCCAAGAAATACCACCCTGACACCGGAACAGCTGCGGGCACTGCTTCGTCCGAACGCTTCGCCGAGGTGCAGGAGGCCTATGATGTGCTCGGCAATCCCGAGCGCCGGGTTCAGTACGATGCCGACCTTCTGGAGGCGACGCAGCGCGCGCTGGATGCCCATCTTGCCGCCAAGACCCGGCGGCTTGCGCCAGGAAGCGTTGCCCAGGAACGTCTCGGCAGGGCTGGACCCGATCTGGGGGGCATCCGGCCAGAACCCCCTGTTCAGGCGGCTACCAGCACCACGCGGCGTCGCGCGGCATGGATATTCGCCGGCCTGTTGCTGGTCAGTGCTTCGGGTGCTGCCGCGTTATGGGGCTACTCTCCGCCGCAGCCAGCGTCCGAGCCGGCAGTTGCGGTGCAGGCGCCTGCGGTTGAGGCCACTGTTCCCAGCAAGATTGTAGATGTTCCCCAGGAACCCGAATTCGGAAGCTCTGCCACAACCGAGGTTTCTGTCGATGAGCCGGAAATGCCCGCTTCGACGCCACCGGCCGAACCCGAAATCCCCACGCCGACGCCGAAACCCGCGCCCGCCGTTCAACAGAAGCCCAAGCCTGTGCCTGCAGATCGCGGACTGTTTGCACTCGTGATCTATGAGAAGGCAGGTTCCAGACCGGTCAAATCGGAGCGAGCCAGCGTTCTCTTCAATACGCGGAGCAATTGTGCGGAGTTCGGCGTCAGGACCGTGCTGCGCCGCCTTGCTGCAGAGAAGGGCCCCGCGAAGCCACGCATCTGGTACGAGTGCCGCGACGACGCAGGGGGATGAAACTCCTTCGCAGTTCAGGCCTTCTTGACGAATTCAGTCTTGAGGACCAGTCCCTTGATCGAGCCCGTGCGGCCTTCGATCTCGCCGGGGTTGTCGGTGAGGCGGATGTTCTTGATGAGCGTGCCGCGCTTCAGCGTTTCGCCTGCGCCCTTCACCTTGAGGTCCTTAATGACGTGAACCGAGTCGCCGTCTTTCAGGATATTGCCGTTCGAGTCCTTCACGTCGTCCAAGATCGCCTCCATTGAATTCCCGGTGCCTAGCACGTCTTGCGCCTCGACCCGAAAACAAAACGGCCGCCCGGAGGCGGCCGCTGAAACCCCATGTGATGCGTCTCACCACTCGGCAGGGGGCGGCTCGGCATTGGCGTTGGCAGAGCCCAGCACCTGCTGGTCGAAATCGATGATGGAGCCGGTCATCAGGCCCGATTCCTCACTCGACAGATAGGCCACGGCGCGTGCGACCTCCGTTGGTTTGAGCAGGCGGCCGAAAGGCCGCCCGGCTTCGGCCTTCTTCAGCCAGTCCGGATCGGCATCGTGATAGGTTTTCATGATGCGGTCTTCGCCGGGCGTGTCCATCCAGCCGATGTTGAGGCCATTGATGCGGATGCGGTAGTTCATCACGCTGTAGGCGGCGTTTTTCGTCAGCACCGCAAGTGCACCCTTCGAGCCGCAATAGGCGGTGATGAAGCTTTGGCCGCCATGGCCGGACATCGACAGGATGTTGACGATGGTGCCACTGGTCTTCGACCTCTTCATCAGGTGCAGCGCGTCCTGCATGAGGAAGAAGGGCGCCTTCACATTGATGTCGAACATGCGGTCGTAAAGTTCCGGCGTCGTATCCCAGATGGAGCCGCGGTCGGTGATGGCCGCCGCGTTCACCAAAGCATCGATCTTGCCGAACTCCGTGTCACAGGTGGCGACAAGCTTGCGGGCATCCTCGAGTTTCGCCAGATCGGCCTCGACATAGATGGTCTTCACACCCTTCTTCTCGAGGTCGGATTTGACGCGGGCGCCGTTCTTCGTATTGCGACCGGCGATGACCAGCCCCTTCACGCCACGGTCGGCGAAAAGATGCGCGATGGTTTCGCCCAGCCCTTGCGTCGAGCCGGTCACGACGGCGATCTTGCCATCCATGGAAAGGTTCTTCAGCGAGTCCATGTTCATGGTCAGGCCACCTTCACTGGCTTGCCGGTCTTCCAGGACTCCGTCGCGGCGTCGGCGAGCTTCTGGGCCTGCAACCCATCGAAGCCAGACGGACGCGGATCGCGATTTCCGGATGAGACAGCGTCGATGAAGGTGTTGAGCTCGTTGGCATAGGCCGCAACATAGCGTTCCACGAAGAAGTTCTGGACCGGGTCCGCCTTGACGCCGTCGGCATTGTGGATTTCCACGGTCGTGTTGTGGACGTTCCGTGCACTGAGCATGCCCTTTGAGCCGTGCACTTCCATGCGCTGGTCGTAGCCATATGTGGCGCGGCGCGAATTGGTGATGACGGCGATGCGGCCCGAAACCGTCTGCATCTGCACGGCGGCGGTATCAACGTCGCCCGCCTCGCCGATCCCCTTGTCGACGAGCGATGAGCCCAGCGCGTTGACGACCACGAATTCCTCACCCATGAGGAAGCGGGCCATGTCGAAGTCGTGGATCATCATGTCGCGGAACAGGCCACCGGACGCCTTGACGTAGGAGGGCGGCGGCGGGGCGGGGTCGCGGCTGATGACGGTGACGATCTCGACATCGCCGATGTCGCCGCGGCGGATGCGCTTCTCGAGGTCGGCAAAGTTGGGATCGAAGCGGCGGTTGAAGCCGATCATCAGCGTCGACTTGTTCTTCTCGACGATCTTGAGCGTTTCGAGAATGGCATTGACGTCGAGCGACACGGGCTTTTCGCACATGATGGCCTTGCCGGCATTCGACGCGGCCTGGATCTGCTCGGCATGGAACGGGGTCGGCGAGCCGATCAGCACGGCATCGACGTCCGTTGTCTTCATGATCTCCTCGACGCTGGCGACCTTCGCGCCATATTCCTTGGCGAGCGCCTCTGCTGCCGCAGGAACGGCGTCAGCAATGTAGGCCACTTTCGCCTTGGGATTGGCGGCGATGGTCCGAGCGTGAACCTTGCCAATGCGGCCAGCTCCAAGTACTCCAAATCTCAACATTCCAGGGTCCTCCTCAGGTCGTTCTTTTTTGCACAGGCCTAGCCAAGCGTCCTGCCACAACTGCGGGCGCAAATAAAGTTGCAGATAGCGTATGGATGCAGTTTTTCTTGATCAGGATGTCAGTTCCCGCCACACTTCACTCAATAGAATATACGTTCTGAATTGACTTATTTTTGGAATTGTTGTTTCATAATGTCAAGCGAGCAATCGAAAGGATCAGAGACAATGAAGTCGCAAACGGGTGGCCAGACACGGCTTGATGTTATCACCGTGGGGCGTTGCTCGGTGGATCTCTACGGTCAGCAGATCGGCTCGCGGCTGGAAGACGTTACGTCCTTCGCCAAGTCGGTGGGGGGGTGCCCCTCCAACATCGCCATTGGCACGGCACGGCTCGGCCTGAGGTCAGGCCTCATCACCCGCGTCGGCGACGAGCAGATGGGCCGCTACGTGAAGGAGCAGATGGGGCGCGAGGGCGTGGCGCTCGACGGCATGACGACCGATCCGACGCGGCTGACATCGCTGGTGCTGCTCTCGGTCGAGAACGACAAGACATTCCCACTCATTTTCTATCGCGACAATTGCGCCGACAGTGCCTTGAACGAAGCAGATGTCGACGAGGCATTCGTCAGGTCAGCCGCTTCCGTGCTGGTGACGGGCACGCATTTCGCCACGCCTCACACGGATGCGGCACAGCGCAAGGCCATGCGTATCGCCAGGGCCAACGGCGGCAAGGTGATCCTCGACATCGATTACCGTCCCAATCTCTGGGGTCTTGCGGGGCATGGCGCGGGCGAGGAGCGCTATATCAAGTCCGACAAGGTGTCTGAACACATAAAGACCATCCTTCCCGATTGCGACCTCATCGTCGGCACGGAAGAGGAAGTCCATATCGCGGCCGGCACGGAAGATACGCTGGACGCGCTCCGCATCATCCGTTCGCTATCTGGTGCGGTGATCGTCCTGAAGCGCGGGCCGATGGGCTGCGTGGTCTATCCCGGCGCCATACCCGATGCCCTTGACAAGGGCATCGTGGGCAAGGGTTTCCCGATCGAGGTCTATAATGTGCTGGGCGCTGGCGACAGCTTCATGTCGGGCTTCCTGCGCGGCTGGTTGAGGGGCGAGGACCATGCGATGAGCGCCACCTGGGCCAATGCCTGCGGTGCATTCGCTGTGTCGCGTCTGCTCTGCTCGCCCGAAATTCCGACATGGGAGGAATTGCAGTTCTTCCTGAAGCACGGCAGCCCGCACAAGGCGCTGCGCAAGGACGAAGCGATCAACCATGTGCATTGGGCGACCACGCGGCGGCCCCAGTCCGACCAGCTTCTGGCGTTGGCCATCGACCACCGGATGCAGCTTGAGGACATGGCCGACAAGGCCGGGGCGCCGCGCGAGCGGCTCAACCATTTCAAGCGCCTTGCCATCGCGGCCATTGCCAAGGTTTCTGAGGGCAAACCCGGCTATGGCACATTGCTCGATGACATCTATGGCCGCGAAGCGATGTTCGACGCCGCGAAGCTCGGCCTCTGGGTCGGCCGCCCACTGGAGAAGCCAGGTTCGCGGCCGTTGAGATTCGAGTTCACGCAGGACGTGGGCGCGCGGCTTGCCGAATGGCCGGTGACGCATACGATCAAGTGCCTGTCCTTCTATCACCCCGATGACCCAAAGGAACTGAAAAAAGAACAGTCGCAAAAGCTTCGCACGCTCTACGAGGCGGCGCGCAAGGTGGGGCGCGAGTTGCTGATCGAGATCATCGCCGGCAAACATGGAACGCTCGATAACGACACCATCGCGCGTGCGCTGGAAGAACATTATGCGCTCGGTATCAAGCCCGACTGGTGGAAGCTTGAACCGCAGGCATCCGCCAAGGCCTGGGAGAATATCTCAGCCGTGATCGCGAAGAACGATCCTTGGTGCAGGGGCGTTATGCTTCTGGGACTCGAGGCGCCGGAAGCGGAGCTCGCCAGGGGTTTCGAAGCCGTGGCGCCGCACAGGATCGTCAAGGGCTTCGCGGTGGGCCGCACCATCTTCAACCAGGCCGCGCAGGATTGGCTGGCCGGCCGAATTTCGGACGAAGCAGCGACCAACGATATGGCGGAGCGCTTCGGAAATCTTGTAAGGCTGTGGAACGAGGCCCGCAGCGCCTGATCCGGCGCGTGAGCCTGAAAGAAGTCTGAGTTCGGGAGGACCCATGAGCAACACCATCCGCCTCACGGCGGCGCAAGCCCTCGTCAAGTTCCTGACGCGGCAAATGACGATTGTCGATGGCCAGAAAGTCCCGGTCTTTGCCGGTATGTGGGCGATCTTCGGCCACGGCAATGTCGCCGGCATGGGCGAGGCGCTGTGGCATGTGCGCGACGAACTGCCGACCTATCGCGGACAGAACGAGCAGTCGATGGCGCTTGCCGCCGTCGCCTATGCCAAGGGCACGCGCCGCAAGCGGATGATGGCCTGCACAACCTCCATCGGTCCCGGCGCTCTCAACATGGTGACGGCAGCCGCGGTGGCGCATGTCGACCGCATTCCGCTGCTTCTCATACCGGGCGACATCTTCGCCAACCGCAGGCCCGATCCGGTACTTCAGCAGATCGAGAACTTCGGCGATGGAACGGCATCCGCCAATGATTGCTTCAAGCCCGTCTCGCGTTTCTTCGATCGCATCATGCGGCCGGAACAGCTGATTCAGGCTTTGAACCATGCCATGGTGGTGCTCACAGATCCCGCCGAGTGCGGACCGGTGACGCTGGCCTTCTGCCAGGACGTGCAGGCCGAAGCCTTCGACTATCCCGAGAGCTTCTTTGCCGAGCGCGTGTGGGGCAATCGCCGCGTGCGGCCCGACGACAACGAGCTGGCCGACGCCGTCCGTGTGCTGAGGACTGCAAAGAAGCCCGTGATCGTGGCGGGCGGCGGCGTGCTATTCTCGGAAGCCTCGGACGCGCTAGCGGGCTTTGCCGAGCGGCATGGCATTCCGGTGGTCGAGACGCAGGCGGGAAAGTCTTCACTGCCCTTCCTCAACCCCCTCAACATGGGAGCCGTTGGCGTGACCGGAACGTCCGCCTCGAACCAGCTCTGCGAGGATGCGGATGTGGTGCTGGCGGTCGGTACCCGTCTGCAGGACTTCACCACCGGCTCCTGGTCGCTGTTCAAGAATCCGGACAAGACCATCATCGGACTCAATACTCAGGTGTTCGATGCCACCAAGCATCGTGCCCAGCCGCTGGTGGCCGATGCGCGCGTGGGGCTTGAGGAGCTCTCCGCCAATCTTGGTGCGTGGACGGCCCCTGCAAGCTGGACGCAGCATGCCAAGGACGGCTTCAAGGAATGGATGGTGGCAGCCGAGAACTATACCGCGGCCAGCAATGCCGAGCGTCCGTCGGATGCGCAGGTGATCGGGGCCGTGCAGCGGGCCCTGGGCCGTGACGTGTCGCTGATGGCTGCGGCGGGCGGTTTGCCGGGCGAACTCCACAAGCTGTGGCAGGCGAGCTATCCCTCGTCCTATCATCTCGAATATGGCTTCTCCTGCATGGGCTACGAGATCGCGGGCGGCCTCGGGCTGAAGCTGGCGCAGCCCGACAGGGATGTGGTCGTCATGGTGGGCGATGGCTCCTACATGATGATGAACTCCGAACTCGCAACCTCGGTGATGATGGGCGTGAAACTCACAATCGTGCTTGTCGATAACCGGGGCTTCGGCTGCATCAACCGGCTGCAGCATGCCTGCGGCGGGGAGCGCTTCAACAATCTCTACGACTACAACACCCATCAGGACGTCTCGCCCCAGATCGACTTCGTTGCGCATGCGCGTTCGCAGGGTGCCATCGCGGTGAAGGCGTCCTCGCTCGCCGATCTCGAGGCGGCACTGGTGGAGTCGAAGAAGAACACGCGGACAACAGTGATCGTGATCGATACCGACCCGATGATCACGACGGACGCCGGCGGCAGCTGGTGGGAGGTGGCGGTGCCGGAAGTCTCTGTGAGGCCTCAGGTGAACGAGGCGCGCAAGAAGTATGAGGCCGGAACGCTGAGCCAGCGGATCGGCGACTGAGGAGTAGACGCATATGTCGAAGCTGAAGATTCATCCTGCCACGGACAATGGCCGCATCGTGCATGTCACGCCCGAGAATGCCGGGTGGACCTATGTCGGATTCGATCTGTGGAAGCTGAAGCCCGGCGAAGTGGCCAAGGGTGGCGAAGCGGGACGCGAAGTTTGCCTCGTGTTCATCGGGGGCAAGGGCCGCGTCGTGGCGGGTGCTCAGGATTTCGGGTTGATCGGCGAGCGCAACTCGCCGTTCGAGGGAAGGCCCTGGTCGGTCTATGTACCGGCTGGAGAGACGTGGTCGGTCGAGGCGGAGAACAATGTGACGCTCGCCGTGTGCACGGCGCCGGGCGAAGGCAAGCTTCCCGCTCGCGTCATCGGCCCCGATGCGCTGCATCAGGAGATGCGAGGCAAGGGTAACAACGTGCGGCACGTGACCAACATCATTCCGGAATGGGAGCCGGCGGAAGGCCTGCTTGTCGTCGAGGTCATCACGCCCGGCGGCAATACGTCGTCCTACCCGCCGCACAAGCATGACCAGGATAATCTTCCGCATGAGTCACTGCTGGAGGAAACCTACTATCATCGCATCAACCCGCCGCAGGGCTTTGCCTTCCAGCGCGTCTATACCGACGACCGCTCGCTCGACGAGGCGATGGCTGTCGAAGACGGTGACGTGACGCTGGTGCCCAAGGGTTATCACCCTTGCGCCACCACGCATGGCTATGATCTTTATTATCTGAACGTGATGGCCGGGCCGAAGCGGACGTGGAAGTTCCACAACGCGCCCGAGCACCAGTGGCTGTTGAAGGTCTAAGCCTTCAACGTCTGCCGGTATTTTTCCGCGTCCCAGTTGACGAGACGGTCGACATCTTCGCCGGTCAGTGACACGAGCGGGTCGTTGTCCTCCACGCGCCGCATCACGTCTGCGAGGCAGCGGCCCATGGGTTCGATGGCGGGCTTCGCGTCATTGCGGATGAGCACGCCCACGCCCGGAACTGCAACGAGCGGCGGCTGGCCATCGAAGCTTGTGGCGACACCAACACCAAGGAACACCACGTGGTCCGGATAGAAGACAAGTGACTTTCCACGCTTGAGTGCCAGCGGGTCGGTTGCCAGCGCGTGCGTTTCGTCCATTGCCGCGGGTTTATAGGTTGTTCCCGCGCAGAGTTTCGCCAGAGCCTGCCGGTCAGGCGGCAGAGCATCCCGCACGGGTCTGTTCACGGCGGCCACCACGCGTTCCAGCACCGCCTCCGCGTCGGCGACGCTGTCCGCCGCCACCGCGAGGCCGTGATTGCCCAGCACCAGCACATCGACGCCTGGCCTCATCCGCGAAGAAATCGCGCCAGCCAAAGGCAAGCCGGGGCGGGCGTAGGGAACGAAGGCCCAGTTGAACCCTGCGAGCTTCTCCGAGAGACGTTGCTCGCCATCGGCGCGGATGGCCCAGGCAATGGTATTCACGCAATGAACGTGGACGACCACACGCTGCGGCATCAGCGCGTGGACGGTCGTTTCGATGGAGGGGCGCAGCCCTGTGCTGTTGAGGTCGGTCCGCACGAAGGCCGTGCAGGACTCGCAGGCCGGATCGTTCGTCGCGAGCGCTGCCAGAATCGCCGCGTGATCGAGCGGCACGAAGATGTCCTTGGCCAGCGCATCCTTCAGCCATGTGCCTGAGGCCTTGATCCACATGACGCCATCGTCCTTGAGGGACGTATTGCCGCCTGCGGCCTGCACGAGCAGCGGATCGGCGCCGACACGGGCCGAGAGTGTGCGGAGCTTGTCGAGTTCTACCATCTGAAGGCGTCCATCACGTAATCGGGTTGGGGATCGAGCGTTGCGGGGTCGTGGCCGACCGAGACGCCCTGCATGACGAGCAATGTGGAGAAACCGGCATTGCGCCCACCCGCCACATCATGCTCCGCGCTGTCGCCGATACAGAGGATGCGCTTGGGGTTTCCGATGAGGCGTGCCGCCTCGCGGTAGATTCCGGGATATGGCTTGCCGATCCAGCTCACCGTGCCGCCAAGCTCTTCATAGAGTGCGGCGATGGCCCCGGGGGCGGGCATCAGGCCTTGTGGAGTCAGCATCAGCTTGTCGGGATTGCAGCACAGGGCCGGAAGCGCGATGCCGGAGAGCAATTTGCGATAGTCGTCCAATGACGTTGCCGGAGCGTTGGAACCGAGGATGAGGATGATCTCTGCATCGCGCGGATCATCGACGAAGGTGATCCCGTCAAAGCCATAATCCTCGCCATCCTTGCAGATGAGGTAGGCGCGGGTGACTTTCAAAGAATTGTAGGCGACCTCGCCGGAACTCACCGCATCGACGAAACAATCACGCGGCACGCCCATCATCACGAGGCGCTTGCGGTTGGCCTCCGCACGCTTTCCCGAATTTGTCATGACGGCGACGGGAATTCCAAGTACCTTCAGTTCCGTCAGTATACGGAGCGTTCCGGGATAGAGATTCTGGCCGTCGTGGATGACGCCGAACTGGTCGATCAGCATGCCGTCGAACTGACGCGCAATCTCCGAGAGCCCTTCAATTCGCATGACCGATCCCGCGCCACGCGAGCCTTGCCGTGCCAACGGCTGCATGCTCGCTCAAGGACGGCTTCTCCGGCACGCCTAGCGCCCTGAGCCTCATCTTCGTCCACACCGGGTTCGAGGCGCCGCCGCCCGCAGTGCGGATGCTGGCCAGCCGCGAAGCGCCCAACTCTCCCAGCTTTGCATAGGCCTCAGCCTCGATGTGGGCGATGCCTTCGAGGATGGCCTGGAAGAAGACGCGCTCATCGGAGGGCCGAGGTTCGAGGCGGGGTGCGAAGGCGGGGTCGTTGACGGGAAAGCGCTCGCCGGGCATTGGCAAAGGATAGTAATCGAGGCCGGTCGGATGGTCGGGGTCGAGCAGCGGCGTCAGGCGGGCCAGGTCGTCCTTCGAGAAGAACTTGCCGATCGCAGCGCCTCCCGTGTTCGATGCGCCGCCCGCCAGCCACTGGTCGCCGATGCGGTGGCTGTAGATGCCGAAATCCGGCGCGAAGACGGGCTTGTCGGAGAGCAGCTTGAGGGTGAGCGTGGTGCCGAGCGAGGTGACGCCGTCGCCGGGGTCAGAAGCACCGCTCGCCAGGAAGGCGGCGCAGCCGTCGGTGGTTCCTGAGACAATAGCCGTATCCGATGAAAGGCCAAACTGCGTGGCCATGTCCGGCTGGATTGTGGCGATCCTCGTTCCTGCGGGCACGACGCGCGGAAACAGCGACGGATCAAAACCGGTCTTTGCGATCCAGTCCGGCCACGCCCGCGTCACCGGGTCATAACCAGATTTGAGTGCATTGTTCTCATCGGTCACGTCATAGGTGCCGGAGAGTTCCCCGACGATCCAGTCGGCCTGATGTAGGATCCGCGAGCCTGCTCCTCGCATTTCCATCGCGCGGGCCAAGGGCGAAGTGCTGCCCAACGCGGCGGTTTCGCGCGGCGCCACAGCGGCGATCAGCGCAAGCTGTGTCGCCTCGCAGACATCGTTGTACATCGAGGCAAGACCCGCCGGGCTGCCGTCCTCGCGGATCGCAAGGATCGTTCCCGAAGTGCCATCAACCGCGATTGCACGAATGGGAAGGCTGGATAAATCGAGTCCCTTGAAGGCCTCGACCAAAGCATTCCACCAGATGGCGGGGTCCTGCTGGATGCGCCCGCCGTTCTGCAGTGGTGCCAAGATGGGGGCGGCGGACATTGCCAGCAGGCGGTTGTCGCGGCTGGTGGCGGCAATCCGCACACCCGATGTTCCGATGTCGATTCCGAGGACGGCTTCGGTCATCATTTCGATTCCATGGCAAGGATGGCGGCGGCGGTCTGCTCGTCGGTGATGAGCACATCGCACATCCCACCCTTAAGCACGCCCCGCAGGGCAGCCGATTTGGTCTTGCCGCCCGACGCAATGACAACGCATGGAATATCGCGAAGCTTGCCGGGGTTGAGCGCCACGACGCGGGAATTCAAGGGATGATTGACGAGACGGCCCTCGACATCGATCCAATGCGCGGCAATGTCGCCCACAGCTCCGGCGCGCTGCAAGTCATCCACTTCCGACCGTGTCACAAGGCCGACACGTGTCATGGTGCAATTGTGGGAGAGTTCGCCGACGGAGAGGAACGCGAGGTCGACCTTCTCGCCCTTGTCGAAAACCTCGCGCAGCATCGGCTGGGACATCAGCACGTTACGCGTCGACTCGGTATCGGTAAGAGCGGGGGCTGCAACATAATAGCACTGCGCGCCGACAAGATCTGCCAGATGCGAGGCCGTCTCGTGCGGGTTCATGGCGGACCCGCGCGTGAGGCCGCCAAGAAGGGAAACGACTGAAAGCTGGTTCAATGCGCGGCGTGGCACGGACTGAATGGACAGCCGGAGGGTGCGGCCCCAGCCGACGCCTACCGACATTCCATCCTTCAGGCGCTCGGCCAAGGCGGCCCCTGCAGCCGTCGCGATGACTTGCGGAATGAGTTCCTGGCTGGGCGGCGTGGGAACGACGGTCGCCTCATCCAGCCCATATTGCTTCTTGAGCTGTTCCTCGAGTGCCACGCAGGAGGCGAGGCGCCCGGTGATGTTGATCTGCACAAGGCCCTGGTCGCGCGCCTGCGCGAGTAGCCTGTTCACGCGGGTGCGGTTGAGGCCGAGTTTCTTGCCGATCTGCGCCTGGGTGAGGCCTGACACGAAATAGAGCCAGGCCGCGCGCGTGGCGAGTTGTTCCTCGGGATCGATCTGAAAGGCAGGGCCGAACGCGACATGCCCCGGTTCGGGTGCCGTTGTGCGGGTTTCTGCGTCTTCCATGGCGTTGTCTCAGTTGTGCCTGTGAAGGTCAGCCCAAGGGATATCGAGGCCCGAATCGTTTGTCAGCGCGTCAAGAAGCGCGCGGGTGAGCGGCAGCGCCGTCGGATTGAGCGTGCCATTGCCCATCATGGCGCGAAGGGTCCCCGCCACCACCACGCCCAGTTCGGCGCCTTCGATGGTGTCGCCCTTCATCGGGCCTTCCTTCGTCTGCTTGTAGGTGAGGCCGCGGCCCAGATTGTTGCCAAGCCGCGAATTGCGCCCCGCCTGGCAGGTGACATAGAGATCGCCAGCACCCGGCATGCCCCACACACTCTGCTCGGTTCCGCCATGCGCCTTCACCAGCACCATCAGCTCGCGGATCGCCTGGTCGAAGATGATGGCTGCCGCATTGTGGTTGAAGGCACGGTTCTCGGTTACTGCCATCTTGTCGAGGTGGCCGACCGCCCAGCCTACCGAAATGGCGAAGAAGTTCTTGAAGGCCGCGCAGATCTCGACGCCGATCACGTCCGCGGAAACGCGTGGATGATAATAGTCCGTCTCCAGCATGCCGCAGAGTGTCCCTGCGAAGGCCGTGTCATGCGACGTGATGACAGTACCGGTATGCCGCCTGACCGCGAGCTCGCCTGCAATGCAGGGTCCACCGATTGCCGCGATGGTGAGTGAAAGCCCCGTGCGGCGCTGCACTTCGGCTTTGACGCGGTCGGGGAGAGCCGTGAGCTTCGCTTCTTCAGGATGCATGCCCTTGGTGATCATCACCACGGGCACAGGAGTCTTCAGCGCTTCACACAGCCGGTCAATGGCCCAGTTGACGCCCGCGGAGCTGATGCCGAGCACGATGAGATCGGTGTCGGTTCCAAGGGCTGCACCGAAGTCCTCATGATGAAAGCCCTTCACGCCATCCGGCAGCTTCACGTTGAGCTTCGGATGCAGGCCATTGGCCTTCACACTATCGATGATGTCGCGGTCGAGATGTGTGCCCACGAGCCGCACCTCGTGACCACGGTCGCGCGCCGGCAGGCACATGGCCGACCCCATGACGCCCGCGCCCAGGATGGTGACGATGCTCACGCGATCACCTTTCCGCTGGCGGCATCGAAGATATGGACCTTTTCGAGGCGCGGGCTGAGCAGGATCGCATCATCGCGCGCAAGCGAAACACGCTCGCTGGTGATGGCGCAGACTTCCTGCCCGCCGAGATCGGCATAAACATGCATCTCGGGACCTGTCGGCTCCACGACATTCACCTTGCCGGGTGTGCCGCTGCCGAAGGTGAAGTGTTCCGGCCTGATGCCGTAGACAACCTTCTGACCAGGTTTTGCCTTGTGATCCTTCGGCAAGGGCAGCAGGGTACCCTCGCCAAGGCGCACGCCTTCGGCTGTCACTTCGCCCTTCAACAGGTTCATCGACGGCGAGCCGATGAATTCGGCCACGAAGAGATTTGAAGGCCTGTCATAGACGTCGAGAGGAGAACCCTCCTGCTCAATATAGCCATCGCGCAGGATGACGATCTTGTCGGCCATGGTCATGGCCTCGATCTGGTCATGCGTCACGTAGACGGTCGTTGTCTTCAGGCGCTCATGCAGTTCCTTGATCTCGGTGCGCATCTGGACGCGGAGCTTGGCATCGAGGTTCGAGAGCGGCTCGTCGAAAAGGAAGACCGCTGGATTACGCACGATAGCGCGGCCCATGGCGACACGCTGGCGCTGGCCGCCTGACAATTCGCGCGGGTAGCGATCGAGATAGGGCTCGAGATTGAGGATCTTCGCCGCCCACTTCACTTTCTCCTCGATCTCGCTTTGCGGGCGCTTCGCGAGGATCAGCGAGAAGCTCATGTTGTCGCGCACCTTCATGTGGGCGTAGAGTGCGTAGTTCTGGAACACCATGGCGATGTTCCGGTCCTTCGGATGAACGTCGTTCACCCGCTTTCCCTCGATCTCGATATCGCCGCCCGTGACCGATTCGAGGCCCGCGATCATGCGCAGAAGCGTGGACTTGCCGCAGCCCGAAGGGCCGAGCAGAACGACGAACGAGCCATCCTCGATCTTCAGGTTGATGCCGTGGACAACCTCGAGGTTGCCGTAGTTCTTCTTGACGTTCTTGACTGTTACCGATGCCATGCTGTGTGCCGGTCCTATTGTTCGTCGCGGGCGAGGAATTCGTCGAGGAGGCCTGCGTCGTCCGCGAGGTCGAGGAAGGACCAGCGATTGCGGACATCGCGTGCGAATTTCATCGCGTCGCGCCACATCTTGCGGGAGAGGCCGAGTTCGGTCGCGGTTGTCGGGCCTCCGGCGGCGGCGATGGTCGCTTTCATTTTTGCGGGGTCCATCAGCATGGGACGGAGCTCCTCGCGAAGCTCAGGCCACAAGTCTGCGAGTTTGCGGTTGAAAGCTTCAGCTCCAGCGCGGTCGAAGGATTTCTTCTTCGCCTCCGAATAGCACATGGACCCAATCTCCTGGCCGTAGCGGGCCACGAATTCGGCTTCTTCGATATGCGTCGCCTTGATGAGGGGCGGGGCGTCGAGCGAGAGCAGTTCGTGATGAAGCCTGGCGATCGCCAGCGAAGCGACGCCCACCTGCTGGCCGTGCGTGGTGCCCGGATGTGCTTCGCCGGCAAACATGTCGATCCAGTGCGAGACCTGGTGCTCACCCATGGAGCCATGATGCGAAACGCCGGTGAAGCAGACGCCGAGACCGCACAATGTCAGAACGCGGTGAAGGTGCCCGTTGGCGGCGATGTCGTGCTTCGCAAGGCCCGCCGCCGACTCGATCATGCGCGGTTCGTCATTGCCGATCAGCGTGTAGGGCACGCTCGAATAGAAGGTGCCGAACAACCGGTGCGAGGCCCACCATTCAACCTGCGCCGTGGGGCGGCAGAGCGAGTCGCCCAAGCCTGCCGCCGAAAGCCAATGCGGTGCCGAGGCCGAGACCTTGAGATCGAGGAAGATACCACGCGGCGCATGGGCCGGCAGGGATGTCTTGTAGCCGTTGTTGAGCGTCACTGACGCGGTCGAAGCCGCATAGCCGTTCATCGATGCGGCGGTGCCGAAGGTGGCGTATTTCCGGCCGTCCTTGAATGTGGCGTACTTGCAGGTGTCCGACAGGGCGCCAGAACCGACCGCCACGATTGCATCGGCGTGGCGTGTCTTCTCCTGCACCATCGCAATCGTCGGCTCGTCGCAATGCGTGTTGCCGGGCAGCACGAGTTCGTCGATGGTGCCAAGAGCCTTGAGGTGCTTCGCCACGCGGCGGCCCATCGCCTCGTTGGTGTTGACGTCGGAGACGACGGCAATGCGCTTGCCGAGCTTCAGGGGGGCCAGCATGTCAGCCTCGCCGCCATCGAGATCGTCCTCGATGCGGATCACCTCGAAGGGGACGATGGCGGGCTTGCCGGACGTCGGGTCTTTCCAGTTCCCCGCGACAACATCGCTGATCAGTTCATTCCAGTCGGTCATGTGTTTTCTCTTGCAGCGAAGGCAACCAGCTTGTGGTTCCATTCGGAGAGCCTGGGCCACAGCTCGGTGTAGATGCCCAGCAGGTCCTGATAGCGCCTGTGGTCTTTCGTCCGTGGACGGAATGTTATGGAGGGCTTGCCCGACATGGCGCTTGAGGCTGCCCCGATGGTCTTGTACCAGCCCGCGCCTTTCGATGCCGCCATGGCGGCACCAAGTGCGGAGGCTTCCGCCGTCTCCAGCCGCTTCACGTCGCGGCCCGAGGCATCGGCGAGGATCTGGCACCAGAGGTCTGACCGCGAACCGCCGCCGACAGCGGCGAAATGGGTGATGGGGGAGGTGACTTCGGCCACCTTGTTGGTCATCATCGCCTGTTCGAGGGCGACACCTTCGAGAAGCGCGCGGTAGACATCGCCACGGTTATGATTTCCCGAAAGCCCTGCGATTACGCCACGCGCGCCCGAGTCCCAATAGGGTGTCATGCAGCCTGACCAGTAAGGCACCATCACGAGGCCATTGGCACCTATGGGCGAGGCTTTCGCTTCCGCCTCCAGCGCCTTGAAAATTGCAGGGTTCTTGGCGGGGTTCACGTTGAACAGCCGCTCCACCATCCAGTTGACGAGGAAGGTTCCTGTGCGGATTGCGGTTTCAAACGAAAAGCCCTGCTCGGACACCGCCACAAGGCTGCGGAAGGAGCGGTCGATGGCATAGGTGGAGCCGTAGCTTCCGGATACAGCGGCCGTGCCCAAGTTCACATAGGCGCGGCCCTTGAGGAAGATGTTGGCGCCTGTCCCTGCGCATTGGCCATCGCCGCCGCCGGCCACCACGGGCGTTCCCGCTTTCAGGCCGGTCAATTTTGCGGCCTCAGGCGTGACGACACCCATGATATCGCCCGAGGGGTGAAGGTTTGGAAGCTGGTCGCGCGTGAGACGGGCCGCTTTCAGGAGCGTGTCGGACCAGTCGAAGGCCTTGACGTCGATCAGGCCCATGGGGTCGGCGGAGGAAATCGAAGTAGCCCACTGGCCTGTGAGGAAATGTGTGAGAACGCCGTGGACTTCCGCCGTCATCGCGGTTCTGGACCACACCTTCGGCATGTGGGTCGAGAGCCAGCGGCAACGGTAGAGACAGGGAGTCACGTCGGCGGGCTTGCCGGATATGCGGTGAATGTCGTCGCCCAGCTCGGAAACGATGTCCTTCACTTCAGCATGCGCGCGCTCGTCGAGCCAGAGGGTTCCGGGGCGGAGGGCGCGGCCCTTCGCGTCGAACTGTGCGAAGCTCTCGCGCTGATTGGAAATGGAAACGGCAGCGATGCGCTTGGCATCGACTTTGCGGGTCACCTGCTTCAGGGCCTTGGCTGCGGCGCCGGTCCAGTCGGCAACCTCCTGCTCGAACCAGCCGGGCTTGGGATTGGACATTGGAACGCCAGCGCGGCCTTCGGCAACAATGCGTCCGTTGCGGTCGAAAGCAATCGCCTTCGTGGCCGTGGTGGATGAGTCGATGCCGATGACGAGATCGCCGCGCATGGTGTTCTCTTGAGATGAGAAAAAGACGGAGGCGGCACGGGGCCGCCTCCAATGGGTGTGGGATCAGAGACCGGCTTCGGTGACGGCTGCATCGATCGACGCAGCGATCGCATCCATGCACTTCTTCGGGTCGCCGTCGAAATCCTGGCCGGTAAGCAGCTTGCCGAGGTTGACGGGGATCTCGTTGTTCGAGAAGCCAGCCCAAAGCGGCATGTCCGGCTCGGAGGCGATGTTGTTGTCGATGATCCACTTCACCATCTCGAGATGGCGGGTGGTGCCCGGACCGACAACTGCCTTGTCCTTCACGCGCTGATCGGCGAAGGACGAAAGACGCATGGGCGCGAAGCCGCCGAGAAGCGTGCAGCGCGTCATGATGTCCTTCGAGCAGGCCCACTGCATGAACAGCCAGGCTGCGTCGATGTTCTTCGAGTACTTCGACAGGCCGAGGATCGAACCGCCCTGGTGGGCATATCCCGGGATTTCGCCGAAGCCAACTTCAGCTTGCGGACGGAGCGGCTTGCCGACGAGCGGTTTGGCCGGCATCCACAGGCCCTTGACCTTGGAATCGTCGGAGTCGAGGCCGGGGAAGAATTCATCCCACGACTGCACGAGCGCGCACTGACCTGACGCCATCATCTGCCACTGGCCATCCCAGGTGGAGTTGAGCGATTCAGCCGGAGCGTTCTTGAGCCATTCCTGGTACATCGCGAGGCCGCGAACGGCGGCTTCGTCGTTGCCCTTGAACTTCTTGTCGGCGCCGAAGATCGAACCGCCTTCGTTCCACACCATCTGGGTCCAATCGCAGTTCAGCGAATAGTGGCCCGACTTGGCCTGGAGGCCGGTGCCGAACATTCCGTTGGCCTTTTCCAGTTCGGTGATCTGCTTGATCGCCGCTGTGAATTCCTCGGGTGTGGTCGGAACGGCGATCTTGTGCTTCTCAAGGATGTCCTGACGGTACATCAGCATGAAGATCGGGATGTCGAAGGGAATGCCGACCCACTTGCCCTCATACTCTGCCAGACCGCTGACGAGCGGCTTCGCGAAGTCATCGAAGTCGAAGCCCGGCATCGCTAGGTCCGGTTTGTCCTTGTAGTACTGGACGGGATCGACGGTGTCCTGGCTGAAGGTAGCGACCCACGACTGGTCAAGATAGTAGATGTCGTAGGTGCCAAGCTGGCCCTGCACGTCCTGGGTCGCCTTGGCGAGAACCTGTTCGAGCGGAACGATCTCGATTTCGACCTCGATGCCGGTCGGATCGGTGAATTCCTTCTTCAGCTTGTCGAGAACGACGGTCGGAGGCGTTGCTTCCGAGGTGTAGCGGATCTTGGTGCCCTTGAAGGGCGAGCCAACATCCTTCAGCCACTGGGTGACGGAAGCGTCCTGGGCAAGGGCTTCTGTGCCGAGAAGGCCGAGGTCACCCTTGTAATAGCGGGTGTTGCCGAGCAGGCCCGCGCCGAAGGCGGAGAAGCCGATGCCGGCCATGCCCATCTTCTTCAGGAAGTCGCGCTTCGAGATACGGCGGTCGGCATAGGCCCGGGCCATATCGGCGATGTATGTTTTCTTGTCGTGGTCCTTAAAGCTCATAGAAATCCTCCCATGGGTTTGAGCTCATTTTTCTCGTACGCAGATTTCACTCCTTCAGGGATCCCAGAGTGAGGCCGCGCACCAGATGCTTTTGGACGAGCAGGATGAAGATGAAGCTCGGAATGATCGCGGCTGTACCCAGCGCCGCGATGAAACCCCATTCATTGCCCGTCGAAGTCACGAAGGTCTGGATCTTGACAGGAACCGTGCGGATGTCGGTCGTGAGGAAGAGCGACAGCAGGAACTCGGTCCAGGAGAAGATGAAGCAGAGAACAGCCGAGGCGGCCACACCGCCCTTGACCATGGGCAGCACCACCTTGACGAAGGTTTGCCAGCGCGTGGCGCCATCGATCATCGCGGCCTCGTCCACATCCTTCGGCACATCATCGAAGAAGGACTTCATCAGCAGCACGGCGATGGGCAGGTTCATCAGCGCATAGATCAGCATGAGGCCGAGATAGCCCATGTAGAGATTATCGGTGTCGCGCATGCCGGCGGCTTTGTAGATCGTCACCAGCGGGATGAGGATGGCGATGGGCGGCATGAAGCGTTGGCCCAGGACCCAGCCCAGATAGGCGGTGCGGCCCTTGAAGGCCATGCGCGAAATGGCGTAGGCCGCGAAGACTGCGACGCTCATGGTGATTGCGGTCGAGCCAACGGAGACGATGACCGACTCCAGAATCGACATGCGGGAGTCATAGGCTTCGGCACCGGCCACCCCCATGCCAAGGCCCTGGTCGATGGCAAGCTGCGAGCGCGACATGCCGAACAGCGTGACGCCATAGTTGATAATCGTTGGCACGAAATCGAAGAAGACCACGCGGTCCTTGTCGAACATCGCGGACGTGGGCTTCACCGAGGTGAGCGCCCACCACAGGATGGGGAACATGAAGATCGCCGTCACGACGATGGCGGTGATGTCGCGCAGGATCTGCCAGGGGCGGGAGAGTTCCATCAGAGCTTGACCTTGAAGATCCGCATGAACAGCGAAGAGACGATGATGACGATGATCAGCGTGAGGAGCGCGATGGTGGACGCATAGGGGAAGTCGGCGTTGCCGAAATAGATGCGGCCCGCATAAGACGTGAGTGTTTCAGTGGCGGTGCCGGGCCCTGAATCTGTCATGACCTTCACGTAGTCGAAGGCGCGGAACAGGTCGATGCCGCGAATCAGGACCGCGATGGCGATGACCTTCGACATCATGGGAAGTGTCAGCTTGAAGAAGACCTGAAACGCATTGGCGCCGTCGATGGCGGCTGCTTCGAAGGGCTCCTTGGGCAGTGAGCGCAAGCCGGCGAGCATGATCAGCACCATGAAGGGCGTCCATTGCCAGATCTCCGCCATCAGCACGCCGGCCATGGCGGTGTTCGCGGTGCCGAGGATGGAAAAGCCGGGGGGCAACAGTCCGGTGGCGATGATGCCGCGGCTCAGCACGCCGAAGGAACCGTTGAGCATGAACAGGAACATCATGGCTGTGACTGCGGGCGGGATGACGAGCGGCAATGTCATCATGGCCCGGAGGAACGCATAGCCCTTGCGGTCCGTATCGAGCAGCAACGCGATAAGCATGCCCAGAACCAGCTGAAACACGAGGGCGATGCCGGTGTAGAGAAAGGTGTTCCCCATCGCGTTCCAAACACGCTCGTCATAGAAGACCTTCGTCCAGTTGTGGTCCATGTCGAAGACCATTTTCCGGGTCGCCGCGTTCTTTTTGTAGAGCGACAGGGTAATCGCATAGACGAGGGGATAGATGCCGAAAACGATCATCAGGGCCGAGGCCGGAAACAGCCAGGGGAAGGGATGCTCGGACGACAGCCAGCGCGGCCATGCCGACGGTTTTCCGGCAGATTTGCCGGCGTCGCGCGGCGCAAGGCGGGCGGCGTCCGATGACATGTCAGTCCTCCCTATCAGCCCGTTCGTCGGACTGTGCATTTGTTATTTTGAAATTGCAAATGTGCATCAACCCTAATTCGGAGGGGAGCGCGAGTCAACTTAAAGACCTGTCACGGTCGAAATATTGCAATGCAAACAAAATGTTGCGCTGCAATGCAGTGATTGCAAGCTAACCAAAGGTCTGAATGTGGATTGGAGGCGCAGGCTCAGAGAGCGTGGAACTTGGTGTCGGCCTGGTCCAGACGCTTTCTGATCTGTGTCACGATCATGGAGTCATCGGGCACGCAATTGTCGTAGGTCAGTTGCTCGCCCCTGACTATGGGCCGGATGACCTTGGCGCCTTGCGCGAGACCCAGCGGGACCGCATTTGCGTTGCGTGCACCGGAGTGGGTCATGGCCCAGGCGCGGTAGTCGTTCTCGCCAATGCGCCCCAGAACCTCGCCTGGTTTCAAGTCACGCTTGGCGAGCGTCGTTACTTCGGCCACCGGCTGCTCCAGCGGCACCATGTCGGCCTGGCCATGGAGCACGGCGCGGGCTGCCGACAAGGGCACTTCCATGCTGGTCAGGTGATAGGGCCTCGTCAGCGCGAAATAGGGACCCTTGCCGACCTTCAGGTCGATCATGCGCTCCTGCAGGCGGGGGTGATCGGTGGTGACGATGCAGAACACGCCGGGCGCCACCCCCTTGCCGATCGAATAGTCAACGCAGCCTTTCTTCGAAAGCACGCCGCCATGCTCCCGGGGGATCAACACCGATGCGAGCTCGTCTCGCGTCGCCGCAGGCCCGTGCATGCCGGGCACGTCGGGCACCAGACCGGTGCAATTGGCAATCGCCACCATCTCCACCATGGTCTTGGAGCCGTCGACGAACTCGACGAGCATGCGCGCGTTCATGTTGCGGGCCCTGGCCTCGGCCTCATAGTCGGCTGGAACGGCATCGAACTTCAGGGGATTGTTCTTGCCCTTGCCGGCGCAGACCACGTCAAGTCCGATCGATTGGGCAAAGCCGATGAGTTCCAGCGTTGCTGCGGGTTCGTCGCCAGCAGCACCGGTATAGACCACGCTTGCGTTCTTCGCGCGTTCATGGAGGTAGCGGCCTATGGTGACATCAGCCTCGACATTCAGCATCACCACATGCTTGCCGTGGGCAATGGCATCGAGCGCGAATTGTGTGCCGATGTTGGGATTGCCGGTGGCATCGATCACCACATCGACAAGCCCTGAGCGCGCCAGATCGTCGGGGCTCGCGGTGATCGCGAGCTTGCCTTGCGAAATGGCCCGGTCGATGGCCGCAGCGCTGTCGGCATAGATGGTGTGATCTTCGGGATAGCCTGCCATGGCCGCCGCGGCTTTCGCCTGCGGCGGACGCATTTCGGCGACGGCGCCGAGGCGAAGGCCCGGCATGCGGTTCAGCTGCACCACAATGTCGGTGCCCATCTGGCCGCAGCCGGCAAGTCCGATGGTGACGGGTCTCCCCGCTTCAGCGCGGGCGTTCAATTCGGCGACGAGCGGCGAGACCCCAGCGATCAAGCTTACCTCTTGGCTTTTTTCACGGGCTTGCTTTCAGCAGCCCGTGCAGATTTCTTCGGCGCATCGCGGCGAACGGGAGCCTGAACCGCCGGAGCGTCATCCTTGCCCAGTTCGTCGGGTTGCTTGCCATAGGTCTTAAACCGGGCCAGCACGCTTGTCATCTGGCCTTTGCTGAGGATCACCGGCTTGCCGGCCTGCAGGGCCGCCCAATACTGGTGCGAGATGGTTTCCACCTCGCCCGCGCGCCACAGGGCCTTTTCGAGATTGGGGCCAAAGGCTATCTGGCCGTGGTTGCCGAGGAGGCAGGCAGAGCGGTCCTCGAGTGCTTTCAGCATCACGTCCGAAAGCTTCTGGGTGCCGAACTCGGCGTAGTCCGAGCAGCGGATCGTAGTGCCACCGCCAATGCCGATCATGTAGTGGAAGGGCGGAATGTCCTTCTTGAGACAGGCCAGAGCTGTCGCATAGACCGAATGCGTGTGGACGATCGCGCCAGCCTCAGGGCGGTGCTTGAAGATGTCCATGTGCATGCGCCACTCGGTCGAGGGCAGGTATTCGCCGACATAGCCGCCGTCGAGATCCATCTCGACCACATGCTCGGGCTTCATGCGGTGATAGGGAACGCCCGATGCGGTGATGAGGAAGCCTTCGGGTGTCCTCACGCTCACATTGCCAGAGGTGCCCTGGTTGATGCCTTCCTCGTTCATCTTCAGGCAGGTCGCAATCACCTCGTTGCGGAGGTCGAGATACTTCAGCTTCGCCATCTTGATTGAGTCCCAACGTTGAATGTCGGGCCGCGGCTATAGACTGCTATGACCTCATCATACAAGTGTGCATCCCGATTGACGCTCATGCAGTGAATGCGCAGAGTGCCAGAAAAAGAATGGGAAGGCAGAATGCGGCAGAACAAGCCACGCGGCATCGCGGTCGTCGATGTCGGGTTCACCAATACAAAAATCGCACTGTTTTCGCCTGAGGGCGATTTGCTGGCGGAGCGCAAGTCGGCGAGCCGCCATGTCGCGGGTCCGCCCTACCTGCATATCGACCCTGAGCCGATGGTGGCACTCTGCCGCTCGGCGCTGACCGAACTCGACCGCATCCTGCCTGTCGATGCCATCGTGCCCTGTGCCCATGGCGCTGCGATGGCCTGCCTTGATGCGAAGGGCGATCTGGCTCTGCCGGTGATGGACTACACGTCCGAGCCGCCGGCTGACATCGTTGCCGGCTACAAGAAGATCATGCCGGGCTTCGATGAGGCCTTCTGCCCCTTGCTGCCGCTGGCCATCACCCATGGACTGCAGCTTTACTGGCAGCAGCGCATGCTGCCTGGGGATTTCGCGCGCGTGGCCACCTTGCTGCCGTGGATCCAGTATGTCGGCTTCAGGCTGTCGGGAACACCCGTCACCGAGATCTCCTCCATGGCCTGCCAGACCCATCTGCTCGATACGCGCAGCCAGCAGCCGTCGTTGATGGCGAAGTCGCTCGGGTGGGACAGGCTGTTCCCGCGCATGGCGAAAGCCTGGGAGACAATTGGCACGCTGAAACCCGAGTTCAGGGGTGAGGCATTCCGGGGCGAGGGCCGCGTTCTCGGCGGCGTTCACGACTCGACCGCGAACTTCATGCGCTACGTCTGTGCCGGGCTCGACCGCTTCTCGCTGGTCTCGACGGGAACCTGGAGCATCAGCTTTGATCCCTCAACCTCGATCGACGTGCTCGATCCGGAACGTGACACCAACACCAACACCGACGTACTAGGCCGTACGGTCTGCTGCAGCCGCTTCTTCGGGGGCAAGGAGTTTGAAGCGGTGGCAGGCGGCGCTCCGGCCGAGGCTGCAACGCTCACCTGTGTTGCCGATCTTGTGAAGCGCGGCACGCGGGCGATTCCGTCCTTCACGCTGACCAACGGGCCGGTGCCGAATTCCGGCGGGCGCGGTCGAGTCGAGGGCCCTCCACCCGTATCGGACGAGGAGCGGGCATCGTTGGCGGCGCTCTATTGCGCGCAGATGGTGTCGGAGCAGCTCGACTGCATCGCCTCAAAGGACGACATCATCGTCGATGGGCCATTCTCTCAGAACCCGGTTCTGCTCGCTGTCCTCGCACAGTTAAGGCCTGGCCAGCGCGTGCTGGCCTCCGATCTCCGCGACGGAACGACAGCAGGCGCTGCCGCACTGGCCCTGATCGATGACGGCAAGCTGCCCACCATCGGTCTCAAGCTCACGGCGATGGCGCCCTCAACCATTGAAGGCCTTGATCGCTATCATGATTCATGGAGGCCCCCCGCCTATGAAGCTTCGCGCTAGCTGTTTCGCAGTGGCCGCGCTCGCGACACTCTCCCATCCCGCCGCGGCCTTCGACTGCGCCAAGGCCTCGACGGCGGTCGAGACGGCAATCTGCGCCGATCCAGA
Source organism: Aestuariivirga sp. (assembly GCF_041738905.1). Taxonomy (GTDB): domain Bacteria; phylum Pseudomonadota; class Alphaproteobacteria; order Rhizobiales; family Aestuariivirgaceae; genus Aestuariivirga. The sequence goes on from NZ_JBGSOZ010000114.1 coordinate 33,452, forward strand.
CCTGAAGCGTCTCGATGACCAGTTGAGCGAGGCCTATGGCGTTGTGAAAGCCGCGTCTTCCAAGGTTGAGCAGAAGATGCTGGCACGATCGCAGAAGCGCTGGATCGCATCGCGTGAGTATTGCACTGAGTCCGAAGCGGGTGTTTCTGCCTGCGTGAAGGACGAGACCGGGAAGTGCCTGCGCCTGCTGACCGGCGCGCCGGGGAGTGGCCCCGGCGCGAGCGGCAGGATCATCCCCGTCTTCATCGTGCAGGAGGGAACGGAAAAGCTCTTTGACCTCGATATCGGGGCATTGCGCTTCGCCGATCCACAGACTGCGGGAGAGCGCCGCCTCAATGCCATCACGGAGGAAATCATTGGCAGGGTGAAGCTTGGTCCCCATGGCGAAGACACGATGGGGTCGATCTACGGCCAGCAGGAAGGCATGGAGATCACCTATGCCTCGGGTGATCTGATGTCGGTGCTGCACAGTTACTATCTCAATCAGGGTGGCGCTCACGGCAACGGCGGCATCCAGAACTTCAACATCGACATGAAGTCGGGAAAGCTGCTCGAGATTGGCGGCCTGCTCGCGGAACCGGCTGCCGCGGACCTCGTCGTCCGTTGCAAGGAACAGATCATCGCCGGGAAGCGGGAGCGGTTTGGGACCGAACCCTATGACCCAGCCACGGACGATTTCCTGAGGGACGACGTGATCGGCGAGCACATCGCCACGCTCAGCCGGTGGAGCATTTCGGAGCGCGAGATCACCATCACCTTCGACCCTTATGCCATCGGTTCCTATGCCGAGGGGCCCTACGAGTGCATATTTCCCACTGCCGAGGTGAAGGCCATGGCGGCTCCCGGAGCGAACCTGCCTTAGCAGCCTGAGGATCGTCCAGCACAAGCCACAGGCAAGCTGATTAACAATCCGGCAAACTCCTGGGCGCAAGATGAACATTCCGTTCGTGAGGTGTCCCATGCGATCCGACAGCAGATTTGACGATTCAGTGCCCACCTTCACCCTGGTTTGCCCCGGCTACAGGAGTGCGCGCGCCCACCAAGGTGCTGAGAAAGACGAGGGAAATCTGACCTTTACCATCGGTTCACAGGTGGTGGCCGAGATCGGGCATGGCGACCTGCTCGAAAGCTGGGCGGCCGCCGAGGAGCTGACTGCTCCGGAAGCGGCCAAGATGGCTGAAGTGGCAGCGGGCCACCTTGCCGATCTTCTGGACAGTGGACTGCCTGCCGCCGACCTGACGGAAGCGGTGACGGATGCCGCGGTGGTCTTCCTGCTCGCCATGAAGCGGAACGGGATTTCGGATCCGAAGCGGATTCCCGCGTGCACCGTGATGTGGAACGGTCAAGAGTCGCGGGAACGTGTTTTCTTCGGTTCATGAAGAAGCGCCCGCCTGACAAGACCCCACCGGTTTCCCCCGAAGACTATGGCCGCGGCCTCAGAGGAATCGGCTTCAACCTGCTCGTCACGGATGTTGCCCGTTCGATGGCCTTTGCCACCGAGGTTCTTGGTGCCACAAGCTTTTATGACGACGCCGACTTTGCCGCGCTGCGCTTCAACGGCTCGGACTTCATGTTCCATGCGGACCATACCTATGGCGACAATCCGTTGGCCGGCATCGTGGCGGGACTGGAGGCCCGGGGTGCCGGCGTAGAACTGCGAATCTATGGGTGCGACCCTGATGAGGCGGAAAAGCGCGCGCGCGCTGGCGGCTGGACGGTCCTCAGCGGCAGCATCGACAAGCCCCATGGGCTGCGCGAGTGCATCATCATCGATGATGACGGCTATGCCTGGGTGCCGGGCGTGGCGATCGGTCGAAGGGCCTGACGCGTCAGCGCCAGTCGAAAACCGCCGTCATGAAATCGGTTGTATCATGTATCGCCTCGTCGAGGAGTGAAAACGGCGTGGCGGAGCGGGGTTCGATGTCACCCGACACTTCGCCGTGGTCGGTGCGGAACTGCGCGCCGAATTTTTCGGCCAGCCTCTGCATCGGCTGGTTCTCGCGGGTGCAGATCATGTGGACCTGCCCGATGCCCCGGTTCTGGGCCGCCGTGATGATGCGGTCCATCAGCGCCGTGCCGAGGCCTAAGTGCCGGTGCGCGGTTTCGACCGCGAAAGCGGCTTCCGCCATCTCGTCGCCCATGACGTGAAGCGAGCGGAGCTCTGCCGAGGCAAACATCTCTTGCCCGATGAAGGCGCCATAAACGACCGTTCCGACGCGCCGGGCGGTGTCGGCGTAGGCATTGAGGAAATTGTCGTTCACCGGCGTGCCGAAGCGGAATTGCCGGGTTTCCGGATCAAGCCGCAGCAGGTGGCGCCGGAAGGTCGGGTAGTCCAGCGGCCAGAGCTTCCGGATGTGATAATTGTCCATTCTGTCGTCCATGGGAGTGTTCCTCTCCGTGCCAGCCTTTAATTTCGGACAGCGAAATTAAGATTATGTTGCAATGCGGCAAATGCAAGGGAATAGGCCCATTCGCGAACCGCAGCGCTTCTCCGCAGCCATCTAACCCTCTGTAAAATCTGGCCGAAGCGATGCTGCGGAGCTGACCCTTGCGGCGGCTCCAAGGCGCTTCTAGGCTGCGGTCTGGATCACTTCAGGGAGGGCCCGGCCCCAGCGGCTGCGGGCGAATCGCACATGGTCAAGGACATCGGGCATTTCATCGGCGGCAAACATGTGAAGGGCACGTCCGGGCGCTTTGCCGACATCTACAACCCCAACACCGGCGAGGTTCAGGCCCGCGTGGCGCTGGCCTCTGCCGCGGAACTCCGCGCCGCTGTTGAAAACGCCAAGGCGGCGCAGCCCGAGTGGGCGGCGAAGAACCCGCAGGTGCGAGCCCGCGTGATGATGCGCTTCCTCGAACTTGCGCGAATCCATGCCGAGGAAATCGCCACGCTCATCTCGATGGAACACGGAAAGACCATTCCGGACGCGCTGGGAGACCTGCAGCGCGGCGTGGAAGTTGTTGAATTTGCCTGTGGAATCCCACACCTGCTGAAGGGCGACTACAGCGACGGCGCAGGCCCCGGCATCGACATGTATTCGATGCGCCAGCCCTTAGGGATCGCTGCCGGCATCACGCCGTTCAACTTCCCCGCCATGATCCCCTTGTGGAAATGCGCCCCCGCCATCGCCTGCGGCAATGCCTTCATCCTGAAGCCTTCGGAGCGCGACCCGTCCTGCCCGATGCGGCTGGCCGAACTCTTCCTCGAGGCGGGGCTGCCCGCCGGAATCCTCAATGTGGTGAACGGCGACAAGGCGGCGGTCGACGGCATCCTGGACGATCCGGACATTGCCGCCGTGGGCTTCGTCGGCTCCACCCCCATCGCCCAGTATGTGTATGGAAGGGCTACGAATAATGGCAAAAGGGCGCAGTGCTTCGGCGGCGCCAAGAACCACATGCTGATCATGCCTGACGCCGACATGGACAAGGCGGTGGATGCGCTGATCGGTGCTGGCTACGGCTCGGCGGGCGAGCGCTGCATGGCGATTTCGGTGGCGGTGCCGGTGGGCGAGGCGACGGCGGATGCGCTGGTCTCGAAGCTCATCCCGCGCGTCGAAAAGCTGAAGATCGGCCTCTCCACCGACCGCGAGGCGGATTACGGCCCGCTGGTCACGCAGGCCGCGCTCGACCGCGTGAAGGGCTATATCGATGCCGGCGTCAAGGAAGGCGCCACGCTGAAGGTCGATGGACGCGGCTTCAAGATGCAGGGCTACGAGAACGGCTTCTTCCTCGGCGGATCGCTTTTCGATAATGTTACCAAGGACATGCGGATCTACAAGGAAGAGATCTTCGGCCCCGTGCTGAGTGTCGTCCGCGCCAAGACCTATGACGAGGGCCTCAAGCTGGTGAACGACCATGAATATGGCAACGGCACCGCCATCTTCACCCGCGACGGCGACACGGCGCGCGATTTCGCATCGCGCTGCCAGATCGGCATGGTGGGCGTCAACGTGCCGATCCCGGTGCCGCTGGCCTATCACACGTTTGGGGGCTGGAAACGCTCGGCCTTCGGTGACCTCAACCAGCACGGGCCGGACTCGATCCGCTTCTACACCAAGACCAAGACGGTGACCGCGCGCTGGCCCTCCGGCATCAAGGAAGGCGCTCAGTTCTCCATCCCCACGATGCGCTGAAAATGGTCGCGCGAGGCTGTAAGAGCCTCGCGTTTTTCACGCGAAAAGCTTGCGTTTTGGCGTGAAATGAGTTGCGAAATATTGTTACATGAATCGATAGCATGACGAAATTTTGTTTCGTATCATGCATTAAGTGCATGGCTAATTGGGATGTTTCATGCTGCAAGTGCGAAGGATTCCTTGCTTCGTAACGGAATAAAACCGCTGTTCCATAGCGCCTGATACTCAGGCAGCACCGGTTGCCGCTCAGGTTTTAAGCAAGAAAGTAAGGCGGCCCTACTGCGGGTCTGTGCTGTGTTCATTGAAGTTAGCCGACATACACCGGATGGCCGGCCTATTTAGTTCGAGTTTTGCGCGAATTGGCAACTTTGGCAAGACCCAGCCTTGGCAAATTGCGTCACCGGTCCGCCAAAGCCGTGATGTCTGCCCGTTACTGCCCGAACACTTCGAT
>NZ_JBGSOZ010000125.1:0-25681 GCF_041738905.1 Aestuariivirga sp.
GGCGCAAAATCACCGTCATTGCCAACCGACATCACAAATGGTGTCCATCATCAGATAGTGGACACGATCATCGCGCCACTCTTCAGACAACTATCTCCAACATCGAAATCAATGCCAGGCGGCCGCTAGCGAAGGGATACACATTCAATATCGCATGAATATCCTCGCCGACGCGGAAGAGGCCGAAAGACATCGTCCTGATCTTCACGATGCGGGGATTGCCGGGAACGACCTCCTCGGCGCGGCAGACAAGATTTTTCTCAGCCATTGATCTTGCTCCTCAAGCCGCCTTCGCCGCGCCGGGGCGCGGGATGCGCTTGTAAACTTCCAGTGCATTGAGGCCGAAGATGTTCGGCTTCCAGTCCGGCGGAAGGTGCAGGGAGTTAATGTCGTCATAGTCCCAATGCGGATAGTCGGACGCGAAGAGCAACGTGTTCTTGCCGTCCATCGCCTCGAGGATCGACGAGAGATGCTGGAGGTTGTCAGGGCGCTCCAGCGGCTGGGTGGAGAAGCGAATGTTGCGACGTGCATATTCGGAGGGGAGCATCTTGAGCCACGGCGTTTCCTTGCGCAGCGCCTTGTAGTCCTGATCGAGCCGCCACAACACACTGGGCACCCAGGCGACACCGCACTCGATGACGACGAAGAAAAGCTCCGGATATTTTTCGAACACGCCATGCGCAATCATGCTCGCCAGATGCGAGATCGCCGGCATGTGAAGGATCGCGTGCGTCTCCCAGAAGAAGGTGGTGGGGGCAGGTGCTATGGCATTCCAGTTCACACCGCCCTGGCCGCCCAGGTGGATGGCTAAGGGCAGGCCGACTTCGGCGCAGGCCTCATAAATCGGATGATAGAAGGGATCGCCATAGGGTTTCACCGAACCGTGCGATGCCAGTACCTGCGCCATCCTGGGGTGTTGCCCCAGCCTGCGGATTTCCTTTGCCGCCTGGTGAGGATCCTGCGGGGCGATGACGATCGAACCCATGAAGCGGCTGTCCTTCGAAAGCCAGTGTTCGATCTGATAATCGTTGTAAGCGCTGACCAGTGCCGACGCGTAATAAGGATTGGCGAGTGTCGAGGCTTCCATGGGCTCATCGCCCGTGAGGATTGCAACGTCGATCTTGTTGGGATCGAGATGCCTTTCCTTCATGATCGCGTAGTTGTCGTCCTCGGTAACGGGCTTCACGTCTTTCCGCGAGAAACCATGCGGATGGAACCAGGGGCGGTGACCATGCGGAAAGGCCCCAACGGGGCCCGTCTTCTCGCCATGAATGAACATGTCCTTCCAGACACCCGAGAGGTAGGGTTCGAGGACGGTGGCACTCGTCCAATAATTGTGACAGTCGCAATCGACGATGAACATCGGTCAGGCTCCAGCTTCGCTGAACCTATGATGCCGCAAAATTGCCAATCGATGAATTGACTTGTATATGGCTTATTGATCGATATTTTCGATTGAATGCAGTTGGACCTGATCGAAACCTTTCTCGACCTTATGGAGTCAAGGAGCTTTCATCTCACCGCCGAACGTCTCGGAATTACACAATCGACGGTGAGCACGCGCATCCGCTCGCTGGAATCCGAACTCGGATCAAAGTTGTTCAGCCGGGGACGTTCCGGCGCCAGCCCGACGGCAGCGGGTAAACGCTTCGAGGAACATGCTCGGTCGATCAAAGCGAGCTGGGGCCTCGCCCGGCAGGAACTCGGAGCGCTGGACCGGCACGATGGCGCGCTGCGGATCGCCTGCACTGTAAGCCTTGCGGATAGCCTGCTCCCCGATTGGATGGATGATCTGCTGGACGAGATGCCCAAGCTCGCCCTGCACGTGGAGGCCGACTACTCACCCCAGATGATCGATGACATCGCCTTCGGCAATCTTGATCTGGGTCTTCTCTATGCGCCCCGCTACCTGCCTGAAATCCAGTTCGAGCTTGTCCTGAAACAACAGTTTGTCCTGGTTTCCAGCACCGCCCGGCAAATCTCGGATATTGACCTCTCCACCTATGTGCGAGCGGGCTACACGCCATCGCTCGAGAAGGCGCACTCCGAACTGCTGCCCGCGCTGTCGCGGCCCCGGCTTTCGGTTGGCCTCGACATGATCGCAATGGCACGGTTGCGCCGGCACGGCGGATCAGCCTATGTGCCGCGGCATGCGTTGGACGATCTGCTCGCCAGCGGATTGCAGCCTGTCGTGGATGCACCAGCCATCGAACAGCCGGTCTATCTCGCGATGCATATCAGGCGGCGATTCAATACGGCAGTGAGAACTGCAGCGAAGTCATTGCGGGCGCTGATCGCCACCGGCAAATACGGTAGCTGACGTAACGCGAATCAGTCTGGAACGGGAATGGGCGAAGGCAGGCCGGGATTTGGCACGGGAATAATCTACGTGCTCGTGGCGACCTTCGGGTGGAGCCTCGCGGGCGTGTTCGTGCGGTTTCTTCCAGGTCTCGATGGTTGGCAGATCAACTGCTGGCGCGGGTTCTGGATGTCGGTCTTCCTGCTGGTCTATCTCGTGGCGATCTATGGCCGCGGCACGGTGGACAAGTTCAAGGAAATTCCCTTACCAGCCCTTCTTGCAACGGCGATCTTCTTCACAGGCGGCTCCACGCTCTACGTCACCTCGCTCACACTCGTCGGCACCGCGACCGTCTCGGTCATCGGCGCGCTTTCGCCGATCTTCGCTGGCGTTCTGAGCCCCTATTTCAACAATGAGCGGCCTTCGCTTGCCTCGTGGCTTGCTGCCTTCATGGCATTGGGCGGCGTTGGCATCATCGCCTGGGATGGCTTCAGCGCGGGGAACATGATCGGCATTCTGGTCGCCCTTCTCGTTCCCATGTCCTTTGCAGGTCAGACCGTGACGCTCCGCCGCTATCGCGCCTTCGACATGGTCCCGGCGATCTGCGTCGGCGGTTTCATCACCTTCATACTCGCGGGCCTGATGGGCTATGCCGCAGGCGACCATGCGGGCGGCGGTTTTGAGGTTCCGCTTGGAAGTGTGCTCCTGCTGGCACTGATGGGTCCGCTGCAGCTTTCCATTCCGCTGATCTTCTATGCCAAGGGTGCCAAAGCCGTTCCCGCCGTGACGCTCGCACTTGTCTCCATGCTGGACGTTGTGCTCAACCCGCTATGGACTTGGATCGGCGTTGGCGAGACCCCCGGACGTGCCGACTTCATTGGCGGTTCCGTCATCATTGGAGCCGTCCTCATTTCGATTTTCGGCGGGCGCTTCACTTTGCGGCAGCGGGTCTGACGCTGCGCAATTGACGGGCGTGATGCAAGACCGTCACTACAATCATCACATGCACCAGCAAGGCCACGCACAGCGCGAAAACCGTCTGTTGCATCGTTCCGGCTATCGCATAAAGCGTGGCGAGGCCCAGTGGCAGGAACAGGAAGATGCTGGTCAGAAGGCCGGGATTGTATTCGCGGCGCTTGATGGCATTGGCAAGGTGCGTGACTGCATTGATGATCACCAGGTAGGGCGCCATGAGGCCCCAACCCGGCGCAACCAGCCAAGCGGCGTAGAGCGCTACCAGCGTCAGTCCCCAGACACAGGGAATATTGATCCACAACACCGCATCGGTGGTAAGGGCTTCGACACCTCCGAAAACCTTCTGATTCACGTAGGTGCGGAAGCGGTCTCTCCCATGTTCTTCCACCTGATGAAGCATATAGATCGGCGCATGCAGGAAGATGAGCAGGAGAGCGGGTGGCCAGGCATTCATCAGCATCGGCAGGATGGCCAGCAGGCACAGAGCCATGAACAGTGCACCGGCAACCCATCGGGCTGCCAGCCAGTCTCGGATGGATTCGGTCATGTGAATATCCCTCGTTGCTGCAGTCGGTCCGGCTCGTGTGCATCCTTTGTGGCAGATTCTACTTTCGATTGACTTAAATCGGCCTTGCCAGAGCTTGTCATCCTTTGCACATGCTTCAGCCAGCGCTCCATCAGCTTGAACCAATCCGCCATGAGAGCAGCATCTCCAACCACCGCAAGCGTCGGGCGGTCCTCAAGACGATGCAATGGGTGGTCGATTCTCGCTTGCTGCTGCGCGGGGACTTCCCCCAACGATCGATTTTATCGCTCTGGCCTTTCGTCGCGGCACGGGGCTAAGAACCAGCCAGAATTTCTCAGCATGGAAACTCAAATGTCGGCGCGCCGGGCAACACTCAACGGATTCACAGCCGTACTCATGTGGGCGGTACTCGCACTTGTCACGGCCGCCTCTGGCCAAGTGCCGCCATTTCAGCTTGCCGCCATGACTTTCTTCATCGGTGGCCTGTTGGGCGCTGTCACATGGCCGTTCCGCCCGGGGGCCATTGGTGCGCTGGTGCAGGACTGGCGCGTCTGGGTGCTCGGCGTGGTAGGGTTGTTTGGCTATCACTTTGTCTATTTCTCTGCCATCCGGTCTGCGCCTACCGTAGAGGTCAGCCTCATTGCCTATCTCTGGCCGCTCTTCCTCGTGCTGTTCTCGGCCTTCCTGCCGGGTGAAAGACTGAAATCCCACCATCTGGCCGGCGTGATGCTTGGGCTCGCGGGCGCGGTTCTTGTCATCACGAAGGGGGCGGCCCAAGGCTTTCAGGATGGTTTCAAATCCGGCCACGCACTTGCATTTGCCTGCGCGTTGATCTGGGCAGGATACTCCGTCCTGTCGCGCCGGTTCGGCAAGGTTCCGACCGACGTCGTCACCGGGTTCTGCCTCGCGACGGTAGTTCTCTCCCTGATCTGTCACGTGCTTTTCGAGGAAACGGTATGGCCTGAGAGCACCAGAGAATGGCTGGCGGTCCTCGGGATGGGCCTCTTGCCAGTTGGGGCCGCCTTCTACACCTGGGACTACGGCGTGAAGCATGGCTATATCATGGTGCTTGGTGCGTCGTCCTATGCGTCGCCCGTGCTCTCCACCCTTGTCCTTGCCGGCACGGGATTTGCCACATTGCACTGGTCCGTGGTCGTGGCCTGCCTTCTGATCACCGTCGGCGCAATGATCGCGGCGAAGGATATGCTCTTTTCCGTATAAGACCAACTATTTGAAGCTGTCCTTGCGGCGTCGCAATTCTGCGAAGACGTCTGCGTCTGTCGCCGTCTCCATGTTCAGGTTGCGACGGATTTCGGGGCTGTCCGTGCGCAGGAAGGGATTGGCTTTCAACTCTTCGCCGATGGTTGAAGGGCACGTCATCTTTCCCTCCCGGCGGAGCGTGGCGACAATGCTTGCGCGCTGTTGCAGCATGCGGTTCATCGGTTCGATCGAGAGCGCAAAACGTGCATTGGCTTCGGTATATTCATGGCCGCAGTAAAGGTATGTGGACGGTGACAGTGTCTTGAACTGCGTGACCGAGTGATACATCTGTTCGAGGGTGCCCTCGAATACGCGGCCGCAGCCGAGTGAAAACAGGGTGTCTCCGGCAAAAACCGAATATTCGGACGGGATGTGATAGGCAATATGTCCCAGGGTATGGCCGAGGCAGGCGAGAACCTTCACCTCACGGCCGGCCCATGTAAAAGCCTCGCCGCCAGATACTTTGGTCCTGATTCCGGGTATCCGGTCTGCCTCGGCCCTTGGTCCGATGATGACACAGCTGAACTGATTCTTCAGCGCCGCATTTCCCTCGACATGATCGCCATGGTGGTGCGTGGAGAAGATATGCGTCAGTTGCCAGCCCCGTTTCCTGAGCTGCTTCTCGATTTCCACAGCATCCGGCGCGTCGATCGACGCTGTGGCACCACTCTTGTGATCATGGACCAGCAGTCCGTAGTTGTCCGACCTGCAGATGAACTGGTGCATTTCAAGATGTGCCATGGACGCTCGCTGTCTTTCCGGGTGATCTGTTTACCGCCGTTGGATATGCTGGGCCTTAATGGATATCGTCGATTTACGCGAGTTCTATGGCAGCCGGCTGGGCCAGGCGACCAGAAGGTCTTTGGCCGGCCGGCTGAAACCCGGACTATCCGGGCTGGCCGGAGCCAAGGTCATGGGCCTTGGCTATGCCATGCCCTACCTGACGGACTGCCTCCCGCACGCCGAAGCACAGATCGCCTTCATGCTGGCCCGCCAGGGTGTTTTCCGCTGGCCCGAAGATGGTGCCGTCCAATCCGCGCTGGTGGATGAATGCGATCTTCCCTTGCTGGAGAGTGTGGTTGACGTGGCGCTTGTCGTGCACGCGCTCGAACTCACGGATGCTCCACAGGAAATGCTCAAGGAAATCTGGCGGGTCCTGGCCCCGCAGGGACGGCTGGTGCTTGTGGTACCCAACCGCAGGGGTGTCTGGGCCAGATTTGACAGCTCGCCATTCGGCTATGGCCAACCCTATTCGAGGCCTCAACTCTCAACACTGCTGCGTGAAAGCCAATTCTCCGTCACCTCATGGCATCACGCACTCTACTTTCCACCGTCTACGCGTGGTGCGATCTTGTCCGCCGCAACGGCCGTCGAGAGTATAGGATCGCGGCTGATGCCGGCCCTTTCCGGCGTGATCATCGTTGAAGCGGTAAAGCAGGTCTATGCCGTGGCTGCCGGAAAACGAGCCCGGCGATTGGCCTCCCCGCGCCAGCGGCCTGCCCTCGCTCCTGCCACATCACGCCGTGAAGGGCCTGCCGATCCATAGGATATGTTTGCATTTCCGCTCGTGGCGCCTATGAATAGCGCCGCTCCGGCGAAGCCGTTCACGGCCGGGGCATGCACAACGAGCTTGCCTGTTCCATGACCGTTCTCAAGCAGGATACAAACCTGGACGACATCAGGCGCGAAATCGACGCCATTGACGATGCGATACTCTATCTGCTGATCCGGCGGTTTGCCGCGACTGCAAAGGTACGGGCCACCAAGTCAACGGATGGTACTCTGGCAACATCACCCTTGAGGCCTGCCCGCGAAGCGACGATGCTGCGAAGGCTCATGGACAAGGGAGGCAATCAGCTCCCGCCGCAACTTCTGGTGCGTCTTTGGCGCGTCATCCTTTCCGCATCCACGCAATCGCAGGCTCCCATCACGGTTCACGTCCCCAGGGCGGTCGCCGAAACGATCGACCTGCGCCTCGGTATCGCAGAGCATTTCAACGGCATGCGGGTCGAACCCCATGACAGCATCGAGGCTGCCTTTCGGGCGCTTGCCGAAAACCGGGGTGATCTTGCAGTCGTGGCCACAGATACTCGCTGGGCCGACGTGTTTGCCGCGTCAGCCGATGAGGGTCTTCGACTTGTCAGCTGCCTGCCGGCCGCCGGAAACACGACCGTTCCGGAACTGCTTGTCTTTGGCCATGCGGAGCCCCAGCCCAGTGGAGATGATGAAACCATCTTCCTGACCCGGTCTCCGGTCGATCTCGCCGGTACTGGCCGTCCCATCTGGCAGGTTCACTCGGGCGGCTGGTGGGTGACAAGCCGACCCGGTTTTCTCACAGCAGATCGACCTTCCGCCGATGCCGCTTCTCGGCCTGATCCGGATATCCGCGTGGCAGGCCGCTATCCCAGACCCATCGAGGTGCTTTCATGACAATCGTCTCCGACATCCTCCGTCCGCAGCCCAAGGCCGGAATTCTGGATATTTCAGCCTATGTGCCGGGCAAGAGCGGCGCAAAGGGAGCCAAGGTCCACAAGCTCTCGTCCAACGAATCCCCCATCGGTGCCAGCCCTCGGGCGGTCGATGCGTATCGTGCGGCGGCAGGCACACTCGAACTCTATCCCGATGGATCGGCCTCCAAACTCCGGCAGGCCATCGCCAGCCGGTATGGGCTGTTGGCGGAGAACATCGTTTGCGGGGCTGGCTCGGACGAGCTTCTTCAGCTTCTTGCGCATGCCTATCTCTCACCGGGCGACGAGGCCATCTATAGCCAGTATGGCTTTCTGGTCTATCCGATCGCCATCCAGTCCAATGGCGCGACGCCCATTGTCGCGCCCGAGAAGGACTATCTCGCGGATGTCGACGCCATACTGGCAAGGGTCACCGACCGGACCCGCATGGTGTTTCTTGCAAACCCGAACAATCCGACCGGCCGCTACCTGCCGTTCAGCGAAGTGAAGCGGCTGCATGCCGGGCTTCCGCGGAATGTCATGCTGGTGCTGGATGCGGCCTACGCCGAGTATGTCCGGAAGAACGATTACGAAGCCGGGATAGAACTTGTCGCCACCTTCGACAATGTCGTGATGACGCGGACATTCTCCAAGATCCATGGATTGGCGGCACTTCGATTGGGATGGGCCTACTGCCCAGCCCACATTGCCGATGTCCTCAATCGAGTGCGCGGACCGTTCAATGTGAGTGCTCCGGCGATTGCCGCGGGAGCCGCCGCAATCGCCGACCAGGAATTCGTGGAGCGTGCCATCGCGCACAACGACATCTGGCTTCCCTGGCTTGTCCGCGAACTCGAAACGCTTGGCCTCGATGTCACCCCCACAGTCGGCAATTTCCTGCTCGTACATTTTCCGGCGGACAAGGAACACAATGCACATGCTGCTGACGCGTATCTCCAGGAGAACGGATTCGTACTCCGCCGCATGGACAGCTATGGCCTGCCGGGAGCGCTTCGCCTGACAGTCGGAACAGAGGAGGCTAACCGGGGTCTCATCGATAGTCTGCGGACCTTCCTGAAATGACCGAAAACTTTGAACGTGTTGCGTTGATCGGCCTCGGCCTGATCGGTTCCTCGCTCGCGCACGCCATTCGGCAACGCAAGATCGCCGGGCACATCTCTGGGTATGCCCGCAGCGAAGCCACGCGGCGAAAGGCTGCAGAACTGAAACTTGCGGACAGCATCCACCAGAGCGCAGCCGATGCCGTGCGCGATGCCGATCTTGTCATCCTGTGCTCGCCGGTTGGGACCTATGGCGCATTGGCACAGGGGATTGCTCCGGCGTTGAAGCCGGGCGCCATCCTGACGGATGTGGGCTCTGTCAAAGCGGCAGTCGTGCGCGACGTGCTTCCGCATCTGCCGCAAGGCGTATCTTTCATTCCAGGCCATCCCATCGCCGGTACCGAGCAGTCGGGACCCGAATCAGGCTTTGCGGAATTGTTCATCAACCGTTGGTGCATCCTGACGCCTCTGCCAGATGCCGATCCCAGCGCGGTGGAGAAACTTGTGAAGTTCTGGCAGGACTGCGGTTCCAACGTCGAGATCATGACGCCCGAGCATCACGATCTCGTGCTGGCCATCACCAGCCATCTGCCGCATCTGATCGCCTACAACATCGTCTCGACCGCGGCCGACCTCGAAGAGGTGACGGATTCCGAAGTCATCAAGTATTCCGCCGGCGGATTCCGTGACTTCACCCGTATTGCCGCATCAGATCCCACCATGTGGCGTGACGTGTTCCTCAACAACAAAGAGGCCGTGCTCGAAATGCTTGGCCGCTTCTCGGAAGATCTCTCCGCGTTGCAACGCGCCATTCGCTGGGGAGACGGGGACATGCTGTTCAACCTCTTCAGCCGCTCGAGAGAAATCCGAAGGAGCATCATTGCCGCGGGACAGGATACGGCGGCCCCAAATTTCGGCCGTGGTGTGCCGAAGACTCAGTAGAATGGCGGAACGTCGTAGACCTTGAATGGGCCCACAAAGAGTTGTCCATCCCTGGAGATCACGTCTGCCTTCGCCTCGTTGCCCAGGAGGCCCAGAACGGTCCGAAGGCCGGCCCCCTGCTGATCCGTCAGCGAGAGATGGGGGCCCAGGATTCCGAGGAGTCCATTGAGGTCGTTGGTTTCTGTCGCAATCGTTCCGGCCACGCGATGTTCAGCGTCCAGTGACAGGCTGCCGCTTCCCCAATACCTGATGGTGCCTTGCCTGAACTCGAACCTTTCGACTGCCAGCGACGGATCGGGAAGCAGGGTGCCCGTCAAGTCGGCCTGATCTAGCACCAACTCGGGTCTGTCCGGCCTCCGATAGATCCCTCCCGTCAAGGACGCCGCGACATCCGTGGCATTACCAGGTGCAGGCCGCGTGTGGATCAAGGTCTGCTCCACCGACAGGAGATCGGGTATGGCCAGTTTCGGTATCTCGGCCGAAAGGCGAGGCTTCCAGTCCTGGTCGAGGGTCACCGCCGCCATGATGCGCCCATGGGTGGCGGTCACCGGCACGATGCCCTTCCCGGCCAGGGTCGTCGGGCCGTCGAGCAAGGCCACGACTTGCCATGGCGCATAAGCCAGCGCCACCAGCAGCAAATCCCCTGATCTGGCGTCTGCCAGGGTTTGCCGCGTGAGGACCGGGGAAGAACAACGCCACTCAAAGTGAAACGGATAGCCGCCCCAGGACTCTTCGGAACAATCCAGCGTGAGGCCATCGTTGGCAAATCTGCTCCGTTCTGACGCCATCCTGTCCTTGACCATTCCAAGCGCCACAAACCAGTAGACGGTCCAGATCGCCGCAAGACAGAGAACGGCGATCAGCGGCAGCAGAATTGTCCACGGACGGGTCGCAGGATTCGTCATTTGAACAGGCTTCTCGATGTGGGCTAATAGTTCCCCGACCATGCCGCAGTTCTGGATTTTTGGCTACGGATCGCTCATGTGGCGGCCAGGCTTCGATTTCATCCGTAGTGAGCCCGCCCTGGTGCGCGGCTATCACCGGCGGCTCTGTGTCTATTCCTTTGTCCATCGTGGAACACCCGCGCGGCCGGGTCTGGTGTTGGGGCTCGATCGTGGTGGGTCGTGCCATGGCATGGGATTCGAGATTGCCCAAGGCCGTTGGGAAGAGACCATCGCGTATCTCCGCGCCAGGGAACAGGTGACCTCGGTCTACCTCGAAAGGCGCAAATCCATGTTGCTCGTCGAGAGCGGCGCTACCGTGGAAGCAGTGACCTATGTGGCAGACAGAAAACACCAGCAATATGCCGGTGCTCTGGCAGACGGCGCACTGCTAGACCACGTGGTCAACGGGCATGGTACGTCGGGCCGCTGTATCGACTACGTCATGAACACGGTCGGTCATCTGCGTGACATGAAAATACACGACCCAACTCTCGAGCGCCTGGCCCGCCAGCTTGATTATCACGCAGCGAGCAAAAGAAGCTGAACAGGCTTCCCGCCCTCATGTGGTTTGGGAGGAGCGACCAGCTCAGGTTCAAGCGCCAGCAGAAGGTCCCTCATCACACGCTCGGCACACTCATTGTCCTGAGCCAGCAGGTGAACGTGGATCTCGTCAGCGGCGATGTTCCTGAAGAAATCACCGCATCCACTCCGCGGTGCATTCTCACCCCACACGGGAATGCGGCCGACCGAAATGGCTCTCCGCGTGGCATCCACCTTCTGAATGGCAACAAAGACCGCGCCTGCCACGGGAGGACATGACTCCCGTGAATAGATCGAGTGAATATAGGATTGGCCCGAAACGCCGCGCCAGTACCAGAAGCGTTCACCGAAACCAAGATCCTCGGGGAGACTTGCAGAGATGGGGAAGCCATGTATCATAAGAACAAAACTAGAACATATTTGGTCTCATGTCAATCTATCCTCTAGCTACACTTCGAGTATCCACAGGAGAGGCAGGTCGCGCATCCCTCCTGAAACACGAGCGCCTGTTCACCACAACGCGGACAACCCGACCGGCGCGAGCCCCGATCCTGACTGGCCAAAGACGCATTTGAAGATTCGGGAGACAGGAAACCGATCTCGATCATGTGCTTCTCGATGACGCCGCCAATCGCTGCAAGGAGACTCGGAACGTAACGCCCCCTCATCCACTGCCCGCCACGCGGATCAAAGACGGCCTTGAGCTCCTCGACCACGAACGACACATCGCCGCCGCGCCTGAACACCGCCGAGATCATCCGTGTCAGCGCTACCGTCCACGCATAATGTTCCATGTTCTTGGAATTGATGAAAATCTCGAAGGGACGCCGCTGGCCGTTCTGAACGATGTCGTTGATGGTGATATAGATTGCATGATCGCTCTCGGGCCACTTGAGCTTGTAGGAAAACCCTGGGAGGGCCTCGTCGCGGGCCATCGGGAGGCGGTCCTCAAGAACGGCCTTCGGATCTCCATCGCCCACGCCCGATGACAGCACCGATCCCGTTA
The DNA here is from genome assembly GCF_041738905.1 of Aestuariivirga sp. Classification (GTDB taxonomy): domain Bacteria; phylum Pseudomonadota; class Alphaproteobacteria; order Rhizobiales; family Aestuariivirgaceae; genus Aestuariivirga. The sequence goes on from NZ_JBGSOZ010000125.1 coordinate 12,001, forward strand.
TCGCGTTCGGCCTGAAGGTCGTACAACCCTTCAGGCCAAGATCGAAGGCCTTCTCATAGACTGTCTTGAAGTCCTCGAAGGATATCGAAACAGGGACGTTGATAGTTTTTGAAATCGAACTGTCGACGTGTCTCTGCAGAGCGGCCTGCATCACGAGATGAGCCTCAGGTGTCAGGGTTTCCGCCGTCACAACAGCCTCGGGCAAGGGTGCGTCGTCACCATGCATCTCCCACCACAGGGAAGCGGCAAAGTCGGTGACCTTCTCGATCCTGTGCGTTCCATCTGCTTGCAGAAGCTTTCGCTCGTAACGCAAGCTGAATATCGGCTCGACACCGCTGGACACATTGCCTGCCAGCAGCGATATCGTGCCCGTCGGCGCAATGGAGGTGAGAAGGCCATTCCTGATGCCATTCTCCAAAATCGCATCCCGTACGTCCGGATCGAGACGCGACGCATGACCTTGAACACCATAGGCCTTCGCATCGAACAAAGGGAAAGCGCCACGCTCTTGGGCCAGACCGACACTTGCGAGATAGGCTGCCCGCTCGATCAAGGCCATCCAACTTCCCGCCGCCGCCGCAGCCTCTTTGGTCCCATAGATCAGGCCACACATCGCCAAAGCGTCGGCAAGTCCTGTCACACCGAGCCCGATCCGCCGCTTCGCGAAGGCTTCTTCACGTTGCTGGGGCAGGGGATAGTTCGACACGTCGATGACATTGTCCATGAAATGGACAGCGGTCGCCACCACAGATGCCAGCCCGTCCCCATCCAGCGTGGCCTTGGCCGTGAAAGGCTGGCTGACGAACCGGGTGAGGTTCACCGATCCGAGCAGGCATGCACCATAGGGCGGAAGAGGCTGCTCGCCACAGGGGTTGGTACAGAAGATCGACTCGCAATATCCGAGATTGTTCTCCGCATTCACCCGGTCGATGAAGATGACGCCGGGCTCGGCATAATCGTAGGTCGATCGCATGATTTGACCCCACAGCTTTGCCGCCGGCACCACCTGATAGGTGCGGCCTTCAAAAACCAGAGGCCAATCCTCACCAGCCCTCACAGCGGCCATGAACCGATCTGTCACCAGCACGGACAGATTGAAGTTCCGCAGGCGCGACGATGTCTGCTTGGCGGAGATGAAAGCTTCAATATCAGGATGGTCGCATCGCATGGTGCCCATCATGGCGCCTCGGCGGGTTCCAGCCGACATGATGGTTCTACACATCGCATCCCAGACGTCCATGAAGCTGATGGGACCCGACGCATCAGCACCCACACCCCTCACGGGTGAGCCATGCGGACGCAGCGTTGAAAAGTCATGACCGATTCCGCCGCCCTGCTGCATGGTCAGCGCGGCTTCCTTCAGCTGGGTGAATATCCCGTCCAGCGAATCGGGAATCCGGCCCATCACGAAGCAGTTGAACAGCGTCACCTGTCGGCCGGTGCCCGCTCCAGCGAGGATCCTCCCCGCCGGAAGGAAGCGATAGTCTTTCAGGATGCCATAGAATGCATCGGTCCAGCGCCCCTGATCGGCCCCAGCCTCAACTGAAGCGACAGCACGGGCCACCCTCCGCCAGCTGTCCTCGATCGACAGATCCGGCTGACTGCCGTCCTCTGGCTTAAAGCGATACTTCATCTCCCAGATTTCCTGGGAGACGGGGTCGAGAGCAGTCTTCCGAAGAATGTCCATGATCGAACTCTCTGAACTGAAGTAGAATCCTAACGCCTTACCCCTCCCGAGTCGAGAGATTGTTCTCTATTTGTCCCTTGCCTCCGCCACCAGCCGCCGCGTCTCGTCCTCTATCGCCACCTCAAGGCGGGACTGAAAAACCTTACGGTTCAAACCCGGAGGAATGGGATCCAGAAACGAGATCACGATTGTGCCCGGCCGCCTCAGGAATTGCCGTCTGGGCCAGAACACTCCGGAGTTCAGCGCAAAAGGAACACAGGCAACTCCGAGCTTGCCATAGACCGCCGCCGCTCCCGGCTTGTAGTCCGGGGGGTCGTCGGGTCCCCTTCGCGTCCCCTCCGGCATGATCACAACTTGCCGCCCCGCAGCGATCTCAACCTCCGCCCGCGCAATCATCGACCTCAGGGCCTGAGTCCCGGCCGAGCGCTCAACGGGGATCATCCGGAACTTGTAGATGAACCATCCGAAGAAGGGGATGTATGTGAGCTCCTTCTTCAAAACCATTGCAGGATCGTCCAGCAATGGCAGGATGGCAAAGGTCTCCCAGAAGGACTGGTGCTTGCCCGCTACCAGACAGGCACCCTTGGGTATCCGGTCGTGGCCCCGCACCTCCATCCGTACACCTGCGATCACCCACAGCCAGAAGATCGAAGAGCGCGCCCACGCCTGAAGCGCCCTGATCGACCATTTGCGGGGCGTGAAAAAGAACCACGACCCAAGAACCAAGAATAGGGCGAGGTTCACATAGAAGATGACATTGAAGAGCGCGGAGCGCATGTAGATCACGTCGTCACACCCAGCCGCCGCATGAGGGTGATTCTGGATGTGATCAGGCAGATCAGGGTTGCGGCCACCGGGACGGCAATGAGTGCCCCGTAGCTCCACACCGCAATATCCGGAGGCGCAAAGAGCAGGCCCCTGCTCGCAGCGGCAAACCCGCCACCGCCGTCACTGCCGGCAAGACCCAGCAAGAGGAAGGTCAGAATTCCCATCGCCACACCGATGAAGCCTGAGAGCAGGCCCGTACGCACGAACCGGCCGTCGATCTGCCGGGCGATATAGCTGTCTCTGGCACCCACGAGATGCAGGAGGTCCACGATATGACGATTGGCCTGAAGTACTGCACGGGTGGCGAAGACGACGATAGCCACGGCCGACAACGATATGAGTGCCAGAATCGCATAGGATAGCAATGAAAGCGCCCGCGCCATGCGAGTCAATTCAGCTTCCCACTTGCGATGTGTGTCCAGCCTGACGCCCTTTAGCCCTCCCAGAGCCTTCTCCAACTCAGCAAGGTCCGGCGGTGATGCGGTGTCGGCCACGACGCGGATAAGACGTGGAACCGGCAATCCCTCCAGCGAGCGCGTCCCCAACCAGGGTTCCAGAAGCTTCGCCCCAGCCTGGTCATCCAGCACATCCACCTGGGCGATGCCGGCAAAGCCTGAAAGAATGGACCTGGCCTTCTCCACTTCCTCGACTACATCCGCCCCGCGGACATGCCTGATCTGGACTGTCATCTCGCGTGCAAGCCCGCTTGTCCAGGTCGTTACGGCACGATCCACCAGGATCAACGCACCGATCGCCAGGCAGGCAAGATAGCTCATCACCGCCATCGTCACGGTCAGCGACCGGAGTGAAGCCATGTTCGAGGGTATGATCGCACCAGGCTTCATTGCAGACTCATCATCCCTTCCTCAAGATGAAGGACCGGACGGTCAGCCTGCCGGACAAGGCCACGATCATGTGTCGCAATCAGCATGGTTGTGCCAAGACGGTTCAATTCCAGAAAAAGATGAAGCAGGCGCTTCGCCAGCACGGGATCGACATTTCCCGTTGGTTCGTCAGCAAGCAGGAGTTGCGGCTTTGCGATCACGGCCCGCGCGATGGCGGCGCGCTGCTTTTCACCGCCCGATAGTATGGGTGGATACGACCGCGCTTTGTCCGCAAGCCCGACCCAGTCCAGCAAATCCATCACGTCCCGCCGGTAACTCGACTCCACTTTGCCTGCCACCCTCAACGGGAGGGCAACATTGTCGAAGGTAGACAGGTGATCGAGAAGGCGGAACTCCTGAAACACAACCCCAATGCGCCGCCGGATGGGTGGCAGCTTGTCGTGCCGCAGACTCCCGATGTTCTCGCCAAAGATATGCAGCGATCCCCGCGTTGGCCGCAGGGCCAGGAACAGGAGCTTGAGCAACGACGACTTCCCGGCACCCGACGGACCCGTCAAAAAGTAAAAATCGCCCGGCCTTATGGCAAAGCTCACATCCTTCAAAATCTCCGGGCCTTCACCATAGCGGAGGCCTACGTTTTCAAGCCGTAGCACCAGACGATCCCCTCCTTGTCGACCCTCTTTAAACCATCACGATCTTTAACGAGCCATTAACCCTAACGGCGATTTAATGCCGTCAGCATCAAGGCGCATCCGATCGCGCCAACATCAAAAGAACGCATGATCATCCGCTGCCCCTCCTGCTCGACGAAGTTTGACCTTCCGGCATCGCGATTCGATGCCGATGGAACCATGATCAAATGTTCCGCCTGCGGACATGACTGGATCGAAGGCCGAGCGATAGAAATATCCCGGGACATTCAGTCTTCTACGCCTGCACTGATCGAATCCGGATTTGAACCCGACTTCGAAATACGCCGTCTCGTTGACGCTACCCGCGAAGCTCAAGAATGCTTCGCGGTAAAGCGAAAGGTACGCCGCATCATGACCGCGGCGTGGTTCGGCCTTGCGATGTTTGCCTGTACTCCAGCCGTCTATGCGGTGACGTTCCCCGAGCAGGTTGTAAAGGCCGCACCCATTACCGCAACAATTTACGAATGGATGGGCCAAAGGGTCAACATCTATGGCCTTGAAATCCGCAAAGTCGAGATGCAGCATCTCCTTGTCGAGGGCAAAAGGGTCATTTCAATCAAAGGTGAAATCGCCAATGTTTCAGGCGGTTCCCGCAAGATACCGTGGCTGCGCTTCGGGCTGACGGACAACGGCCACGCCGAAGTCTACAACTGGAATCTCGACACCAACGCCAGACCACTCAGTCCGGGTGAGAATACCAACTTCGTGACCAGGATAGCCTCCCCCCCCGAAACGGCGAGCAATCTCGAAATTCGATTTGCCCGAGCTGATGAAATCGGCTCAAGTAGCAAGCCATGAGCGAAATTCTTATCGACGGTCACAGGATCGGGGTGCTGTTTTCCGAAGAGTTGATTGCGGAGCGGGTGAAGGCCATAGCGGCTGCCATCGCCGGCCGCAAACCCACCAACCTGCTCGTCGTTCCGATCCTCAAGGGAAGTTTTGTCTTCGCGGCCGACTTGATCCGCGCGATGCATCATGCGGGACTTTCGCCCGAAGTGGATTTCATGATTCTCTCGAGTTATCGGAAGTCCACGAAATCATCTGGACAGGTCACGGTACTGAGGGACATCGAAACCGATGTCAAAGGGCGCGACGTGTTGCTGATTGACGACATTCTCGAATCGGGACGAACGCTCGCTTTCGCCAAGGACCTTCTTGCCGCCAGGGGTGCAAAGGCTACTCACACGGCAGTACTGCTCTACAAGCCTGGACATCTGGCGGCGCATATCAAGGCTGATTTTCAGGGCTTCCTCTGCCCCGACAAGTTCGTCGTGGGCTATGGCATGGACATGGCACATCAGTTCCGAGAACTGCCCTTCGTCGGCCACGTCATCAGGCAGGAAGAATCAGCCAATACCGGTTCCAACTAGAAATCCTGAAGTTGCCACGAGCGCTCCAAGCATGAATCCGATGATTACCGCGACAAAATAGTCTCCGGAACTGCTCTCGACCCGCTCCATCCTGACTTGAAGAGCTGTCCGCACGGCGAACTCCTCGAGATCCTCACGTGGCAAGCACCTGACGACTTCATAACTTCGCTCGATCATGTTGCGATCCTGTCCATGTTGGAAAGGGATCAGCAAACTCCATGCCACAAATCACTACGGCCGCAGATCTAGGGGAAGCTTTCCGTACTACTTCCAAGGTGTGTGCCAACGACGGAAGAACAAACCCCAGCCAAGGGATTGACCGGTTCTCCCGGATTTCATCTGTTTCATCTGGTTCCCATCACTGTCAATCGCGGAGTCACGGTCCCCCTTCCCAGCATAGAACGCTTCAGGAAAGAGCGATGTTGAAGGCCGATCGCAATAGACAAAACGTGATTCTGTCCGACCTGTGCCGTCCGATCCATTTACTCCAAATGCAACCCCTGCCGTCCCCAGTCGGCATCTCAGGTCGGAATGGAGTTCATGGACCGGTGCATGGATCTCCTCCTGCTCCATGGACACACGATCCAGATATGCCGCAACAAGCAGCGGATCATGGGCGACGCGCATCAGGTCTGCACCTGACAGGTCCATGTTTCTTCTGCTCACCTGTGTCCGAACGATCTCCGCCAGAACCTTGCGCTCGCCCTCAGGCTCCCGTGCCCTACTTTCATGGGAGATCCCAATTTTAGTGGTTCTCATTCCCGCCCCCGATCCAGTTCGTCCGGATGTCCTCGCGGCGCACGAAGTTGAGTTGCTGGATGAGGACTTGGCGAACAAGATTGTAACCAAGCCTCCTGTTCGCCTCGTCTGCAATGGCGGCCGTGAGTGAATCCAGGTCGGTACCGCGCATTCTCCGAAAGTCGATATCGCTGCGCGCAAAGATCACTCTGAATGTAGCATCCGTGAGGTAGGGTGCGGGTTCCAGCTTCGCTTCAGCCAGCAACCGGCGTTCTGCTGCAAATGAAAGCTGTATGATAAGATACCCGATGATCTCTCCACCCCGGATCAACGGTACGCTGGTCATCTCCGACTTCAACTCCTCTACCCCGAGATTCTCGACATCTACAACATCAGAGTTCCCGGAGACGCGATAGAGATTGGCTGCGCCCAGCGTCGCTCCAGCCGTAACGAGAATCACCCAAACACCGAGCAAGACAATCTTCAGCAACTAGATTACCTTCGTTTGGACATTCCGCATCGTCCATAGGTACCGTCTGAGTCGGATTCACGCATACAGCCGACGATGATGTCGCTTACTTCTCCAACCGCGCTGATGTGAAGTTTCAGCAGCTTTGCGTTAAGTCTGAGGGCTGACGACAGACGTTCGAAGAGGAGCCTGCAGGTCCTTGCGCTCGCTTCCAGGGATTCTGTATGCTGTGCTGCGATCAATTCGCGCAAAGCATGATTCTTCCGGTCCACAAAGCTGGCATGCGAAGAAATCCGGTGCTGGCGCAGCAGATCGTTCTCTTCATCGATTATTTCGATCAGCTTCGACACCGATGATTGAATGGATGAAGCAGATGCAACAACCCTGTCACCTTGCAAACGACCAGATACTGACTCTTTGAGATTGCTCATCCCAACTAGCCTGCGAATCCAACAATCTTTCCGACACTGAAGTAGGGCCACTGGCTATCTGGTGCAGGACCGCCGCTCCCGCCCTTCCTCCCAATCAAGTTGCCAAATCCAATACCGCCGGCTTCAGCGTGAACCGCAGCCAGCTGGTCTGCGGCAAGTGAACGCCAGATGTCTGCGCCGGGCCCCTCACCATAAGTTGCCGAGGACGAGTCCGGCATCATCGATTCATAAAGGTTTCGGAGCACCATTCGCTCGAACGCCTCGTTGACCGATGATCCAGGAGCGGCCTCCGCAACACCAGAACCAGATTGCTCGCCGCCAAGAGATTCCAACCTGTTCCAGGCCAATGAAGCAATGTCGGGCGTTGCCGCAGCAAGAACCGACTCTATCAGGTCAGCCGTTCGGAAATGCGACGCAAGACCATCCATCTGTTCCACAGCCTTGGCGAAATCAGATCCCGCCTGACCCGTATCTGCAGCAGAAAGTCTTGCCGACGCGGCGCGAGTCTTGACTGGATCGGCGTTGCGCATAACATCGACGATGAAATCAGACGGCAGTGTCAAGCCCATTCCAAGGTTCCTCTTGCGTCGTTCTTGTCAATCAAGCATGGGCAACTTGCGGCAAGCTGTAACAAGACTTACAGAAATGACTTCGAGTGATTCCTCATGATCGCGCTTCCGCTCCAGACTGCCGTTCAGACGCTTCGCCTGTGTGACACATGACTTCTCCCTGCTTCGAACAGCCAGAAGGCGTACGCGCAGCCGTGCAATTTCATCGTTTGCGATCAACAAGTCAGCCTCTTGCCTGGCAATCTTGTGGAGCAGGCCCGAATGCGAAGCGAGTCCCACCCAGAAAGATGACTGCGCCATCTCAGTCAACTTCCGCAGATTTACCTCGACAAGTTGCCGCGTCCGCTCGCGCGCTGCCAGTTCCACCCCGATAGCAGAGGCAAGCGTGTCAGAAGCCGTTGCCAGCCGCTGCATTCTTTCGTACTGCCGCTTCATCGTTCACCTCCTTGTCAGCCACGAATCATAGGACTCCAGGAACAGCACGAACCATTCCTGCCACAAGAGGTAGATCAGCAGGAAGCCACCGAGCATCACCGCACCCGTGGTTGCATGATAGACCGAAATGTGTGGCGCAAACCGATTACCCATTCCAATCGCAATGTTCACGATGACGCCGTATGCCAGGAAGGGCGCTGCAAGACGAAGCGCAAGTGCAGACGTATCCGTCAGCACATCAACGAAGCTTGTCAGGAGAACTCGGATAGGAACAGTTGAGTCGAGACGGATGACATCATAGGAGTCAATCACGGCGCGCAACATTTCGATTTCCAGACCGAGCAGCAGTATCAGCATCACAGCAGTCGAAGAGGCCAGCGTGGCGAGTATTGAGCCCTGCTCGGCCTCGTCCAGTGGAACGCCGGGAATGCCGGAGAGACCGACGAGGCTGGATGCCGCAGTTGCGGCCATCTGTAACGCCAGAAGATATAGCCTCCCCATCAAGCCGATCATTGCACCGATGACGGTTTCAGTGACAATGAGAACTGGCTGGATCTCAAGTGGAATTGCCGTCAGTTCACGCGCTATGGTTTGGTGAAGCAGTGGTGCGATAGCGGCTGTCATACCTACAGCGATCAGAAGGCGAGCGTTCACTGGCACGCGTGCGCTGGAGAGACCCGGTGCAAAGAGAACGCAACCACCGATCCGGCAAAATATCAGAAAGATGACGAAAGCAGACTGTGACGCCTCGGAGTTCATGAAATCGACGCGACAACTTCGATCCGGATACCTCGCGAGATCTCGATATGAGACAGCACAGGCAGGTTTGGATAGAGCCGATCAACAATCATGCGTACGTAGGGTCGCGCCTCTGGTGCCGTCACAAGTGCGAATTGTCCGCCATCATCAAGGAAGGTCCGAACCGCCTTGTGCAATTCCGATGCGAATTGTTCAATCAGCCGGGGATCTATATCGAACTCGATGACGTCTCCCTTTCCATCGCGCTTCAGGCTTTGCATGAACGATATGTCCCAGCGATTTCCAAGGCGGACAATTCGAAGCACTCCGTCCTGTCCAAGATCGCCGCATATCTGCTGCGCCAACCGCAGTCTTACGTGCTCAACAATGGCTTCCGGCTTTCGGACGTGGGGAGCAACCTCGGCAATCGCCTCCAGAATGAGGTGAAGATTGCGGATGGATACCCGCTCAGCGAGGAGAAGCTTCAGTATGGCCTGGAATCCCGAGAATGACAGCAGTGAGGGGCAGGTCTCATCGAGAAGCCGCTTGTACTCAGGGTCCAGGCGATTGGTCAGAGACCGGAGATCCTTATAGGACATGAGGTTGCCGAGGTTGTTCCGGATCACTTCCGACAGATGTGTGAGCATCACCGACATCGGATCGACTGGCACGTACCCTGCTGCGCGCAACTCTCCAGCGAAGACATCCGGATACCAGACGGCCTCCATGCCGAACGCCGGCTCTCTCACGTCGTCGCCTGGCAATTCCGGCTTGTCCCTTCCACCCAGAACGATGAGAATTTCACCCAGCCGCAGCTCAAATGCGGCGGCCGACGTTCCATGGATATGGATGCTGTAACTTCGCGGCGGAATCATCAAGTCGTCACTCAGCCGGATTTCGGGAATGACGAAACCATACTCCTGAGCAAAGCGCCTCCGCATTTTTGCAACGCGGTGTGCCAGTTCGCCATGGACCACAAGCATCGCTCCCGAAATCTGCCGCCCGAGCCGCAACTCAATCTCGGACGTCCGCAGCAGTTCCTTGACCGAGTTGCGGTCCTCCTCCTGCCGCTTGACTTCCTCGCGCTGTGTTTGCTCCACAGCAGACCGCACTGCTTCGGCGTTCCGGCGAACAATCGCGATAGCACCTCCGGCAATCACGGACGCGAGAAGAGCAAAGGGGAAGAATGGCAATCCCGGCATGAGAGCCATGATGGCGAGCAGCATCGAAGCCACCCAAAGAGCGCGGGGATATCCTCCAAGCTGCAGGAAGATTGTTTCCTGAGCCGCACCCTTGTTCCCTCCCTTGGACACGAGCAGGCCAGCTGCAAGTGAAACGATCAAGGCGGGTATCTGAGTGACCAAGCCATCGCCCACCGAGAGCTTGGTATAGACATCCGCCGACTCGGAAAAATTCAACCCATGGCGGAAAACACCTATGATTATGCCGCCGATTATGTTCACCGCCGTGATAATGATTCCTGCGATGGCATCGCCCCGGACAAACTTCGAAGCCCCATCCATGGAGCCGAAGAAGGAACTTTCCTGTTCGAGTTCAGAGCGCCTCAAGCGCGCACTGCTATCGTCGATCAGACCCGCCGACAGATCTGCATCGATTGCCATTTGCTTCCCCGGAATTGCGTCCAGCGTAAACCGTGCGCCTACCTCCGCGATTCGGGATGCGCCCTTGGTGATCACCATGAAGTTGATGGTGATGAGAATCACAAAGACGATCACGCCAATGACGAAGTCGTTTCCCATCACCAGCCTAGAGAAACCGCCCACAATGTGACCTGCCGCTGTGGGACCTTCGTGTCCGTGTGAAAGGATCAGCCGAGTCGTCGCGACATTCAGTGAGAGGCGCAGCATCGTGGCGATCAGGAGAACAGTGGGAAAGGCAGAGAAATCCAATGGCCGCTGAATCCACAGTGCTACCAGAAGGATGACAACTGATAGCGAGATGGATAGCGCCAGGCCGATGTCCAGAAGAAGTGCCGGCACTGGCAGGAACAGGACAATGAGAATGGCAACAATCCCCATTGCAAAGGCGATGTCGCGATTCCCCCCTGACGACCCAGGCAATATATCCGTTCGTGATACGTCAGTCATGTGACTTGACTTTCAAGCGCCCGGATCGGCCGACGGCTAAGGCTGCATGTTCGCCAAAGCAGGTTTCAGAAGCCCGTCGCGATCCGTCCATAAACCTGCTCCGTAAAAGCCATGAGCTGAGAAGCCGCAAGTGGAGCAAACAGGAGCAGAGCTCCGAATACTGCGAGAATCTTTGGAACAAAGGTAAGTGTTGCTTCCTGGACCTGGGTGAGCGCCTGCATCATCGCGATGACGATACCGACCAGTGTGGCCGCCCCAACGGCAGGGCCGGAACCTACAATGACGGCCCATATCGCATCCTGAACCACTTTCAGTGCATCGGCTTCGTTCATCTCAACTCACCTTGTAGCCGGTGGAGGTATCGAGGCGCGATCCATCCCTCAGCACTGCAAACACTTCCATCCCAACCACCTCGACACTCACCACCTGTCCGCTGACTGTACCGTTCAGATTGGAAACGGTCCGCCCGATCAGCGCCGAGGCCTGCGCAGCGCCCGATGTCGAGAGGAGCGATTCAAGCTTCTCGTTCAACTTGATGGACTGCTCGACATTCGAGAATGATGCCAGCTGGGAGAGCGTCTGAGCCGGATCATTGGGCTGTGTCGGATCCTGGTTCTGCATTGTTGCAACCAGGAGTTTCAGGAACGAATCATAGTCCAGGTCGGCCTTCGCCGAGTCCGAATTCGCCGTTCCTCCGGGGAGAGACTGAGCAGTTGTCCTCTGATTGACGATCATCAGGCAGCCTCCCCGCCATGCAGAGCAGGAACTGGTGTTTCACTCTCCAACAAGAAACAGCTCCTCAGATTTTTCAGCGCGTCAAAGTAACGTCCTTCCAAGACCTGCTTGTCTGCAACATCAAGTTGGCTCTTGATACTCTGGCAACCTATGGCTTGATGTATACGATGGGAAAGATGTTTGTAGAGTTCAACTGTCAAGCTCGCATTGCCAGGGTCCATTAGCATCGACTGCGCCACGAAATAGAGCTGCCTGACCGGTGTGCTGGCGTGTTCTGCCTGCATGACGTGGTTCTCGAGCAGGAATGTCACGTCATTCAGGAACTCGAGCGATGTTCGCCGATCCACGCGGAGCACGGCGCCATTCAGATAGAGTTTCTCGCCGCGCTTCAGATGGATAATCATTCTAGATCCTTCCCAGACCGTTGCTGACGGACTCTGACACCTGTATCAGCGCCGAGAAGTCGTCGGATTTTCCCTGGCGAATTTCTTCGGCGCGCCTGAGAACCCAGATTCCGATCGAGATGAGACTGGATCGGAGCGCGTCCGGAAGTCCGTTGTCGTCATCCGCCAGGTCCTCAAGCAGAAGTGACCAGAGTCTGTTCACGAAAAAAAGTGCGTCCACGCACTCCCGCGACTCAGTACCCTTTGCCTGTGCCTTTCTCAGGAGTGCAATGGAACGCGTGAACGCAAGGCGTTCATTTTCCCGGGCAAGTTCGGTTGTATCCTCGGCAATTGCCTGATACCTCGATTGATGCATGCAATTTCCTATCCTGGCGTCAGCGTGTAATGTCTCAAATGTAGGAAAGCAGACTCATCCTGCTGAGGCGCCCGGTCACCGCGTAGGTCGCTTCCAGCTGGGTCATCAACAGATTGACCCGCGTCGCGGCCTCGTAGGGATCGACGGTTTCAAGTGCATTGATTGCCTCAGTGATGCTGGCGGTCTGGATCTCATAGGCATCTCGCGCAGTCCTGAGACGTTGTTGCCCCGCTCCGATGCGGGATTGTTCCTTGCCAATGTCCAGCTGCACTTCCGCCAAAGGCTCCCTTGCGTAGCGATATGACTGCGAATGTCGGTTGATACCGAACCAGACTCATAGTCTTCGACGCATGTTGCAATCAGGAGGCTGGAGAATTCGCAAGTAGCGCTCTTATAGCCTGTTGTGTTCACGTTTGCGACGTTCTCAGCAACGGTCGAAAGACGTTCGGCCTGGGCGTTCATTCCGGAGACCCCGGTGCGCATTATTCCATAGAGACTCATGACGGCGGCTCTCGCATTGCTGTTGTCAAAGTATCAGTTCATCAGCTTGCGCAAGCCTGAACAGTGTCTACTCAACGGCAGAACTTCCGAGCTGGCGGCGTCCAGTTTCCGAAACCAGTGGCCACGAGATTGCGGATGACCGCGCAGATATAGCGCTTCTGTGCCGGATTGTTCTTGGGCCCGGCATGATATCGCGCCACGGCCATCGTCCAGCTTCCCTCGCGCTGCCGGAGTTTGTTCAGAAACTGCGCCGCGTATGTCACGTTCCTTGCCGGGTCGAACATCTCAGTAGGGGAACCGAATTCACTGCCATGATAGTGATGATTGATCTGCATGCACCCGAGATCGATGAGCTTCTTGCCATCTTTGCGGGCACCTTCGAATTCCGCCAGCGCCTCCTTCAAGGAATCCGCGAAGACGGTCTTGCCCTCGATGTTGAGCGCGTAGCCAGAGCTCGCTCTCCAGTGTTGTCGCAAAATCCGCAATCTGGCTCTTCAAGATGAAGATCAGGAGCGCCGTCACAAGCACAAGCTTGACTGCTGATTTGGCGAACTCGATGAAGCGTTTCAGGGCCGAGCGTCACTGTCAGCAGCACATCCGACTTTCCGACTTCGAGCTGGAGTTCTGCGTTCTTGCCTTGCCCCCAAGCGTTCACGCACCCAATCGCGCAACAGATAGCGCGAGGCCAGAAACGCCAGTGTCGCGCCGATGGTCGAGGCGAAGGAGACGATCAAAAGGCCTTGCCAGAACCCGAAGAGCGCCCCGGCGGCAAGCGT